>DATBCI010000039.1:0-8839 GCA_036270555.1 Burkholderiaceae bacterium
CGACCCCGAGTATTCAAGGCGTGTAGCGGGTATCCGTAAAGCCCGTTATTTGGAGAAGCGTGCATCTGTCTGGCCGCATATTCCTGACCGCTCGCGGAATCGGATCAGGGTGGGACCCCGAGTGAAGCTGAAGAATGAGGCGGAGCTGTTCAAGGCGGCGCTGATTGCCGGCGTCAAATACGCGGAAGGCCGAGGCGTTGTGCAATTCGAAGCGACGGATTCCGCGAGTGAGAAGCTGCTGTACATCTATCGGCTGCTGGTCCACGACAAGGTGATTCAGCCGCTGCCCGAGGATCAGGTCGCCGAGAAGACGCTGCGACACAAACTGGCTCTTTGGTACGCCAAGCAACTGCCGAAGGACCATCCGCTCCTGAAGAAGTAGCCTCGAAAAATCCGGCTGGCTTGTGATCGATCGTATCGACGGCGCGAGGGCGGTATCACGCGTTTCGAAACGCTAGTCCTCTAAAGCGATATACGGGGTTGGTGCCGGCTGTTAGCTTGCTCGCCTCATGCTTGACTGATCGAGCACGTACGATCGCGACGATTCGCTGAGAGTCGCGGCACAAAAACGCTTGCCGGTCGCCTGAACGCGGTGCACGCCGTGCGGCGGCGCGGCTAGGGGGAGTCATCATGTCCGATCTGAATCGATCGGGCGCACCCGGTCTGCGCCTCATCGCTTTGTTGCTGATCGGCACCGTCTCGGCGCGCGCGCAGTCGGCGCCGGCCCTGCCTTCTTACAACGTCGATCCCAGGCAGGTATCGGTGTCGGGACTGTCCTCGGGCGGGTTCTTCGCCTCGCAGCTCGGCATCGGCTTTTCGTCGGTCTTCAAGGGTGTAGGCATCTTCGCCGGCGGCACCTACGACTGCGCCGGCCAGACCAACTACACTGGCTGCATGTACAACGCGACGCCGGGCATCACCCAGTCGATCGCGAACATCAAGAACTGGAGCGGCAACCGGATCGACGACATCAGCAACATCGCCAACCAGCGCATCTATCTGTTTACCGGAACCAACGACAGCACGGTCGGACCGCATGTCACCGATCAGGTCTATCAGCTGTACGTGGGCACCGGACAGTTGGTTGCTGCCGCCAACGTGAAATACGACAACACGAACAGCGCAGTCCATACCTTCCCGACCGATTTCAACGGCAGCGGCGATAACGCGTGCAACATCTCGGTGTCGCCGTACATCAGCAACTGCAGTTTCGACGGCGCAGGCGCCGCATTGCAGTGGATTCACGGCACGCTGAACGCGCGCAACAACGGGACCTTGGGCGGCAGCCTGGCTCAGTTCGACCAGACCGAATTCATCGCCGCTGGACACGGAATGGATTCGACTGGATGGCTGTACGTCCCGGCCGACTGCGCGGCCGGCAAGCAATGCCGCCTGCACGTCGCGCTGCACGGCTGCCTGCAGGGCTACGCCACCATCGGCGCCGATTTCCTGAACAACACCGGCTACAACCGCTGGGCCGACACAAACGACATTCTCGTGCTGTACCCGCAGGCCGTTGCGGACAACACCGCTCACGCGACAGCCGCCAGCGGCTCGCTGCCGAATCCGAACGGTTGCTGGGACTGGATCGGGTGGTACGGCGCGGACTTCGACCAGAAGACCGGCGTGCAGGTCAAGGCGATCATGGCCATGGTCGATCGCATCCTCGCTGGGCAGTCTTCCGGTTCGGGCGGTGGCGCGCCGCCGGCTCCAATTAACGTCGGCGTCACGGGCACGACGAGCAGTTCGATCACGATCGGGTGGACCGCCAGCGCAGGAGCCACCAGCTATAAGGTATATCGCGATGACGGCACCGTGCAGTCGAGCACGGCAACCTCGTTCACCGACAGTGGACTGGCACCCGCAACGACGCATAGCTACTCGGTGTCCGCGCTCAATTCGGCCGGCGAAAGCGCCCGATCAGCCCCGGTCACCACCACCACGGCCGGCACCGTTCCTTATTCGCAAAAGGTCACCGCCACCGTGCTGGCGCACTACGTTGCGGGTCGTCTGACGGTCGGGCAATACCTGCAACTCGGGCAGGAGTACGGGTACCTGACGAACATCACGCTGTACCTGTGCGGTTCGACCTGGACCAACTCACCTACTTGCGGCCCGCTGCATTGAAGGCCGGCATTGAAACCCGTCAGGCTTCGGGCGGCCTGCTGTATCGACGCTCGTTATCAAGGCTTCGAAGCGTGTTTCAGCACCTCGATCTGCGCCTTGATGTCCTCGAGCGCCCGTTGCGCATCAGTCTGCAGCATGGAATCGCCGGTGCGGAACGCAGCAATGACCAGCCGAAGATGTTTCCGGCGCAAGTCGCAATAGCGCTCGAGTCCGTATTGAAGATCAAGACGTCGGGACTGTTCCGTTAACTTGGCAGCCGCCAGCGAGTCGTAGAGGTTATCCCATTGAGGGATGATGTACTGATCGATCTCGCGCGCAGCACCCGCCTGATCCAATTGTCCCTGCTGAACGCGCTTCAGTACTCCATCGTAGTCGTTCAGCGCCCTCTGTTCCTTGGGGACGAACTCGGTCAAGGCATGCTGGAGCTTCAATTCTTCCTTCATGGATTGCGGGAAGCACAGGTAGACCGCCGAACCCAGCAGCAACAAACCCGCGGCCAAAGCTCCAGCCAGGCGCGGCAACGGATTGCGCCGCCGCGTTTCTTCCAGCGGCCTCGTCAACATCACACCCATCACAGCGCCCCCGACCAGTCCTCCCAGGTGCGCGCCGTTGTCGATGCCGCTGTTAGCGAAACCATTCAGCAAGTTGTATGCGATAAAGGCAAACGTACTGTTCCGGATCGACGCCACGATCGATGGCGGCACGCCCGTGCGCCGATCGAGCATGAACACCAGCAAGGCGCCATACACGCCGAAGATCGCGCCCGACGCTCCTGCGCTGTTGATCGACGGATGCCACAAGACGCTGACAATGCTTCCTGAAATGCCCGCGAAGAGGTAAAGCATCAGAAAATAGACGCTGCCATACATCCTCTCGACCAGCAGACCGGTCTGGTAGAGAGCGAACATGTTCAACGCCAAATGAATGATTCCGAAATGGATGAACATGGATGTCAGCAAGCGCCACCACTGGCCACTGAGCGTCGCCGGACCGAAATTCGAGCCCCATTGAGCCGCCACCCTCGCATCGGGGACTAGAACCCCGGCACCTTTGAAGCTCAGAAAGACGAATACCAGTACATTCAAAAGCACCAGCGCAGCGGTCACGCGGGTTTTGCCCCCGACCGCTTGCAGTCGGTTTGCGAACTCGTTCGATTCCGCGATCGTTCGAGCGGCGGCTTCGGTCACCGCATCGGGCAGCGAACCCACGATTGTCCTGGCCGTGCTTTCGCTATCGGTCCGGAATTTGACGACCATGGGCGGTCTGTCCGGCGTCAGCACATCGAAGCGAACTGTTCTGCCGTCCTGCAAGACGTTAACGATCTGGTGCCTCTGAACCGTGATGCTCACCGCAGAGCCAAAGCCGAAGAACTCGTTTTGCCGACCGCGCAAGCTGAGGTCGTCTCCCGCGAATTCGATTTCGCCCCAGCCGGTCAGTACGACGTCGTTCGGCTGACGGGAGACACCCTTTTGCGGGCGAAAGCGAACCCGGAAGGTGCCACTCGTGAGCGGAGGAACTTCGGTAGCGGTGACTGCGTCGGTCACGGCATTGCACCTTTCCTTCGTCGTGTCTCGTTCTCAAGGATCGTCTCGCGCAGGAACACGTCCAGAGCGTCCCGGTCGGGTCGATCCTGGGTGGGAAAGGTGTGTGCTTCAGCGCTAGCCAGTTCACGCTCGATGAAATCGTGAATTGCATTCCAGCGCCTGGTGGTCGCCGATTCGATCGCGCCCATCTTCGCCTGCACCAGCCGGTTGATTTCGCCGATCAGCGCCGGGTCTTCAATGGTCGCCTGGACCAGTTCGGCAAAAGGCATCGGTGCCATGCCACGCCCTTCGCGGATCCAGCGCGCCGCCACCAGCGGCCGCAACGCGTAAAGGTACTTCTTGTAGCTCACATCCTCGCCGAGCAGATGCTCGCGATAAACGCTCTTGGCCGATGACACGTAGTGCTGGTAACACCGCGCTTTCGAGAAGTTTTCCTGGGCCAGCGCCCGCAGCCACGGCGCAGCAGGCGAGCCTTCTCGATAGACGATCGGCGAATGCAGCCACTCCAGCAGAGTGGGGTTCGACCCTCTGAGCAGCTGTAAGGCTTTGCGCAAATCCCAGCCACTGACATCCAGGATGTCGCTGATCGGCTGCTCGATAACGTCGCGGCCTGCCTCGACCTTCAGGTACCAGGACAGTCGATTGACGTAGATGAATCGCACGTCGTAGTCGCTGTCGGGTGATGCGAAGCCCCATCCCCGGCTGCCGGATTCGCAAGCGAACAGCACTGTGACGTCGTAGCGCTCTTCCAGCTCCAGCAGACACGCCATGATCCGCATCCTGACCGCCGGGTCGATCGGATGCGCACCGATGATCTGCCTGTCGTCCATTGGCTTCTTCGAGACCGGCCCGCGGGCACCTTGGAAGTCCCTGGGGCGCTAGCCTTTCACGCAAACGATCTGCTTCAAGGTGTGAACCACGTCCACCAGGTCCTTCTGCGCTTGCATCACGGCATCGATGTCCTTGTAGGCCATCGGCGTCTCGTCGATCACGTCCCGGTCCTTGCGGCACTCGACGCCCGCGGTGGCACGGCGGTGATCCTCGAGCGTGAAGCGGCGCTTGGCTTCGCCGCGGCTCATCGCGCGTCCGGCTCCGTGAGAGCAGCTCTGGAAGCTCTCCGGGTTGCCTTTGCCCCGGACAATGTAGCTGCGCGCACCCATGCTGCCGGGGATGATCCCGAGCTCGCCCAGCCTGGCGCTGACCGCGCCCTTGCGCGTGACGAACACGTCGTGACCGAAGTGGCGTTCCTGCTGCACGTAATTGTGATGGCAGTTGACGGCCTCCAGGTGACTCTCGAATCTCCTGTTCAGGGACGTCCTCATGGCTTGCACCAATTGGCGCATCATCAGCTCGCGGTTGGCCCGGGCGAATCGCTGCGCCCAGCCGACCGCGCGGACGTAATCGGCAAAATGAGGCGAGCCTTCCTCGAAGTACGCCAGGTCGCGATCCGGCAGGTTGGCCTGGTGCCGCATCGCGTCCTGGCGGGCCAGCTCGATGAACAAGGACCCGATGAAATTGCCAACGCCCCGCGAGCCCGAGTGCAGCATGAGCCATACGGCGCCCGCTTCGTCCAGGCAAACCTCGATGAAGTGGTTGCCGGAGCCGAGCGTTCCCAGGTGGTTGCGGTTGTTGGTCTTGGCAAGCTTCGGATAGTCGCGACACAGCTCGGTGAATTCCGGTTCGAGCTCAGCCCACACCGTATCAACCGCGCCCGGCACGTTGCGCCAGGCGCCCGGGTCGCGCGCCCCCGGTGAGCGGCCATGTGGAACCGCGCGCTCGATCGCACTGCGCAGCCCCGTCAGGTTGTCGGGCAGGTCCTCGGCGCGCAGCGTCGTCTTGCAGGCCATCATGCCGCAGCCGATGTCGACTCCCACCGCCGCGGGGATGATCGCCTTCAAGGTGGGGATCACCGACCCGACCGTGGCGCCGATGCCGAAGTGCACGTCCGGCATCGCGGCGATGTGTTTGAATACGATTGGCAGGCGAGCAGCGGCGGACAGCTGTCTTTTCGCTTCATCTTCCACAGGTACGCCGCGGGTCCACATCTTGACGGGCACCCCGCCGGCGACCTGTTCGAGGTCGTAGTTCGGCTCCTCCCGAACTGCCTCCCGCGAAACCATGGTTTTCTGGTGATCGCCGGCACTCACCCCGGAAGCTTGGCACCCAGCACGTCGATCCGTTCGATCGAGGGAGGATTCGAAAAGAGCTCGGGCGCCTTCGCCATCAGTGCCTGCGCGATGGCGCCGGTCAAGTGGGCCTGGCGACCTGCCTCATCAGCAAAGGCATCAAACACGCCAAATGTCGAGGGTCCCAATTTGAGAGCAAACCACACCGGCGTTTGAGTCTCGCCCATCGAAAGCTCCAACCCGGTCTGCAGGAATTTTGCGACATCTGCTTCCTTGCCCGGTTTGGCTTCGAGGCGAACGAAAAGCGCGTACTTGACCATGGCCTTCTCCCTGCATGCGGGTTTGCATCGACAGGTTAGCGCAGTTGCCGCGCCTCATCACTGCCGACTCTGAACAGCACGGCCATCGTATGCCGGTTCCCACTGGCGATCGACCACGGCCTGCCGCAACTGCTCGACCGTCGAGCTGGGCGCCAGGCCCTGGCGCTGCGCTTCGATGCCAACCGCGACCGCGACCTCCACCGCAACCCGCCGCAAGTCGCCGATGGCGGGCAGCAGTGGCGCGTCCTGGCCGCCGAGGGCGGGCGTCTGTTCGCCGAGGGCGCGACCCGCGCGCAACAGCATCTGGTCCGTCACGCGGCGGGCACCGCTCGCGATCACACCGAGGCCTACGGCCGGGAAGATGAATACGTTGTTGCATTGGGCGATCGGCAGGCGCCGATCACGGAATTCGACCGGTGCGAACGGCGACCCGGTTGCGATCAATGCACGTCCCTCCGTCCATCGGATCAGGTCCGCCGGCACGGCTTCCGATTTTTCGGTCGGGTTCGACAAGGGGAAGATGATGGGGCGTTTGACCTTGCGGGCCATCTCGCGCACCACGGTCTCCGTGAAGGCGCCCCCGGCAGTGGACAGGCCGATCAGGATCGTGGACTCGATGTTGGCGATCACGTCGGGCAGGGTGATGGCGCCGGATTCCACTGTGCGCCAGCCGGCGAAGCGCTCGTCGGCCTGCGCGTAGCGGCGCTGCTCCGCCGTCAGGTCGGTCCGCCCGGCGCGAAGCAGGCCCTGGCGATCGATGATCCAGAAGCGCCGCCGCGCGTCCTCTTCGCCAAGCCCATCGGCAACCATCGCCGCGTGGATGTAGTCGGCCACACCGATCGCCGCTGACCCGGCGCCAAAGAAGACCACATGCTGGTCGCGCAGCGCGGAGCCCGCGACTTTGATGGCTGCGCTGATCGCGCCCAGAGCCACTGCGGCAGTTCCCTGGATGTCGTCGTTGAAGGTCAGCAACTGGTCGCGATAACGGTCGAGGATCGGGCGCGCGTGGGGCGTCGCAAAGTCCTCCCACTGCAACAGCGTATTCGGCATCTCGACCTTGACCGCAGAAACAAACTGATCGATGAAGTCGAAGTAGCTCTGCCCGGTCACACGCTCGTGGCGCCAACCGAGGTACTCGGGGTCTTCCAGGCGCTCGGTGTTGTTGGTGCCGACGTCGAGGACGATCGGCAAGGTGCGGGTCGGATGAATGCCACCGATCAGGGAATACAGCGAGAGCTTGCCGATCGGAATGCCCATCCCACCGACACCCTGGTCGCCGATGCCGAGGATGCGCTCGCCGTCGGTGACCACGATCACGTCGACCTGCGCGCGCGGGCGGTTCGCCAGCAGCTTGCGGATGCGATCGCGCAGCGGATATCCGATGAACAGGCCGCGCGGGCGGCGGTAGATGTGGGAAAACTCCGCGCACGCCCGGGCCACCACCGGCGTGTAGACGATCGGCAGCATTTCCTCGACGTGATCAAGCAGCAGCCGATAGAACAATGTTTCGTCGGTGTCCTGCAGCGCGCGAAGATAGATATGGCGCTCCAGGTCGTCCTGCTTTCTTCCAAAGGCGATGTAGGCGCGCCGACTCTGCTGGGCCAACGTCTCGACCACCGGCGGCAGCAAGCCATCCAGGTCGAGCGCCAGGCGTTCCTCCGCCGTGAAGGCGGTGCCCTTGTTCAGCGCGGGATCCTCGAGCAGCGCGGTGCCGCGTGCACTGGCAGGCTGGGACATGACGCTTCTCCTTTTCGGGGACGCAGCTCAGCGTGCGCCCTCACAGCGCCTCTCGCTCGAGCTCTTCACCCAGCGCGATCGGATGCGCCATGGCCGATTTGAGCTCATCGCGATCCAGCTCGCGTTCCCAACGGCTGAGGACAACGGTGGCCACGCCATTGCCGATCAGGTTGGTCAACGCACGGCATTCACTCATGAACTTGTCGATGCCGACCAGGATCGCCAGTGCCTGGATCGGGATGTCGGGGATGATCGTCAGCGTTGCGGCCAGCGTCACGAAGCCGGCACCCGTCACCCCGGAGGCGCCCTTCGAGGTCAGCATGGCCACCAGCAGCACGGTCATTTCCTGTCCGAGCGTGAGCGGCGTATTCGTGGCCTGCGCCAGGAACAGCGTCGCCAGCGTCATGTAGATGTTGGTACCGTCCAGATTGAAGCTGTATCCGAGCGGGATGACCAGGCCCACCACCGATGAGGAGGCGCCGAGCCGCTGCATCTTCTGCATCATCCGCGGCAGCACGGTTTCCGAGGAGCTGGTGCCCAGCACGATCAGAAGCTCGTCCTTGATGTAAGCGATGAAACGCACGATGGAAAATCCCATCACCTGCGCGATCACACCCAGCACGATCAGTACGAACAGAAGGCTGGTCGCGTAAAAAGTCGCGATCAGCTCGCCCAGATTGCGCAAGGAGCCAAGACCGTAGGCGCCGATGGTGAATGCCATCGCGCCGAATGCTCCGATCGGCGCCAGCTTGACGATGATGCCGATGATGCGGAAAAAGACCTTGCCCGCGGCGTCGACCGCGCTGTTGATGCGCTGACCGAGCTCCCCGAGGCGGGAAACGGCGATGCCGGTGAGTATTGCGATCAGAAGAATCTGCAGCAAGTCCCCCTTGGCGAAAGCGTCGACGAAGGTATTCGGGATGATCGCCAACAGGTGCGCGACGATCCCTTCTTCCTTCGCGCGCGTCACATACCCGGCCACCGC
>DATBCI010000040.1:0-10321 GCA_036270555.1 Burkholderiaceae bacterium
ACCGGCACGTGAACTCGCATTGGGAGTACTACCAGGATCTGATCAAGGGCGATCTGGACGATGTGGACGTGCACCGGCGCTTCTACGACGAGTACAACGCCGTGCTCGACCTGCCGGCCGAGTACTACCTGGACACGATCCGGATCGTATTCCAGGAGCATCGCCTGCCCGAGGGAACCTGGCATGTGCGCGACGAGCGCGTGGCGCCCGAGGGCATCCGCAACGTTGCCTTGTTCACGATCGAAGGCGAGCTGGACGACATCTCCGGCAGCGGCCAGACCCAGGCGGCGCACGACCTGTGCCGCAGCATCCCCGAGGCAGACCGGCGCCACATGACGGCGATCGGAGTCGGCCACTACGGCATTTTCTCCGGGCGCCGCTGGCGCGAGATGATCAGTCCGCAGATTGCACAGTTCATCCGAGCGCATGATTCGTCGCGCTGACGGATCCGTTTAACGTACTGGCTGGCAGGCAGGTTCATCGGATCATCCCTCACAAAGTCGGAGGCCAGCCATGCGCTTCAAACGGACTCTCGCGATCGTCAGTTGTGCGTTGATGCTCGGCACCGGGTTGCCGATGCCGGCGCACGCCGCACTCGTCAGCTCTGCACAGTTGTTGCAAGGCGAATCGACAGCGCGCGACAAGATCAACGCCTTCCTGGCGCGCGCCGAGGTGCAGCGCCAACTGGTAGCGCGAGGGGTCGAGCCGGCCGAAGTGAAGGCGCGCGTCGCGGCGCTAAGCGACGATCAGGCGCAGGATCTGGCGGCGCGCATCGACCAGCTCCCGGCAGGGGGCGATGCAGGAGTCGGAGATGTGCTCGGCGTGTTGCTGTTGATATTCGTGATCCTGCTGATCACGGACATTCTGGGCCTGACCAAGGTTTTCCCGTTCACGCGGCCGATTCACAGGTAGGTGCCCCCGTTCACGGCGGTCCGTCGCCAACCGGGGCGGGATCCGCACTCAAGCCGCGGTCGAGTAGATCGTGTCGCGCACGTGCGGGTAGATCTGCTCGTTCCATTTGCGCCCACTGAAGACGCCGTAGTGACCCACTCCGGTTTGCATGTAGTGCGTCTTGCGGTGGGGTCGCACGCTGCGGCATAGTTCCTGCGCCGCGACAGTCTGGCCCACCGCGCAGATGTCGTCGCGCTCACCTTCGACCGTCATCAGCGCGGTGCGGCGGATCGCGGCCGGATCAACCGTGCGCCAGGTCCAGGTCAGCTTGCCGAGCGCCAATGCGTGAGCCTGGAACACCTTCTCGACGGTCTCCAGGTAGAACTCGGCCGGCAGGTCGTTGACCGCCAGGTACTCTCCGTAGAAATCCTGGATGGGACGCGCCTGCTCGGCCCGACCCTGCGCCAGGTGCTCGAACATCTGGAGGAACGACTGCCGGTGCCGCTCCGGGTTCATGCTCATGAACGCGGTCAGTTGCAGAAAACCCGGATACACGCGCCGCAGAAAGCCCGCGTGAGGCGGCGGCACGCGACTGATCAGGTTGCGCTCGAACCACGCGATCGGCTTGCTGGACGCCAGCCGGTTTACCCCGGTCGGGTTCACCCGGCAGTCGACCGGACCTGCCATCAGCGTCAGGCTGCGCGGCTGTGCCGGGTGGTTGTCCTCGGCCAGCAAGGCCACCGCCGCCAGCGCCGCCACGCAGGGCTGGCACACCGCGACCACATGGCAACCCGGCCCGATCGCGGCGATATACCGCATCAGATAACCGATGTGCTCGTCCAAGCCGAAGTCCCCCTGCATCATCGACACGTCGCGCGCGTTGTGCCAGTCGGTGATGTAGACATCATGATCCTGCAGCATCGTGCGCACGGTTTCCCGCAGCAGCGTTGCAAAATGGCCGGACAGGGGCGCGACCAGCAATACAGGCGGTTGTGCCGGCACCGAAGCGGAAGGCTCCTTTCGGAAATGCAGCAGCGTTCCAAAGGGCAACGTCAGCACGGCCTCCTCGATGATCGGTACACGCTCGCCTCCGAGCGTGAGCTCGTGGATGCCGAACGCAGGTCGATAGTGGGTCAACCGCAAGCGCGCGACCAAGTCGCACACAGCGGCGATCTTGCGCAACAGCAGGTGTTGAGGTCGATGCCAACGCAGCGTCGCGTCCAATTCCTGCATCAGCACTCGCAGCGGCGACAGCAGTTCGCACTGAAGCTCATACGCTGAGTACAGCAAGGCGACCTCCCCCGATAGCCGACGCCTGTTTTCACGCAAATTGCGGGCCAAGCCAGGCCATGCGTCGAACGCACAGGCCCGGTGCATCGACGCCCTCTGGAGCGTGGCACGCACCTTGCTGGTCCAGCGCAACCGGCAGGAGGAGCCATGTCCGCGGCGGTACTGACCATCAGCAGCAAGAATTACGGAGCGTGGGCGCTGCGCGGCTGGCTGATGGCGCGGCTCGCCGGACTCGAGTTCATCGAACGGGTGATCCCGCCGGACGACCCGGCGATGCGGGCCGAGATCCTGCTGCTGTCGTCCTCGATTCGCGTACCGACCCTGGAACACGAAGGGGTGCGGGTGTGGGACACCCTGGCGATCGGTGAATACCTGAACGAGATCAAGCCCGAGGCCGGGTTGCTGCCGCTCGAGCGCGTGGCGCGCGCCCACTGCCGGGCGATCTGCGGCGAAATGCATTCCGGCTTCAGCGCGCTGCGCTCCTCGCTGCCGATGAACATCAAGGGGCGCTTCGCGAAGTTCAGGTTGTGGTCGCGCGCGCAAGCCGACGTGGATCGCATCGCAGCGATCTGGACCGAATGTCTGCAGCTTTATGGCGGAGCCTACCTGTTCGGCGGCCGACCCGGCATCGCCGACGCGATGTTTGCCCCGGTGGTCACACGCTTCATCACCTACGACGTGATGCTGGCCACCGTTTGCTCCGACTACTGCCGGACGGTCATGGCCATGCCCCCGATGCAGGAATGGGTCGCAGCAGCGCGCTCCGAGCCGGACGAAATCGAGGAGCTCGAAGCGGAGTTCTGACGGCCTGGCTAACATTGCACCGGTCTGGTGCAACCATCACCGTGGGTTGTCGTTACGCTCCCTGTCGTTAGCTCCATGTCGGGGCGCCGCATGAACCAACCGTTCCGGTCCGAACGACCTATCCCCCGCTCTGCCCGCTCCGTGACATCGGCGACGCGCGGTCGCCGCAGCTGGCGGGTCGATCGGGCGGCGGCGTCCATCCTGGTGATGCTGCTGAGCGGTTGCGCCACACCGCAGGTCGACGCGTTGCTCAGCGAGCGCCCGGTGCACCTTCCGGCGTCGCAGCTGATCAGCGTGCCTTACTTCGCCCAGAAGGACCATCAGTGCGGCCCGGCGGCGCTGGCGATGGCCTTGGATGCCGCAGGCGATGCGGTGACTCCGCAGGACCTGGTGGGGTCGGTCTTCATCCCCGCGCGCGAAGGCTCGCTTCCGCCGGAGATGCTGGCGGCCGTGCGACGGCGCTCTCGCCTTGCACTTCAGCTCGACCCTCGAGTCGACGCCGTGCTGCAGGAGGTGGCCGCCGGCACGCCGGTCATCGTGCTGCAGAACATCAGCCTGCCGATCATGCCGATCTGGCATTACTCGGTCGTGGTCGGCTATGACCTGGAACACGAAGACATCGTGTTGCAATCGGGTGGCCAGCGTGCCGGTTCGATTCCGCTGCGGACCTTCGAGCGGACCTGGGCCCGCTCGCAGCACTGGGCCATGGTGGCGCTGCCCCCGGACCGCCTGCCGGTCAGCCAGCAACCGACGCAAATCTTTGCGGCTGCCGTTGCGCTCGAGCGCAGCGACCCGGCCGCTGCGCTACGTGTCTACCGCTCGATGACGCAGCGCTTCCCGGATTTTGAGCAAGCCTGGATCGGACTCGGCAATGTCGCCTACGCGCAAGGTGAGCTGCGCAAATCGGCGGCGGGCTTCAGCAAGGCGATCGAGCTGGATCCACAGAGCGCGGACGCCTGGAACAACCTGGCGAGTGCCTTGGCGGCGCTCGGACGACCCTGTGAAGCCGTGCGGGCCGCTCGCCGCGCGATCCAAATCGGCGGTCCACGCGTGGGACTGTATCAGCAGACCGCTGGCGAGATCGACGCCACGGCGTGCCCCGAGTAGAGCCTGAGATAATCCTCGGGATGGACGCAGATCCGGATCCGCAACGCGGCGCGTCGACCGCGATGCCGACCGCCTTGATCGACGAGGCCCGCTGCATTGGCTGCACGCTGTGCATACAGGCCTGCCCGGTCGATGCGATCGTCGGCGCGGTGCGGCACATGCACACCGTGGTCGAGTCGCTGTGCATCGGATGCGAGCGATGCGTCGCACCCTGTCCAGTGGATTGCATATCGATGGTCGAGGCAATACCCGCCCGCGTGTGGACGCGCGAGCAAGGCAAAGCGGCCCACGGGCGATTGCGAGCCCGCAACCAGCGTCTGGCGCGCGAGGACCTGGCGCGCGAGCGCCGTCTTGCGTCGCGCGCTCAGGACGACGAGGCCCCACCCGATCAGGTGGTCGATGCCGCCCGCACCGGAATCGATCGAATCGCGGCCCTGGTGGCACGGGCGGTACAGCGCGCACGGCAGCGTCGGGCGCGCGCTTCGTCATGACTCCGGTGCGGCGCCGGGCGATCTTCCAGGCGCTGCGCAGCGCCAATCCTGAACCACGTAGCGAGCTGCAGTTCAGCAGCCCGTTCGAGCTGCTGGTGGCGGTTGTGCTGTCGGCCCAGGCGACCGACCGCAGCGTCAACCTGGCGACCCCCGAATTGTTCCGGGTGGCCAATACGCCGGCGGCGATGCTCGCGCTCGGCGAGGAAGGTCTGACCGCCCATATCCGGACCATCGGGCTGTTTCGTACCAAGGCGCGCAACCTGATCGGCTTGTGCCGCGCTCTGTTGGAGCAGCACGGCGGCCAGGTGCCCAGAAGCCGCGAAGCGCTGGAGGCGCTGCCCGGTGTAGGACGCAAGACCGCCAATGTCGTGTTGAACGTCGCGTTCGGCGAGCCGACCATCGCAGTCGACACGCACATCTTTCGCGTCGCCAATCGCACGGGGCTGGCTCCCGGCAAGGACGTCGCCGAGGTCGAGCAGCGCCTGCTGAAAACGGTGCCGGAGGAGTTCCGGCTGCACGCGCACCATTGGTTGATCCTGCACGGCCGGTACGTGTGCGTGGCGCGCAAGCCCAAGTGCTGGCAGTGCGCGATCGCCAAGTGGTGCGAGTTTTCACCGAAGACGCCTGCCCCTGCGTAGCACCTGCGACCTATGCGGGGCGTCGAGGCCAAGCCCTGGGTCGCTCAAGGCGTGCGCTTCGGTATCGCCGTTGCGCTGTTGACCGTTTGGCCGACCTACCTCATCTACTACGTCGTGCAGCCGATGCCGGGGGGCGTGGTCGTCAAACAGATGATCTTCGATGGCATCCTGCTGGTGATGCTCGGATTGATCGCCGCCTGGCTGTACCGAACCGAAGCCGCCGGCGCTCGCTAGCAGGCGCTTCGTCACCGGGCGGTCACGCGGGCGTCCGAAGATGTAACACAAAATGGGTGATTCACTCGAGGTTGACCGCCTATGGCGATGTCCGACGACGAGATACTGCACCGCATCAAGCGCGAACTGATCGACGGCTACGACGAGGAGCTTGAGCTCGAAATCGAGGACCGCGCCGGGGAGGACGTGCTGGCCGGCGACGCAGCGGAAAACGGCGACGCCGAACGAAGCTGGCGCCTGCATTATTTCCGCGCGCTGTTCAAGCTGCAGGCCGAGCTGGTGAAGCTCCAGGACTGGGTGGTCGCGCGCAAGCAGAAGGTGGTGATCGTGTTCGAGGGACGCGACGCCGCCGGCAAGGGCGGCGCGATCAAGCGGATCACGCAGCGCTTGAATCCCCGCGTGTGCCGCGCGGTTGCGCTGCCGGCGCCCAACGACCGTGAGCGCACCCAGTGGTATTTCCAGCGCTACGTGCCGCACCTGCCCGCCGGCGGCGAGATCGTCCTGTTCGATCGAAGCTGGTACAACCGCGCCGGGGTCGAGCGAGTGATGGGGTTCTGCACGGAGGACGAGGTCGAGGAGTTCTTCCGTTCAGTGCCCGAGTTCGAGAAGATGCTGGTGCGTTCCGGCATTCGCCTCGTCAAGTACTGGTTCTCGATCACCGACGAGGAGCAGCACCTGCGATTTCTCGGACGCATCCACGACCCCATGAAGCAGTGGAAGTTCAGCGCAATGGACCTGGAGTCCCGCCGGCGCTGGGAGGCCTACACCAAGGCCAAGGAAACCATGCTCGAACGCACGCACATTGCCGAGGCACCATGGTGGGTGGTGCAGGCGGTCGACAAAAAGCGCGCCAGGCTCAACTGCATCCATCACCTGCTGCGGCAGTTCGACTACGTGGAGGTCGCTCATACCGCGATCGAGTTGCCGGAGCGCGAACGCCATCCTGACTACATTCGCCATCCGTTGCCGGCCTCGATATTCGTACCGGAGGTCTACTAGTTCGTTGGCCGCTTGACCGCGGCCGAAGGAGTACGGCCGAAGTGGGCCTGCGCCATCAGTCGGTGAACGGGGGCGCGGCGCGCAGCACTTCGTCGATCGTGGTCAGGCCGAGCACCACCTTCTCGGCACCCGACACGCGCAACGAGCGCAGGCCATCTCGCGCGGCCTGCTCGCGCAACTCCTGGAGCTCCGATCCGCGCGCGACCAGAAGACGGATCGCATCGGTCATCAGCAGCAGTTCGACCAGCCCGGTGCGTCCCAGGTAGCCCGTGCGACGGCACTCCAGGCAGCCGGTGGGGTGATAAACACTGCGCGGCGGCGCCGAGCGCCACGGCGCCACCAGCTCACGCCATAGCGCCTGGTCGGGTCCTTCCTGAGTGGCCTTGCAGCTCGGGCACAACGTACGCACCAGGCGCTGCGCCAGCACGCCGATCAAGGTTGCATTGATCAGGTAGGCCGGCACACGCAATTCGGCCAGCCGCGCCACCGCCGAAGCCGCGTCGTTGGTGTGCAGTGTCGAGAACACCAGGTGCCCGGTCAACGCGGCCTGCACCGCCATATCGGCGGTCTCGCGGTCGCGGATCTCGCCCACCATGATGACGTCCGGATCCTGCCGCATCAGCGCGCGCAGGCCGTCGGCAAATCCGAGCTCGATTCCCGGCTGTACCTGCATCTGGTTCAGGCTCGGGTCGATCATTTCGATCGGATCCTCGACCGTGGTGACGTTCACCTCATCGGTCGCCAGCTGCTTCAAAGTCGAGTACAGCGTGGTGGTTTTGCCCGAGCCGGTCGGCCCCGTCACCAGCACGATGCCCGATGGGCGCCGGATCAGGTCGGACCAGATCTTGGCTTCCGCATCGGAGAACCCCAGCTCGGCATAGCTGCGAACCACGACGTCCGGATCGAACAGCCGCATCACCAGTTTCTCTCCGAACGCGGTGGGGAGCGTCGACAGGCGGATTTCGACCTCGCGCGCACCGGCTCCGCCCGCGCGCGTCTTGATGCGCCCGTCCTGCGGGCGGCGCCGCTCGACCACGTCCATGCGGCCGAGCAGCTTGATGCGGCTCGTCATCGCGTGCATCACGCCGGGAGGCACCTGGTAGACCTGGTGCAGGACACCGTCGATGCGGAATCGGACCACACCCTGGTCGCGCTTCGGCTCCAGGTGGATGTCGCTGGCGCGCTGGTCGAATGCGTACTGCAGGATCCAGTCGACGATGTGAACCACGTGCGCATCGTTGGCCTCGACTTTCGCGCCGAGCTCGACCAGCTGCTCGAAATTGCTGAGCGGATTGGTGGTGCCGGTCTTGGTGGCTCCCTTGACCTGCTGGGCGAGTTTGTAGAACTCGGTCGTGTAGCGAGCGATGTCGACCGGGTTGGCCACGACCCGCTGCACGCTCTTCTTCGAGATCTGCTCGATCTCGCGCACCCATTCGTCGACGAACGGCTCGCAGGTCGCCACCACGATCTGGTCGGGCTTGACTGCGATCGGCAGGATCGAGTAGCCGGTCGCGTACGCGCTCGACATCACGTCGACCACGCGCGTGAAGTCGACCCGCAGCGGGTCGATGTGCTGGTAGGGCAGCTTGACCTTCTCGGCCAGCCACTGCGTCAGCAGCTCCAGATCGAGCAGCAGGCGCTGCGCGTCGGGAGTGCGGAAGTTCATTTCGGCCAGCACGGCGATCGGGTGGCCGAAGCGCTCCCGATCGGCGATCGCGAACACGCGCTCCGAATCCGACTGCGACAGCCACTTATCGGCAACCAGCTGGCGCACGATGTAGGCAAGCGGAAGCTTCCCGCTTACCGGCGCCTGGACCGGCGGCTGCGCAGGCTTCGGATGCTCTGGCGCCTTATGGGCGCCATCCGGCGCGGTGGGCCTTCGCCGCTCGGATCGATGCTGCGCAGGAACGCGGGCTTCGCTCACGGCGCAACCTGTCGGCGGCGCCGTGGCCAGCCCGTTGAACCCGGCCGTCTCATTCGGCCTGTGCGAAGCGCGCAGCCAATTCGGCGGCGCGCTTGGGCGATTTCTCGAAGTCTGCGACGACGGCGTCGACCGCGCGCCGCATCAACGGCTCCGACTCCAACGGCCGAATGTAGCTTCGACGCAGGTAGGTCTTGATCAGCTCGGGCGACATCACGTGCGCCTTGCTGTCGACCGGGCTGCTGAACATGAACAATGTCCGCAAGGGGCTGATCCAGCGCAGCCGCGCCTTGATGAATTCGTGGCCGTTCCAGATCTCGAACCAGGTGCCACGCGTCCACGATGCGATGTCCTGATCGATCTTGGCCTCGGCCGAGCGGTCGAGCTGGCCAACGTCGGTCAACGGGTCCGGCACGCTCAGATCGACTTCGTGTTCCTTGGCCGCGCGCAGCAGCGCGTCGGTCGGTACCCGGATTCCTCCCGGCACCGTCGTCATCGGGAAGGCACCGGTGAGCTTGATACCCTCCAGCTTGACGCGCAGTTCGCTCGACTGCAGCGAGTGCTTGATGTAGGTCGCCTGGTCGGTGGGTTTCACCGCCATCGCGTGAGACCCCATCAGCTGATGGAAGAACTCGTCCTGATCGCGCTGAGTCATCCGAATCAGGGCCAGGCCATCGCGCAGTATCCGGGTCATCGACGGAATCAGTCCGACCAGGCGCTTGCGCTCCTCCGGGGTGGCCTTGGGCTGCACGCTCCAGACGATCTCATGAATCACCTCACGGAACCGCTTGGAAAACCCCTTGGTCTCGTCGTCCCTGATCGTGGCCGCCACCAGCACCTGCACCCACGTCCCGAGCAGAAAGTCGCGCAGGTACGCGTCCAGTTCGACCCGATCGAAGGCGCGCCGCACCTGAATCGTCGTATTGATCGTCAGGATCTCGCGCTTTTCGGCCTCCTCCAGCGCGCGTTTCGCGCGAGCCACCGGATCGGTGTCGCGCGGCCGGATCTCACCCAGGAAGGCATCGAACTCGCCCAGCAGGCGGTCGAAGACGGCGACGTCGCGGTCGAACTGGATCAGCACCTCGCGTACGACGCGGTCGACCTCCTCGCGAAACCGCTCGTTTTCATCCCCATAGGGCTCCCACCCCGCCGAGGCGTTGGCAATGCGGTCGATCAGCCGGCGCGCCGGATGCGAGCTGGAGGCGAAGAAGGCGGCGTCCATCAGGGCGGCCTTCAGCACCGGAAACTGCAAGCGCGACAGCAGCGCCTTGATCTCCGCCGGCACCTGCTGGTCGCGCAGCATGTGATCGAACATCATGCCGACGATTTCAATCGTCAGCTTGTCGACGGTACGGGTTGACTGCGACAAAAGGTGCTCACGCCACGCGCTGATCGAGCCGGCCTGCGTGCCCGCGAACACGGCCCCCTGCACGCCCTGCAACCCCAAGCCCTGCAGTTCGTTGATCGCCGAAAGCAGCGGTGCCCCGACCGGCCCCGGCACGGGCATCGGCGGTATCTGGTAGCCGCCGACGTTAGCCTGCAAACGTGCCAGCAGATCGGACAACACCTTGGACGTATCGCCGACGGACATGCCCGAGGCGGCCCCTGCTGCCGAGCCTGCAGCGCCGCCTGCCGCCCCGGCGCCAACTCCTTCAATCCCACCGCCGGCGCCTGGACCGCCTGCTCCGACTCCGCCCGCGCCACCAAACCCGCCCTGCCCGCCGAGCGCGCGCAAGGCCTCGGCCGAGTCGCCGCGGCCCGCAGGGCGCGCCGGCGCCTGCGAACCTTGCCGGGTCGCGAGCTCTCGCCAGATCAGCTTGGAGTCGACACCGTGCGTGCGGAAATGATCCAGCAAAGCCAGCTCGACCCGCGCCAGCTCCTCCGCAAGCGGCCGCTCGAACATGCTCAAGCAAAAGCCCCACGCATCGCGATGCAGATTGACGTCC
>DATBCI010000041.1:0-4466 GCA_036270555.1 Burkholderiaceae bacterium
CTCGATCTCGCGCGTGCCCAGCCGGTGCCCGGCGACGTTGATCACGTCGTCGGTGCGCCCGAGTATGAAGTAGTAGCCGTCGTCGTCGCGAATGCCCCAGTCGAACGTCGAGTAGACGCTGCGGCCCGGCACGCTGTGCCAGTAGGTCTTGACGAACCGCTCGTCGTCGCCCCAGACGGTGGTCATGCAACCGGGCGGCAGCGGTCCCTCGAGGGCGAGCATGCCCTTGGTGTTGGCCGCGATCTCCTCGCCGGAATGCTCGTCATACAGTTTCACCGAGTAGCCGTAGCAGGGCAGGCCCGGGCTGCCGAACTTGGACGGCAGCGTTTCGACGCCGCGTGCGATCGCCAGGATCGGCCACCCGGTCTCGGTCTGCCAATAGTTGTCGATGACGGGCTTGCCCAGGCCATCCGAGATCCAGCGGGCGGTCGGCTCGTCCAGCGGCTCGCCCGCCAGAAACAGCAGGCGAAGCGAGGACAGATCGTGCCGCTTCAGCAGCGCCGGATCCTGCTTCTTCAAGACCCGGATCGCGGTCGGCGCCGAGAACATCACCGTGACGCGATAGGTCTCGACGATGCGCCACAGGATCGCGCCATCGGGGCGGATCGGGGTGCCTTCGTACAGGACCGTGGCCATGCCCGCGAGCAGCGGGCCATACACGATGTAACTGTGGCCGACCACCCAGCCGATATCGCTGGTCGAGAAATACGTTTCCCCGGCATTGCCGCAAAAGATCTTTCCGATCGACGAAGTCAGCGCGACCGCGTAGCCGCCGGTGTCGCGCTGTACGCCTTTGGGACGCCCCGTGGTGCCCGAGGTGTACAGGATGTACGAGGGCTCGCTCGACTCCAGCCACTCGCAGGCGACCTGGGCATCCAGGTAGCGATCCCTGAGTGTTGCGTAATCATGGTCCCGACCCGGAACCCGCCGCATCGGGGCCAGGCCCCGGTCGATCAGCAGCACCGCATCGGGTCGGGCCGTGGACCGTTCGATCGCTTCGTCCAGCAGGACCTTGTACGGCACGACCTTGCCGGCGCGCGAACCGGCGTCGGCTGACACGATCAACTTGGGCCTGGCGTCATCGATGCGCGATGCCAGGCTGACCGAGGCGAAGCCGCCGAATACCACCGAATGGATCGCGCCGATCCGCACGCACGCGAGCATCGCGAATACGGCCTCGGGAACCATCGGCATGTAGATCAGCACGCGGTCGCCGCGAGCCACGCCCAGCGACCGAAGGCAGGCGGCGAAGCGGTTCACTTCCTGATGCAGCTGGCGGAACGTGTAGGTGCGCTCGACGTCGATTTCGGTCGACACGTAGATCAGCGCGGGCTGCTCGGCGCGCGCCGCGAGATGGCGGTCGACCGCGTTGTGGCACAGGTTGGTGCGGCCGCCGACAAACCAGCGCGCGAAGGGCGGCCGCGAGTAATCCAGCACCTTCGAGAACGGACGCTCCCAGTCGATCAGGCGGGCTTCTTCGGCCCAGAACGAATCAGGCGAGTGGATCGATTTATCGAGGAAGGCGCGGTAACTTCTCACCGGGATTGTCACCTTCGCTCTTGGCGGCCTGAAGCTCCTGCTGCTGACGCACCAGTCGGAGCAGCGGGTTGAGCTGGTCGATCAGACGGGGCAGGTGGGCCACCACCTCGCCGCCGCGCCCGGCGCGGATCAACGCCAGCGCAAGGTTGATGTCCATCGAGCCGTCCTCTCCGCGCCCATCCACCGCGCCGGGGGTGGCCCCTTCCGCCGTGCCCAATACGATCCGCCGTGACCGCGCCGTCTGCGCCTGCAACGCGCGCTTCTGCGCCATCGTGCGGAGCTCTTCGGCGCCGCGCCGCAACTCCTCGGACAGCGTTGCCACGCCGATGCAGGTCCATACCTCGACGCCAGGCCCAGCCGCTTCGACGTTTTCGAGCACCTTGCGCAGCCGCGCCGCGAACCTCAACACCCCGGCCAGGCCGCTGCTCTGCGTTGCCACGCAGAACTCGGACCGGTCCGAGCGCGCCCCGAGATCCTCGAGGCGGATCGAGGCGGCCACCGTGCGGCCCACCAGCTTGATCCGCTGCTCGATTTCCCCCTCCCAGGTGTCGGTCTGCGCCACCGACAGCTCCACCCGTATGCAAATCAGCGCCAGATCGGTGAGATTGCGGCGCGCATAGGACACGAGCTTGTCGACCTGTTTGTCGAAGAAAGGCAGGTGCAGCAGCTCGGTATCGGGGTCCACCGTGCGAGCCGACTCGAGCGAGGCCTGGGTTTCGGCCAGTGCCTCGCGCGTGGCCGACAGTTTCAGCAGCACGTCCAGTCGCGTCACCAGCTCGGAACGCGGCGTGGTCTTGGTCACGAAATCGGTCACCCCGAGCCCGGCGGCCCGTTGGCGATCGTGGCCTTCCTCATCGGAAGTCATCACCACCACCGGCAGTTCGCGGATGCGCTTGACTTTCGAGCTGCGCACGCGCGTCACAAGGTCGAGGCCGTTGACCTTGGTCAGGCCCAGCTCGGTCATCAACACGCGGATGTTGCCGTCCAGCAGCACAGCCTGCCAGGCCGCCTCGCCGTCCTCGGCTTCGCGAACTTCAAACCGGTCCCTCAGGTGGTTGCCGATGACGGCGCGTATGCTGCGCGAGGTGTCGGCCACCAGCACCCGCGGCTTGGCGGTGGCGGCAACCGCTGGAGAGGGAACCTCGTTAGCCACACGAATCCTGTCTAAACGCTGCGCTGTTCGCCTTTGACAAGCCCGCAAACATGCAAACCGGTGCCTTAATGTACCGGATTCGGAAGTTCCGGTAGCCCGATTCAGGTCAAATTCTGGCCCTGCCCGCTTGCCAGTAGCATCTGACCCTTCTTGGACGGGCGCAAGCGCATGGAGTCCCTGGACGTCATCGTGATCGGGGCCGGGCACAACGGCCTGACCTGTGCCTGCTATCTGGCGTCGGCCGGACTGAAGGTTCGCGTGGTCGATCGCAGGGCCGTGGTGGGCGGAGCCGCCGTGACCGAGGAGTTCTTCCCCGCCTTTCGCAACTCGAGTGCCAGTTACACGGTCAGCCTGCTCAATCCAGTCGTGATCCGCGACCTGAACCTGGCCCGCAGGGGCCTGAAGATCGTCGAGCGGCCCTTCTCGAATTTCCTGCCGACCGAGGACGGCCGGTTCATGAAGTTTGGCGGCACTGCGGGGTTCTCCGAAGCCGAGGTACGCAAGTTCTCGACGACCGACGCCGACCGCTTCGGGGAGTTCGGACGACGCCTCGAGCGCGTGGCCTTGCAACTCAAGGAGTGGACGCTGCGGGCCCCACCGGAACTGGGCGGGCCGCTGGTCGCACGCAGCGGGCGCGACCTGGTCGACTCGGCCCGCCTGCTGTGGGCCTTCGGGCGGCTTCCGGGTCAGGTCCAACGCGACTGCGTGGAGCTCTTCACTCGCAGCGCCGGCCACTGGCTGGACGCCACTTTCGAAACGGATTGCCTGAAGGCGGCACTGGGATGGGACTCGATCGTCGGCAACTACGCGAGCCCGTATGCGGCCGGATCGGCGTATGTCCTGCTGCATCACACGCTGGGTGAAGTCAATGGCAAGCCGGGCATCTGGGGCCATGCGATCGGGGGCATGGGGCGAATCACCGAGCTGATGGCCGAGGAAGCGCGCGCCCGTGGGGTACAAATCGACCTGCAGGCCGGAGCCGACCGGATCCTGGCGAGCGATGGCCGGGTTCATGGCGTGGTGCTGCAGGACGGGACCGAAGTGCGAGCGCGCGCGGTCGCCGCGAGCGTCGACCCGAAGCGGCTGTACCTGCAGCTTCTGCAGCCGGCGGAGCTGCCCGCCGATTTCCTGCGTTCGATCCGCTCGTATCGCTGCGGTTCCGGATCGATGCGAATCAATGTCGCGCTGTCCGAGCTTCCGGATTTCCGCTGCCTGCCCGGCACGCAGGCGCAGCCGCATCACGCCAGCGGAATTCTGTTCGCTCCGTCGCTGCGCGCGATGGACGTGGCCTGGCGTGACGCCCTCCACGGCGGGTTCGCGCGCGAGCCGATCATCGAAATGCTGATTCCCAGCGTCGTCGACGATTCGCTGGCCCCGCCCGGGGCGCACGTGGCGAGCCTGTTCTGCCAGCACTTCGATCCGGATCCTCAGGCGGGTTGGGATTCATTGAAGCCGGCGGCGGTGGAGGCGGTGTTTGCGCGCATCGAATCGTTCTGCCCGAACTTTCGTCGCTCGCTGTTGGGCTATCGGGCCTGGACCCCTCTGGACCTCGAACGGGAATTCGGATTGACCGGAGGCGACATCTTCCACGGTCAACTGTCTCCGGATCAACTGTTCTCGCTGCGACCGGTATTCGGTCATGCCCGCTATCGCGGGCCGCTCGCCGGCCTCTATCACTGCGGCTCCGGAGCGCATCCCGGTGGCGGCGTGAGCGGGGCTCCCGGGCACAACGCAGCGCGAGAAATCATTCGCGACCTCAGGTCCTGAATCTGCC
>DATBCI010000042.1:0-4196 GCA_036270555.1 Burkholderiaceae bacterium
ACCGGCCTGAAGTCGATCGACGCGATGGTGCCGATCGGCCGCGGCCAGCGCGAGCTGATCATCGGCGACCGCCAGACCGGCAAGACCGCGGTCGCAATCGACACGATCATCAATTCGAAGGGCAAGGACCTGATCTGCGTGTACGTCGCGATCGGCCAGAAAGCTTCGACCATCGCCAACGTGCTGCGCAAGCTGGAGGAAACCGGCGCGATGGCCTACACCATCATCGTGGCCGCCGCTGCCTCCGAGTCGGCCGCCATGCAGTACATCGCGCCGTATTCGGGCTGCACCATGGGAGAGTACTTCCGTGATCGCGGCCAGGACGCGCTGATCATCTACGACGACCTGACCAAGCAGGCGTGGGCGTACCGCCAGATCTCACTGCTGCTGCGCCGGCCGCCGGGGCGCGAAGCCTATCCGGGCGACGTGTTCTACCTGCACTCGAGGCTGCTGGAGCGCGCGGCCCGCGTGAACGAGGAATACGTCGAGAAGTTCACCAAGGGCAAGGTCAAGGGCAAAACCGGCTCGCTGACCGCTCTTCCGATCATCGAAACCCAGGCCGGCGACGTGACGGCCTTCGTTCCGACCAATGTGATTTCGATTACCGACGGCCAGATCTTCCTGGAGACCGACCTGTTCAATGCCGGTATCCGGCCCGCCATCAACGCAGGCATTTCGGTGTCGCGCGTCGGCGGCGCGGCCCAGACCAAGGTGATCAAGAAGCTCGGCGGCGGTGTGCGGCTGGCGCTGGCGCAGTACCGCGAGCTGGCCGCTTTCGCGCAGTTCGCATCGGACCTGGACGATGCGACCCGCAAGCAGCTCGAGCGTGGGCGCATGGTCACCGAGCTGATGAAGCAGCCGCAGTATCAGCCGCTGGCGGTGTGGGAGCAGGCCGTTGTGCTGCTGGCGGTCAACAGCGGGCACTTCGACGACGTCGCGGTCGGCGAGGCGCTTTTCATGGAGAAGGCGCTGCGCGAGTACCTGAAGACCAAGCACAAGGCGCTGATCGATCGGCTCGAGTCGACCAACGATCTGCCGAAGGACGACGAGAAGGCGCTGCTGGACGCGATCGTCACCTTCAAGAAGGGCGCCCGCTGAGGCGCTGAGCGGGACCCGAACATGCCGAGCACCAAAGAGATCCGCCTGAAGATCAAGAGCGTCCAGAACACGCGCAAGATCACGAAGGCGATGCAGATGGTGGCCGCGTCCAAGATGCGGCGGGCGCAGGACCGGATGCGCGCGTCGCGCCCGTACGGCGACAAGATCCGCAATATCGTCGCTCGCCTGTCCCAGGCCAACCCGGAGTACCGCCATCCGTTCGTGGTCCGCCGCCGCGAAGTCCGCAGCGTCGGCCTGATCCTGGTGACGACCGACAAGGGCCTGTGCGGCGGCCTGAACACCAACATCCAGCGCGCCGCGCTGGCGCGCATCAAGGAGTGGGATGGCGGCGGCGTCAAGCTGCAGCTGACGGCGATCGGCAACAAGGGGCTGGGGTTCCTGCAGCGACTGCGCGGCAACATCGTTTCCCAGGTGGTGCACCTGGGAGACGCGCCCAACCTGGAGAAGCTGATCGGGCCGGTGAAGGTCCAGCTCGACGCCTACTCGCGGGGCGAGGTCGACGCCGTGTACGTGGCCTACTCGCGCTTCATCAACACCATGCGGCAGGAGCCCCTGCTGGAGCAGCTGCTGCCGTTGTCGGGCGAGCGCCTCGCCCAGACCGAAGAGGAACGCCGCGCCCACGCATGGGATTACCTGTACGAGCCGGACCCGAAGAACGTGATCGACGATCTGATGACACGCTACGTGGAAGCGCTCGTCTACCAGTCGGTGGTCGAGAACATGGCGTCCGAGCAAAGCGCCCGCATGGTCGCCATGAAGGCCGCTTCCGACAACGCCAAGAAGCTGATCGACGAGTTGCAACTCGTCTACAACAAGACACGCCAGGCGGGCATCACGAAGGAGATCTCCGAAATCGTGGGCGGCGCAGCGGCGATCGCTTGATGAGCGCCGTGTACTGCTACTACCCTCACCCCTTCCCCCTCTCCCGCCTCGCGGGAGAGGGGAAATGTTGTGCGGTGAACGACATCCCGTCGTTCACCGCAAGATAAGCCCGAGGCAGATATGTCCAGTGGAAACATCGTCCAATCCATCGGCGCCGTCGTCGATATCGAGTTCCCGCGCGACCAGATGCCCCACGTCTACGACGCGCTGGTGCTGGAAGCCGATCCGACCAACAAGCTGGTCGAACAGGGTCTGACCTTCGAGGTCCAGCAGCAACTGGGCGACGGCGTCGTGCGCACGATCGCGATGGGCTCCAGTGACGGCCTGAAGCGCGGCATGAAGGTGCGCGGTACCGGCGAGGGCATCAAGGTGCCTGTCGGGACCGGCACACTCGGACGCATCATGGACGTGCTGGGCCGCCCGATCGACGAGGGCGGCCCGATCAAGACCAACGAGTCGCGCGAGATCCACCAGCCCGCGCCCGTGTTCGCCGAGCTGTCGCCATCGGTCGAGTTGCTGGAGACGGGCATCAAGGTGATCGACCTGATCTGCCCGTTCGCCAAGGGCGGCAAGATCGGGCTGTTCGGCGGAGCCGGCGTCGGCAAGACCGTCAACATGCTGGAGCTGATCAACAACATCGCAACCCAGCACGCCGGCCTGTCGGTGTTCGCCGGGGTGGGCGAGCGCACGCGCGAAGGCAACGACTTCTATCACGAGATGATCGAGGCCGGCGTCGTCAAGCTCGACAACCTGCCCGAGTCGAAGGTCGCGATGGTATTCGGACAGATGAACGAGCCGCCCGGCAACCGCCTGCGCGTCGGCCTCACGGGCCTGACGATCGCCGAGCGCTTTCGCGACGACGGCAAGGACATCCTGTTCTTCGTCGACAACATCTACCGCTATACGCTGGCCGGCACCGAAGTGTCGGCGCTGCTGGGGCGGATGCCATCGGCCGTCGGCTACCAGCCCACGCTCGCCGAGGAGATGGGCAAGTTGCAGGAACGGATCGTTTCGACCAAAACCGGTTCGATCACGTCGGTCCAGGCTGTGTACGTGCCGGCCGACGATCTGACCGACCCGAGCCCGGCCACCACGTTCGGCCACCTGGACGCCACGGTTGTGCTGAGTCGCGACATCGCTTCGCTCGGCATCTACCCGGCGGTCGACCCGCTGGATTCGACCTCGCGCCAGGTCGACCCCAACGTGATCGGCGAGGAGCATTACACGATCACGCGCCGGGTGCAGGCGACACTGCAGCGCTACAAGGAGCTGCGCGACATCATCGCGATCCTGGGCATGGATGAGCTTTCGCCCGAGGACAAGCTGGCCGTGACGCGCGCTCGCAAGATCCAGCGCTTTCTGTCGCAACCGTTCCACGTGGCCGAGGTGTTCACCGGATCGCCGGGCAAGTACGTCGCACTGAAGGAGACCATTCGCGGGTTCAAGATGCTGGTGGACGGCGACTGCGATGCGCTGCCCGAGCAGGCTTTCTACATGGTCGGCTCGATCGACGAAGCGATCGAGAAGGCCAAGACGCTGAAGTAGGCGCGGGATCGAACCGATGAGCACCACCATGCACGTCGATGTGGTCAGCGCCGAAGAGTCGATCTTCGCCGGCGATGCCGAATTCGTGGTCCTGCCCGGTGAGGCCGGGGAGCTTGGCATCTATCCGCGCCATGCGGCCTTGATCACGCGGATCAAGCCGGGCGTGGTCCGCATCCGGGTGCCGGGCCAGGCAGAGGAAGAGTCGGTGTTCGTCGCCGGCGGAATCCTCGAGGTGCAGCCGCACGTGGTTACCGTGCTGGCGGATACCGCGATCCGGGGCCGCGACCTCGATGAGGCCAAGGCCAACGAGGCCCTGAAGCGGGCCGAGGAGGCGCGCCGCAACGCCACCGACAAGATGGAAATAGCACTGGCCTCCAACGAGCTGGCAATCGCCGCCGCCCAGATCGCCGCAATCCGCAAGCTGCTCAAGAAATAGCTCGGGTCTGAATCCCGGATGGTGGCGTGGATTGGTCCGCGCCACCCGTGAAATAATCGCGCCCGCTCGGGGGAGTGTCAGGGCCGCACACTTGGCCCGACTGGGGCGTTCTATGGTTTGGCTGGTTCGGTGTCGGCGCACGCCCGCTGCGCTTGCCCTGGCGTTGTGCGCTACGACGCAGGCCCAGCAACCCGCCACCCCAGCGCCTGCCGCT
>DATBCI010000043.1:0-8978 GCA_036270555.1 Burkholderiaceae bacterium
AAGATCGGCGTCGAATCCAGCTACGAGGAGGATCTGCACGGCAGCACGGGCTTCGAGCAGGTCGAGATCACGGCCGGCGGGCACCCGGTGCGCACGCTGTCGCGAACGCCGTCGGAGCCGGGGCACAACCTGGTCCTGTCAATCGATATCAAGCTGCAGGAATTGGCCGAGAAGGCGTTCGGCGACCGCCGGGGCGCGCTGATCGCGATCGAGCCCGAAACCGGCGACGTGCTGGCGTTCGTCTCCAAGCCGACCTTCGATCCGAATCTGTTTGTCGATGGGATCGATCCGCTCAATTGGGACGGGTTGAACAATTCGCCGGACAAGCCGCTGCTGAATCGCGCCCTGCGCGGCACCTATCCGATCGGGTCGACCTACAAGCCGTTTCTGGCACTGTGCGCGCTCGAGCTGGGCAAGCGCCATTTCGACAGCGTCACCTACGATCCGGGCTTCTTCTGGTATGCCGGCCACGAGTTCCGGGAAGGAGGCCACATCCCGAAGGGCGGTTACGGCAATGTGGATCTGCACAAGTCGATCGTCGTGTCGAGCGACGTGTACTACTACGTGCTGGCCAACGATCTGGGCGTCGATGCGATCCACGATTTCATGAAGCCGTTCGGATTCGGGCAGCTCACCGGGATCGACCTGGAGGGCGAGCTGTCGGGCGTGCTGCCGTCGTCCGATTGGAAGGAGCGGCGCTTTCACCAGAAATGGTACGGCGGCGAAACGATCTCGATCGGCATCGGGCAGGGCTATAACAACTTCACGCTGCTGCAGCTGGCGCACGCGACGGCGACTCTGGCCAACGGCGGCGTCGTGATGAAGCCCCATGTGGTGCGCGCCATCGAGGATCCGCGTACCGGCGCGCTCAAGCCCACCGTTCCGTCCGAAAGCGGTCGCATCAAGCTCAACCCCAGCAATGTGGATTTCGTGCGCGCTGCCATGGTCGACGTGGACATCAGCGGCACCGCGCGCGCCGCATTTGCCGGCGCTTCGTACCATGCCGCCGGCAAGACCGGCACCGCGCAAGTGGTCGGCATCGCGCAGAACGAGAAGTACAACGAGAACAAGATCGACGAGCGTCACCGCGATCATGCGCTGTTCATTGCCTTTGCTCCGGCCGATCCTGGCGTGAAGCCGAAGATCGCGGTGGCCCTGCTGGTCGAGAACGCGGGCTGGGGAGCCATGGCCGCGGCTCCGATTGCGCGCCAGGTGTTCGACTACTACCTGCTCGGCAAGATGCCGGCGGGTCCGGCCCCGATCGATGAGCAGGACGAACCGGTCACTGCGGCATCCACCACCCGGGCGAGTACCAAGCGATGAACGCGCCGCTGCCACAACGGGTCGGGCCCTGGCTGCGCAACCACCTTCCCGTGGTGGATCCCGTGTTGCTGGCGGTGGTGGGCGTGCTGAGCCTGATCGGCCTGGTCACGCTGTATTCGGCGGCATCCGATCATCCCGGCCGCTTCGGCGAGCAGCTGCGCAATTTCGCGCTGGCTACTGGCGTGATGATCGCCGTCGCCGGCCTGCCGCCGCGGACGCTGAAGCGGCTGGCACTGCCCACGTATGCGATAGGACTGCTGTTGCTGCTCGCGGTACTGGTGGCCGGCGTATCGGTGAAGGGCGCGCAACGCTGGCTGGAATTGGGGCCGCTGCGCATCCAGCCTGCGGAGATCATGAAGCTGGCCGTGCCGTTGATGCTCGCCTGGTACTTCGATCGCCGCGAAGGTGCCGTGGGCAGGATGGATTTCGCCATCGCTGCGCTGTTGGTGCTGGTGCCGGTGGCGTTGATCGTGCGGCAGCCGGATCTCGGAACCGCGATGCTGGTGCTGGCGGCCGGCTTCTTCGTGATCTTCTTCGCCGGGTTGCCCTGGATCTGGTTGGGCGCGTTGGTGGGCGGGGCGGTGGCCATGGTTCCGCTCGCCTGGACCCTGATGCACGACTACCAGCGCAACCGGATCCTGACGCTGGTCGATCCCATGAGCGATCCGCTCGGCAAGGGCTTTCATACGTTGCAGGCCATGATCGCGATCGGCTCTGGAGGCGTGCTGGGCAAGGGTTGGATGCAGGGCACCCAGACGCACCTGGAGTTCATTCCCGAGCGCACCAGCGACTTCATCTTCGCCGTGTACTCGGAGGAATTCGGGCTGATCGGCAACCTGGTGCTGCTGGTGCTGTTCATGCTCCTGGTCGGGCGCGCGCTGCAGATCGCTCTGCAGGCCTCGACGCCGTTCACACGGCTGCTGGGGAGCGCCATTGCGATGATCCTGTTCACGTACACGTTCGTGAACATGGCGATGGTCAGTGGCATCCTGCCGGTCGTGGGCGTGCCGCTTCCATTCATCAGTTATGGCGGCACTGCGCTGGTCACCCTGGGTATGGCGTGCGGGATGCTGATGTGCGTGCAGAGCAACCGCAAGATGGTGCAGATGTAGGTCGCAGGGTGAACGCGCTGCGATCGCTGCACATCACGATGGCGGTGCTGCTGATCGCGGCCTGCGCATCGACCCCGAAGGAATCCCGCTTCTACGCCGAAGACGGGCCGCCTGCCCATGTTCCGCCCGACCTGCAGGCCACGCCCGACGCGGTCCCGCGCGACGAGCCGTTCAATCCGAACGCCAATCGTCCGTACGTCGCCCTCGGACGGACCTACGTTCCGGATACGTCGGGTGCTCCGTTTCGACAGCACGGCATCGCGTCGTGGTACGGTCGCCAGTTCCAGGGCAACCGCACCGCCAGCGGCGAGCGTTATGACATGTTCGCGATGACCGCCGCACACCCGACGCTGCCGATTCCCAGCTACGCGCGAGTCACCAGCACGCGCGACGGGCGTTCGGTGATCGTGCGCATCAACGACCGCGGGCCCTTCCTGCACGATCGGATCATCGACCTGTCTTACGCGGCCGCCGCGCGTCTGGGTCTGGCCACCGCGGGAAGCGGCGAAGTCGAGGTCGAGCGGATTGTCTCCACCTCCGCCGCTCGGGCCTCGTCGGGCAAGCCCGCCGAAGCCCCAGGGGCGGAGGCGGATGAACCGGTGGCGGTCGCGCTGCCGGTCGCGCCCCCCTTCGCGCCGTCCTCGGTCGCACCACGCCCTTTGGAGGGTGAGCGCGCTTCGCAGGGTGGGCCAGCCGGGTCCGAATCGGTCACGAGCGTCAAGCCGGCAAGTCAGCCCCAGCCTGCCGATGCGGTGCCGCGGACCGTGACGAACGACCCGTTGCCCTCGCCGCCCGGCGCGCATTGGTCGGTGCAGCTGGGAGCGTTCAAGGTCGCGACGAACGCGGAAGCGCTGCGCGACCGGCTTGCGCTGCTGCTGGCTTCGCCCGACGCGTCGAGCCTGCCGGCCGAGCTGCGCACGCCTCGAGTCGAGCGCGAGGCGGGCCTGAGCCGGGTTCTGATCGGCGAAGCCACCGAGCGTGCCGTCGCCACGCAATGGTCGCGTCTGCTCGAGCGATACCTGGCGCGCCCCACGGCGCTCTTCGTGCACTAGCGGAGGTTCGGCGATGGGTGACGTACGGGCGCTGCTGTTCGATGTCTTTGGGACGCTGGTCGATTGGCGCACCTCGATCGCACGCGAGGCCAGCATCCTGTTGGGCGCTCGCGGTGTTGCGATCGACTGGGAGGCGTTCGCCGATGCGTGGCGCGACCAGTATCAGCCGGCGATGGAGCAGGTGCGCAGCGGGCGTATGCCGTTCTGCAAACTCGACGTCCTGCATCGGCGCAATCTGGACGTGGTGCTCGATCATTTCAAACTGAACCACATCGACCAAGCGACCCGCGCCGAGTTGAACCTCGCGTGGCACCGGCTCGACGCCTGGCCCGATGTGACGCCGGCGCTGGCGCGGCTGCGCACCCGCTTTCGCCTGGCCCCCTGCTCGAACGGCAATATCTCGCTGATGGCTGACCTGGCGCGCCGCAACGACATCCTGTGGGATGCGATTCTGGGGGCGGAGGTCGCGCGCGACTACAAGCCCAAACCGGTTGTCTACCTGTCGTCCGCAGCGGCATTCGACTGTGCTCCCGAGCAAACCATGATGGTGGCCGCCCATTCATCCGATCTGGCGGCCGCTGCGGCGGCTGGCCTGGGCACTGCGTTCGTGGCGCGGCCGGACGAGCGCGGCCCGGGGCGAGGCGAGCGCCGCGCTGCCGTGCCGGTCGACATCGAGGTGACGAGCCTGATCGAGCTGGCCGATCGGTTCGATGGTTCTTGAACTGCGCACGGCGCCGCGCTGCCTCGGGGTATGCTTCGCGCGACCTTCTGTCCGATGCGGGACTTTTTGACCTCGCTCCTATTTCGATCGACCTGACCCCTATGCTCTCTACAACGGCACAACAGTTCGTCGATCAGCGCTGGGACCACGTGATCATCTCGCGGCTGAGCGATTACATCCGGATCCCCGCCAAATCGCCGGCGTTCGACCCCAATTGGGCGGCCCACGGTTTCCTGGATCGGGTCGCACGCGATGCGCTCGCATGGGCCCGAATCCAGCCGGTACGCGGCTTGCAGGCCGAGATGGTCACGCTCGAGGGCCGTACACCGTGCGTATTCTTCGACGCGCCTTCGACCCGCAGCGGTCCGCCCAGCGACCAGACCGTCCTGTTTTATGGCCATCTGGACAAGCAGCCCGAGATGTCCGGCTGGCGGGCAGGCTTGGGGCCGTGGCAGCCTGTGATACAGGACGGCCGCCTGTACGGCCGGGGGGCCGCCGATGACGGCTACGCCATCTATGCCGCGCTGACCGCGATCGCTGCGCTCGATGCCGCCGGAGCGCCGCGCCCTCGCTGTGTCGGATTGATCGAGACGTGCGAGGAGAGCGGCAGTATCGACCTTCCGGCCTACCTTGAGCATCTGGCTCCACGCCTGGGGCAGGTCGGCCTTTTGATCGGTCTGGACTCGGGATGCGGAGACTACGACCGTCTGTGGGTGACCACCTCGCTGCGCGGTCTGGTGGGTGGTGTGCTGAGCGTCGAGGTGTTGAACGAAGGCGTCCATTCCGGCAATGCCTCGGGCATCGTCCCGTCCTCGTTCCGCATCCTGCGCTTGCTGCTGGACCGCATCGACGACTCGAAGACGGGCAAGTTGCGAGACGCCGCGTTCCAGGCGAGCGTGCCACCGGATCGAATGGACCAGGCGCGCAAAGCCGGCGCGGTGCTCGGGGATCGAATCTGGCAGCAGTTCGCATGGGCGCAGTCGGCCGGCGAAGCGCAAGGGCCGGAGGAGGAAACCACGCGTCCGGTCACGACCGATCCGGTCGAGGCGATTTTGAACCGCTCGTGGAAGGCCACGCTGTCGGTGATCGGCGCTGCCGGCCTGCCTGCGCTGAAAGAGGGCGGCAACGTGTTGCGGCCGGGCACTGCGTTGAAGCTGAGTGTTCGGCTGCCTCCGACGGTGGACGCCGAGCGTGCGGCGCAACGGCTGAAGCAGGTGCTGGAGACCGATCCGCCCTATGGAGCGCGGGTTCAATTCGACCTGGAAAACGCCGGGTCCGGCTGGAATGCCCCGCAAACGGCGCCGTGGCTGAAGGATGCACTGCAAAGGGCTTCGCACGAGGCATTCGGGCTCGAGGCGGTCTGGATGGGCGAGGGCGGCGGCATTCCGTTCATCTCGATGCTGGGCGAACGATTTCCGCGCGCGCAGTTCGTGATCACGGGCGTGCTCGGGCCGCAATCGAACGCCCACGGGCCCAACGAATTCCTGCTGATCGATTACGCCAAGAAGCTGACCGGCGTGATTGCGCTGGTCACGGCTTCGACGCCGTTCTGATTAGGGCGCGACGCGCATGGCGGCACCCGCGCGTTATCCGCGTGGCGCAAGAAGACTGCGGTAGACGACGTCGCGCGCGATCCCGGTCACTTTCGCAGCAACCGCGGCCGCGCGCGCTGCCGGCAGCTCTTCAGCCAGTGCCTGTAGCCAGCGCCGGCTGACTTCGTCCAGCTCGGCTGGCGGCTCGGTTGAGGTGTAGCCGTCGACCAGCAGCACGAACTCGCCGCGTTCACCCTGCTCGGCAACCACGCGTGGCAGATCGGCAGCCGTGGTGGCTACGACCGCTTCGAACAGCTTGGTCAGTTCTCGCGCCAGCACCACGCGCCGGTCGGGTGGCAGCACCGCGGCCAACTCGCGCGCAGTGTCCGTGATCCGATGCGGCGCCTCGAACAGTACGAAGCCTTCGCCGCGCGCAGCCGCCTGCTGCAGCAGGCGGTGGCGCGCCTGGGTCCTGGTCGGGAGGAAGCCGAGCAGGCACACCGATGCAGCGTCAAGTCCAGCGGCCGACAGCGCTGCGGTCAAGCTGCTCGCACCCGGGATCGGGATCACACGATGACCGGCCGACAGAGCGGCTCGCACCAGCAGCGCACCCGGGTCGGAAATTCCGGGCGTGCCGGCGTCACTGACCAGCGCGACACGTTCACCCTGCGCCAGACGCGACAGGATCTTCTCGGTGGCCCCACGCTCGTTATGGCGGTGCAGCGCCATCGGTCGGGTCGGGATCCCGTAGCGCTTCAGCAGCGGCATCGTGACTCGGGTATCTTCGGCCGCGATGCAATCAGCGGTGCGGAGTACCCAAAGCGCGCGCAGCGTCACGTCGGCCGCATTGCCGATCGGAGTGGCCACTACATACAATGCGTGCGGCAGCTGCTGCTGGTCCAGCCCGGAGGCGGTCCACAGCGGCTGACCAGACCATACGTCGGGATTATCGGAATCGGCCATGTTCGCAGCGCTCCGCAGCGCCAGCTGCTTCGGTTGGGAGAGGTTGTTGGTCGCATTATTCACAATCCCGGAACCGAGGACTGCTTTGCAGGTCTCGCAGGGATGCCACCCGCGCGCAGCCCCCGTCAGAGGCAAGGCGATGCCGCCGAGCAAGCCGCGTGCGCGCTGCTGCAGCGGCACGGGTTGCGGATCGTGGCGCGTCAGGTCGGCTATCGCGTCGGCGAGCTGGACGTCGTCGCGCGCGACGGTGCGACCCTCGTATTCGTCGAGGTTCGAAGCCGGGTTCGGAGCGGGCTGGCTGCCGCCAGTGTTGACCGGCTCAAGCGCCGGCGCTTGCGCCTGGCTGCCCAGCGGTACCTGCAACAACACTTCGGAGATCGCTGGCCGCCGTGCCGGTTCGACGTTGTGATCGCCGAGGCCGATCGATTGGAATGGCTACGCGCCGCGTTTGGCGCCGAGGAGGAACCTGGATGAAACGGACAATCGGATGGGTCGTCGCAGCCGCGCTGGCGGCCGCAACATTGGACGGCTGCGTACTGCTGGTCGGCGGCGCGGCGATCGGCGGCGCGGCGATCGCGACCGACCGGCGTTCGGTTGGAATTCAGGCGGAGGACACCGCGATCGAATCGCGCGTCAACAGGGCGTTGGTCGACAACATCCCGAAGGGAGCCATGAACATCAACGTGACCAGCTATGACCGCAAGGTGCTGCTGGCGGGCCAGGTCAGGACGGCCGAGCAACGGGCTACGGCCGAAGCGGTCTCGGCAAAGGTCGAGAACGTGCGGGAGGTGGTCAACGAGCTGACCGTGGGCGAGCTGGCCACGCTGGGGGACCGTACCGACGACACGCTGCTCGCTGGTAAGGTGAAGGCTGCACTGCTCGGCGCTGACGGCGTTCCCACCGAGGTGGTCAGGACCACCGTCGAACAGGGTGTCGTTTACCTGTTGGGCAAGGTTTCGGCATCCGAGGGCGAAGCCGCAGCCAAGGCGGCCAGCCACGTGAACGGGGTGCGGCGCGTGGTCAAATTGTTCGAAGTGGTCAGCGACCAGGAAATCGCTGACATCAAGAAGAGCCAGGACGCGTCACCGAATGGGGCTAAAAACGAGGGCAAACGGTAGCCGGCGGTTGCGGCGCTGCCGGACTGACGGCTGGGATGAGAGAGCGGTCGACGGGTCACTGGAGCGCGATTGCGCCCGACCGCAGATCGCGGGTAGTCTGTGCGCCGCCCCGCCTTCGCCCTACGAGCGAAGGCGGGAGAGGCAGGACGAACCGTGGGGGACGGCCAAATGGGGTTGATCGTTTTCTTCGCACTGATCGCGGCCGTGGTCTTCTGGGCGATGGCCGCCTACAACCGCCTGGTCGCGCAACGCAACGAGTTCAAGAACGCGTTCGCGCAGATCGACGTGCAGTTGAAACGCCGCTATGACTTGATCCCCAACCTGGTCGAGACTGCCAAGAAGTACATCGCCCACGAACGCGAGACGCTGGAGGCGGTGGTCACGGCGCGCAATTCGGCGGTGACGGCCCATACAGCGGCCGCGGCCGATCCAGCCAACGCCGAGGCGATGCGCCAATTGACGGCGGCCGAAGGCGGACTGAGCGGCGCGCTGGGCCGCCTGTTCGCGGTGGCCGAGGCCTACCCGGATCTGAAGGCCAACCAGACGATGATGCAGCTCACGGAGGAGCTCACCAGCACGGAGAACCGGATCGCCTTCGCCCGGCAGGCATTCAACGATGCGGTGATGACCTACAACAATGCGGTGCAGCAGTTTCCCTCGAATGTCCTGGCCGGGGCCTTCTCGTTCCAGCCGGCCGAGCTGCTGAAAGCCACCGAAAGCGACGAGGAGCGCAAGGCGGTCAAGGTTCAGTTCTAATGTCCTGAGTCCTGGTTCTTCAAGGCCTTGGCGACCGGCTTCTTCGAGCAACAAGACTCCGCGCGGCGAATCAGCCGGCGGCTGATCTGGCTGTTTATCGCCGCCCTGGTGGCGATCGTGATCGCGGTCAACGTTGCGCTGGGCGCGCTGTACCTGTTTGCATTCGCGCCGCACGGGGCGTGGGCGCGCCACGGACTGGACGCCTTGCCGAACTATTTCGTGCCAACCACGACGGCCGTGGTCGTGCTGATGGTCGTCGGCGGCACGGTTTTGCAGATACTGGACCTGCGCGAAGGCGGCGATGCCGTGGCCCGCATGGTTGGCGCCCGGCTGGTCGACCCGTCAAGCCGTGACCAGGTGGAAAAGCGCCTGCTGAACGTGGTCGAGGAAATGGCGCTCGC
>DATBCI010000044.1:0-44299 GCA_036270555.1 Burkholderiaceae bacterium
AGCCTAGCGAACTTCCGCCGAGTGCCGTGCTTCGTCCATAATGCGCCGGGTGGCTATGGCGTGGCTTGCGGCGTTACGCAGATTGCTCGGAGGTCAACCGACGCCCGACGTGCGCTTCACCGTCGACGCCAGTGCGACGGCGCGCGACCGCACACGGGTGCCCACCCGGACCCTCGCACCCGATGCCCGGACGCCCAGGCGCTCCGGCGGCGAGTCGGCGTCGACGCAGCCGTCGGTGCGCGCGGAGGCGGGTCCACTCGACGGCAACGCGGACCGCCGCTTCACGGCGCTGCTGCTCGGCGTGGACGCGCTACGTGTGGCCGAAATCGAGCCGGGCGAAAAGCTCGTGATCGATCGGATCCGGGAACTGGTGCACGACAGCACCGAAGGGAATCTGCTGCCCCGCCTGCCGGTGGTCCTGCCCCGCTTGATGAGCGTCGTGCGCCGCGACGACGTGGCGGCCCGCGAGCTGGCCGAGCGCCTGTCGCTCGACCCGACGCTGGTCGGCGAAGTGGTCCGTCTCGCCAATTCGCCGCGATACCGCACGAGCCGGGAAATCTCCGACCTGCAGGACGCCGTCATCCTGTTAGGCCAGCGTGGCCTGATCCAGATCGTCATCGCGGCCACCATGCGTCCGATCTTCGACGCGCGCCATGGCCGCTTCAGCCAGATCGCAGGCACGCTCGTTTGGGATCTGGCGCAACGCCGCTCCGCCGCCTGCGCGACTTTGTGCGATGAAACCGACCGCTTCCACGCTTTTCTGGCCGGGATGGTCGCCGATATCGGGATGATCGTGGCGCTGCGGCTGCTCGACGACGATTACGCGCAAGCGCAGGCTCCGGATACCGAAGCATTCCACGACGCGCTGGCCGACGCCGTCGCCTGGCTTTCGGGGCGGGTCGCGCGCCAGTGGGAATTTCACCCGAGAGTGTGCACGGCGGTCGAACGGCGCGCGGGCAGCCGGTTGCTTGGCAAGGACGACGACCTGGCACGGGCCTTGCGAAGCGCGGACCGCGTCAGCAAGCTTCACCTGCTGGCGCCAGGACTGGCCGGCGCCGCACTCGATTCCTTCAGCGAAAAAGAGCGCGAATGCTACGTTGAACTCGAGCGCTCGTTCGGTGCTTGAGCGTCGTTGCAGGGTGGGCAGGCCACGCCGGCGCGCTGTCCGTTTTTGTATGATCCAGGTCCTTTAGGCCAACCCCTTCCCGGCTTATGGTGGAGCACTCACCGATGGGTGGAGGCTGCGATGAAACCATTGCCATGGATCCTGGCCGCGTTCCTGCTGCTGTCGTGGACCGCGTGTGAAGCCGAGGCGAAGCAGAAAGTGCGGGTGGCCTTCGTGATTTCGGATGGTTTCGATGTGATCGACTTTGCCGGACCCTGGGAGGTTTTCGACGACGTCATGCTGGGTTCGGGCAACGGCGACATGCAGATGCCGTATGAGCTGTATACGGTCTCGGCCAGCCAGGGCGCGGTCAAGAGCTCGGTCGGTGCCCACCTCGTGCCGCAGTACACCTTGGCCGACGCGCCGCGGCCGGATCTGATCGTGATCGGCGCGCAGGCGGACAACTCGGAGCCTCTGCTCGCGTGGCTCCGATCGCAGCATGCTGCGCAGGTCACGATCATGTCGGTGTGCACCGGTGCGAGGAAACTGGCGCTGGCCGGCCTGCTCGATGGCAAGCAAGCGACCAGCCATCACGAATTCATCGGTGAGTTTCGCAAGGCCTTCCCCAAGGTCCAGTGGCAGGCGTCGCGCCGCTACGTTCGCTCGGACGAGCGTACCTACACGGCGGCCGGGCTGACGTCCGGAATCGACCTTGCGCTGCATCTGGTCGCGGTGCGTTTCGGCCCCGAGGTCGCTCAAAGAACCGCCGATTACATGGAGTATCACGGCGATGGCTGGAAGGAAGCGGACTGAACCCGATACGGTCGAGGTGATCGGGCGCTCTGCGCGTTCGAAGGCCCTGCGGGTCGGCTTCGTCGGGTTCAGGAATGCGCTGGCGCTGGACATCGTTGGACCGATGGAAGCCTTCAGCCTTGCCGCTGAAAGCGAGCCCGGGTGTGCGCCCCGCTACCGTTGCCTGCTGCTAGGGTTGAACCGCCGCCCGTTCGTGACCGAGTCGGGTCTGGTGATCCGTCCGGACTGTGCGCTGTCCGACGCGCCCGCGCTCGATACGGTGGTGATACCCGGCGGCGCGGGACTGCGCGATCCCTGGATCAATGGTCGGATCGCCACCTGGTTGCGCGCCGCGGCCCCTGACATCCGTCGTATCGCGTCAGTCTGCACGGGCATCTATGCCCTGGCACCCACCGGGCTGCTCGACGGGCGGCGGGCGACCACTCACTGGCGCTTCGCAGAGGATGTGGCGCGGCGCTTCCCGAGCGTGACGGTCGACGCCAACGCGATATTCGTTCGCGACGGTCCGCTCTACACGTCCGCGGGGGTTACCGCCGGACTCGACCTGGCGCTGGCGCTGATCGAAGAAGATTTCGGAGCGCGCCTCGCCATGCGCGTGGCACGCGAGATGGTGGTTCACCAGAAGCGGGCGGGCGGGCAGCAACAGTACTCGGAGCCGCTGCGCTTTCAGGCCGAGCACCAGGACCGGCTTGGCGAACTGGCTTCGTGGCTGTCGTCCAATCTGGCGACCGACCTGTCGGTTGAAGTGCTGGCGCAGCGTGCCTGTCTGTCGCCCCGCCATTTCTCGCGCCGCTTCAAGCAGGCTTTCAGGACGACGCCGGCCGACTTCGTGGAAAAGGCTCGCCTCGACGAAGCGCGCCGGCGGCTCGCCGGGCCGGGGCGCTCGCTGTCGCAGGTGGCGGACTCGGTGGGCTTCGCCAGCGCCGACGCCTTTCGCCGCGCGTTTACGCGGCGCTTCGGCCTGACTCCGGGCGCCTATCGGCGAACCGTCCGCTGAAGCCGTCCTCTCGGAGACGGTCCGCTCGGTGGCCACCCGATCAGGGCAGCGTGGACTTCAGCTCCTCTTTCATGAATTCGATGAAGGCCCGCGTGCGCAACGGCAACAGCCGCGCGCTCGGATAGACCAGGCTCACGCTTAGCGGCGCCTCCTCGAACTCGTCCAGCAGCACGCGAAGCCGCCGGTCGTGCAGGTAGGGCGCGACCTGGTACGACATGAATTGCCCGACGCCCAGCCCGCGGGCACACGCCTCGAGGCGCGGAGCGGCCAGGTTGCATTCGAAGTTGCCCCGCACGACGACCGTGATGGGCCGCCCGCCTTCAACGAAGCCCCAGTGGCCGTTGTCCGGTCCTAACAGGCAGTTCACGTGTGCCAGCTCGCCTGGGTGACGCGGCGTTCCATGGCGGCGCAGCCACCCCGGGCTCGCGGTCACCACGCGCCGCAGCGAACCGACGCTGTGGGCGATCAGCGTCGAGTCCGGCAGGTGAGCGATGCGCACCGCCAGGTCGTGGCCTTCCTGGACCAGGTCGACCAGCCGATCGACCAGCATCAGCCGAACCTGTGCGAGCGGATAGCGTTGCAGGAAGCGGGCAACCGCGGGGGCCACGTGCATGTGTCCGAACAGGACCGGGGCGGTGACGCTCAAGGTGCCGCGCGGCTCGGCGTGCTTGACCGCGATCAGGCGGTCGGCCTCGTCCAGATCGGCGAGCAGACGCCGCGTGCGCTCCAGGTAAAGCCGGCCGTCTTCGGTCAATGACTGTCGCCGCGTGGTGCGGTTCAGCAAGCGCGCGCCCAGATGACGTTCCAGTGCCGCCAGCTGCCGCACCACCGCGGGCAACGAAGACCCGAGCGAGCGGGCGGCCGCGGTGAGGCTGCCACGATCGACGATGGCGGCGAAGGCCCGCAAGGCTTTGAGCTGGTCCAGCGATGCTGGATTACTCCGCATAACGAAGTAGTCTAGTCCATCAAAGCCACTTTAATTCACCGCTGCCCGCGCCAACAATCAGTGCCGTGTGTGGACTGCGGACCGAGGGTTGCGATGAAGCCGACCGACTGGATGCACGACGAAGAGGCGTTTCACCCCGGAGAGCAGGCGGCGCAGGAGCGTTACGGCGTGCGCGAGCGCCTGGTGCAGGTCGGACACAACGTGATCCGCTCTGCGATGCCGCTGCAGCACCGCGAGCTGTTCTCGCGACTGCCCTTCGTCGCGCTGGCCAGCGTGGACCCGCAGGGTCAGCCGCAAGCGACCCTGCTGGCCGGACCCGGCCCCGGCTTCGTGCACTCGCCCGACGACACGACGCTGCGGATCGAGGCCTTGCCGCGCCGGGACGACCCGCTGGCCGCGCTCCTTGCCGTCGGCGCACCGGTCGGCGTGTTGGGAATCGACCTGCCCAGCCGGCGGCGCAACCGCGCCAATGGCGCGATCGGGGCGATCGACGCGCTCGGATTCACGGTGCAGGTCCGCCAGAGCTTCGGCAACTGCCCGAAGTACATCCAGGTGCGTGAATTGCTGGCGCCGGCGCCTGCGGCAGATCGCATGGCCGCGCTGGCGCGCCGCTCCGATCGTCTGGACGCCGCGTCGCTCGCCGTGATGCAACGGGCCGACACGTTCTTCATCGCAACGCATGCGGCGGGCGGGCGTGCCAGCGGCGGCAGCGACATGTCGCATCGCGGAGGTCGGCCGGGCTTCGTTCGCGTCAGCGATGATGGCCGGAATCTGACCTGGCCGGAGTTCGCAGGAAACCTGTATTTCAATACGCTGGGCAACCTGCTCGAGCAGCCGCGCGCAGCGATCGTGGTGCCCGATTTCGAAAAGGCAGATCTGTTACACGTCACCGGCCGCTGCACGATCGATTGGACCGGGGCGACGGTCGAGGCGTTCGCCGGAGCCCGCCAGATAGTCCACATGAGCATCGAGCAGGTGCTGTGGCGGCCGGGCGCATGGCCGCTGCGCTGGCGCCTGACGGGTCGATCGCCCTATCTGATCGATACCGGGCGCTGGGAATGACCTCCCTCGAGTCAGGTGGCGCACAATCGCCAACGCGGGTTGAGCCGACCCGGCGCAAGACGGAAATTCAGACACAAACCCGGGAGACAGGCGATGGCGCAGCGGTTCGACGCGATCATCATCGGCAGCGGTCAGGCCGGCCCGGCACTGGCCGGGCGATTGACGGGTGCGGGCATGTCGGTCGCGTTCATCGAGCGGGAGCATTTCGGCGGGACCTGCGTCAACGATGGCTGCATTCCGACCAAGACGCTGGTCGCCAGCGCACAGGCGGCTTTCGTCGCGCGCCGACATCGGGATTTTGGAGTAACGATCGAAGGGGCGATCGGTGTCGACATGCACGCGGTCAAGGCGCGCAAGGATGCAATCGTCGGAGCGTCGGTCGACGGGTTGACCCAGTGGGTCACCGGCATGCCTGGCCTGCGCGTCTTCTGGGGGCAGGCGCATTTCAACGCACCGCACCGCGTTGAGGTTGGCGGCGCAGAGTTGGAATCCGACAAAATCTTCATCAACGTCGGCGGCCGGCCGTTGGTGCCCGATTGGGCGGGGCTGTCCTCGCTGCCCTACCTGACGAACACCTCGATGATGGCGGTTGATTTCCTACCGGATCATCTGGTGATCGTCGGGGGCAGCTACATCGGGCTGGAGTTTGCGCAGATGTACCGGCGCTTCGGCTCGCGCGTGACCGTGGTCGAAATGGCCCCGCGTCTGATCGCCCGCGAAGACGACGACGTTTCGCAAGCGGTGCAGGACATCCTGCAGCGCGAAGGAATCGAATTGCGATTGAACGCGAAGTGCATCGGTGCCACCCGCAGCGATCGCGGCGTCGTCGTATCGGCCGACTGCGCCGAGGGGGCGCCCGAGGTGAACGGCAGTCATCTGCTGCTCGCAGTCGGTCGCAAGCCGAACACCGAAGACTTGAGGCTGCACGCCGCCGGCATCGAGTGCGATGCGCGCGGATTCATCAAGGTCGACGACCAGCTGCACACCAACGTGCCGGGCGTTTGGGCCCTGGGCGACGTGAACGGGCGTGGCGCGTTCACCCACACCTCGTGGAACGACTATGAAATCGTCGCCGCCAACCTGCTGGACGGCGATCGTCGCAGCGTGGATGACCGCATCCCCGCCTACGCCCTGTTCGTCGATCCTCCGCTTGGCCGGGTGGGCCTGACCGAGCGCGAAGTGCTCGCCAGCGGGCGGCCTGCGCTGGTTGGCAAGATGCCGATGACCCGCGTCGGTCGCGCCCGCGAACGCGGCGAGACGCTCGGCTTCATGAAGATATTGGTCGACGCCCGGACGCGGGAGATCCTCGGTGCCGCACTGCTGGGCCTGAACGGCGACGAGATCGTGCACTTGATTATCGATGTCATGTATGCCAAGGCGCCCTATACCGTGATTTCACGCGCCATGCACATCCATCCCACGGTCGCCGAATTGATCCCCACCTTGCTGCAGGGTTTGAAGCCGTTGCAGTGAAATAGACTCCTCGCGGGCGCGGCCGGTGCCGCCTGCAAGGAGTCGATATGGAAGAGGGCAGCAAGGGCTCGGGCGCGCAGACCCCGCGCCAGAGCGTTCCGCTGTTCTGGCCGCTGGCGGCGGCGGCGGCGATGGGACAGGTGGAGCTCGAGCTGTTCCGCAAGAACCTGAAATTCCTGATGGAGGCGAACCGGCTCGATCATGAGCTGAAGCCCCGTTTCGCCACCGCCAACACCGTGCTGCTGGAGTTGCATACACAGCGGCTGCGCGCGTTTGGCGAGGCCGGCGCCAAGGTCACGCCGACGCTCATCATGGCGCCCTATGCCGGGCACACGGCGGCGATCGCCGACTACCACGATGGCCAGAGCCTGGTGCAGACGATGCTCGCTGCGGGTCACGCGCGGGTGCTGGTCACCGACTGGAAGAGTGCCAGCCTCGACATGAAGGATTACGACATCGACAACTATCTGGCCGAGCTGAACGTCGCCATCGACGACCTGGGCAGCCGCGTCAACCTGGTTGGACTGTGTCAGGGAGGCTGGTTGGCGGCGATGTACGCGGCCCGCTATCCGGACCGTGTTCGAACGCTCGTTCTGGCCGGCAGTCCGATCGATACCCACGCCGGCGACGGGCCGCTGAAGAAGATGGTCGAAGCCTCGCCTCCCGGCTTTTACGAGGAGCTGGTTGCGCTGGGCGGTGGACTGATGCGAGGACGCGTGATGTTGCGGGGCTGGAAGAACATGCACCCGGACGAGCAGTACCTGAACAAGTACGTACGCCTGTACGAGCACATCGACGATCCCGACTACCTCAGCAAGACCGAGGCGTTTTCCGCGTGGTACGAAAACACGATCGACCTGCCGGGCCGGTGGTACCTGCAAGCGATCAACGAGCTTTTCAAGGAGAATCGACTCGCCCAAGGACGATTCGTCGGCCTTGGCCGGCGGCTTTCGTTGCGCGACATCCGCTGCCCGACCTATCTGCTGGCCGGAGAGTCGGACGACATCACTCCGAAGGAGCAGGTCTTCGCAGCAGAGGGTTTGTTCGGAACGCCGCCGCAGGACATCGTAAAAACCGTCGTTCCCGGCGGCCACATCGGCTTGTTCATGTCGTCCGGAACGCTGCGGTCGAGTTGGCCGCAGATCGCCAGGTGGATGCTGGAGGCACGGGGCGTGGAGTAACGTTGCTCGCTATCGGACCAGGGGGTGGATCATGCGGTGGGTTTTGCGGTGGGTGCCGGTTTGGTTGCTGGCGATCGTGCTGAGCGGGTGCGCCACGGGCTGGTTTCACGTCGGCAGCGATTTCGACCTGAACGCGTTTACCAGCCACGTCGAGCGCGGCGTGACCACCAAGGACCAGGTGCGCAGCTGGCTCGGGGCGCCACCGGCGACCGGAGTCGACGTGGACACCAGCGGGCAGCGCTTCGACGAATGGACCTACTACTTCGCCGAGGGAAAGCTCGCCAGCCTGTCCGACACCACGCTCAAGTCGCTTCAGATCAAATTCGACTCGAAGGGGATCGTGCAGGGCTGGGAGCTTTCACAGCCGCCCAAGTGAGTCAGTAAAAAGGCGGGCGCGCCTTGCGCCGATGCAGTTCACGCCAGCTGCGGCGCGCCTTCGAAGAACTCGACGACGCCCGTTTCGAGCGAGTATTCGGCGCCCACGACGAGCAGCCCGCTGCTCTGGACCAGCTGCTCGATCAGCCCCGAACCATGCCGGAGGTGGCTGACCGACGCGCGGATGTTGGCGCGCACGGCCTCCCGAACCAGGGCCTCGGGGTGGTGCCGCAAGTCGGTCGCCAGCAGGCTTTCTACCGAAGGCCTGACCCGGTCGACAATCGAGTGCAGGCTGCGTGACTGGTTCTCTCGGGGCCGCTGCAGCTGCTCCAGGGTCGCCTGGATCGCGCCGCAACTGGAGTGACCCAGCACGACCACCAGCCGGATGCCGAAGCGCTCGGCGGCGAACTCGACGCTGCCGATCTGTGACGGTGCGACGACATTGCCGGCGACTCGAATCACGAACAGGTCCCCCAGTCCCTGGTCGAACACGATCTCCACCGGCACTCGCGAGTCGGAGCACCCCAGGATCGTGGCGAATGGTTCCTGGCTTGAGGCCAGCTCGCCGCGGCGCGCGCGGTCCGAGCGGGTGACGTTGCTTGGATCGTCCGAGGCGAAACGGCGATTGCCTTCTCGCAGGCGTCCAAGGGCTTCCAGCGCGCGGATCATGGGCCAGATTATGCCGGCACCGATCCGCGTTCCAGCGCGAGCTCAGCCTTAAGGCTTTCGAGGTCACGAAAGATCGAGGCCACGGCCTGCACGCGTCCGCCGCGCAGGTACCGCACCACGGCATCGCGCGCCGCCACGTCTCCATCCACCTCGATCCGGTCCCAGCTCTCGGCGTGTCCCACGTAGTTGATCGAAACGTCGTAGTGCTGGCTCCAGAAGAAAGGCACCGCATCGAATGCCTCGCGGTATCCAAGCATATTGCGCGCCGCGGTCTGTCCCTGGCGCTCCGCGACCACCCAGTGCTCCACCCGAATCGACTCGCCGCTGTGCGGGTCGGGCCAGCGGGCGATGTCGCCCGCCGCGTAGACGCCGGGCGCGCTGGTCTCGAGCATCGAGTCCACGACCACGCCACGGTTGAGCGCGAGGCCGGCCGCCTGCGCCAGCTGCAGGCGCGGGCGCACGCCCACGCCCATCACGACCAGATCCGCGTCCAGCGCAACGCCGCTTTTCAGCGTCGCCCGCGCGCCCTGGATCGACAGGACCGTATCCTGCAGGTGGAACCGGACCCCATGCTCTTCATGCAACCCGCGCACGAAGGCACTCAGCTCGGGTCCGAGGATGCGCTCCATCGGGTGCGACTCGGGAGCGACCACGTCGACCTCAATCTTGCGGGCACGCAGCGCCGCCGCAACCTCCAGTCCGATGAAGCTCGCCCCCACGACGATCGCCCGCCGCGCGGTGCTCGCGCGCTCGATGATCGCGCGACAGTCGGCGAGCGACCGCAGCGTATGAACCTGCGGCGCGTCAGACCCTGGAAATACCAGTCGGTTCGCTTCAGCGCCGGTGGTCAGCAGCAGGCGGTCGAACGCCAACGCCTGCCCGTTGGCGAGCGTCACGCTGCGCGATTTCAGCTCGATGCCCGCCACCTCGGTGCGAAGCCGCAATTCGATCCCCAGCTTGGAGTAGAAGTCCGGGGACCGCAGCGGAACCCAGTCCTCCGGCGCGTTGCCCGCGAGATAGTCCTTCGACAGGTTGGGCCGGTCCACCGGTGGCGCGTCATCGTCGCTGACCATCACGACGCTTCCCTGGAACTGTTCGCGTCGCAGCATTTCGGCCGCGGCAAATCCGGCCCCACCGCCGCCGACGATCACGATTTTTCCCGGTGGTGCGCCACCGGGTTGACGCGCGTCGCGGCGATCCGCAGGCACCACCTTCTTCCTGCTCTGCACCGAGACTTTGCCGTCCACCAGCTCGACCGCCCAGCACGCAACGGGGCTCAACGCCGGCGCGCGCAGCGCTTCGCCTGTGCGCAAGCTGAAGCAGGCATGGTGCCATGGGCAACGCACCGTATCGCCGACGATCAGCCCTTCGGCCAGCGGTCCGCTGTAATGGGTGCAGGTCGCACCGATCGCGAAGAATTCGCCGCCCGAACGCGCAAGCAGAACGGCATCCTCGCCGACGTGACCGACCAGCATCCTGCCTTCACCCAGCTCAGTGGCCCGAATGCCTTGCGTCAGATCGGGACCGGTCACGGGCGTTTCGGCGGGCGACATCGGATCCTCCGTTGATGCCTGGGGTTAGCGCTTACAAAGGGGCGCATGCATTGTGCGCGTCCCCCTGGAACTAAAACCCGCGCTGGCGCTAAACCCGCGCCTTGCTCGCGGGCTTAGAGCCTCGCAGACACGCGTGCCCGCGTTACCTTGGCCGGCGTGCGCTGGGACCCGCAGCTCGCACGGTAGCATCTGCGCTTGACGCGAACCGAGGCAACGATGTCCGAGAACCTTCCGCCCGATCTTGCGAGCCGGCGCCATCAGATGTTTCCCGAGCTGACCGAGGCGGAAATTGCGCGGATGGGGCGGTTCAGCAGCGCGAAGCGATACGCGCGAGGTGAAGCTCTGCTCGTCGCGGGACAAGCCAGTCCGGGCTTGCTGGTCGTGTTGAGCGGTGAGGTGTCGGTCAGTCAGCGCGATGGCCTGGGTCAGGTGACGCCCATCGCCCGGCGGGGGAGCGGGCAGTTTGTCGGCGAGGTGGGACAGCTCTCAGGTTTGCCGGCGCTGGTCGATGCCGTCGCCGAGGAGGATGTTGAAGCACTGCTGATTCCGCCCGCGCAGCTGCGAGCGCTGATCATTGCGGAGGCGGAGCTCGGCGAGCGCATCATTCGCGCACTGATACTGCGGCGGGTCGGCCTGATCCAGTCGGGTGCCACCGGCCCGGTGTTGATCGGCCAAGGCGAATCGGCCGAACTACTGCGGGTTCAAAATTTCCTGCGCCGCAACGGCTATCCACATCACGCGATCGACGCGGACCAAGACGCCGCAGCTGCTGAGCTGCTGCGGCGCAACGGCGGGGGCGCATCGGACGTCCTGGTCGTCTGTCCGAACGGATCGACGTTGTTGAATCCCGCGGAGGACATGCTGGGTCGCTGTCTCGGGATGCTCGACTCGACCAACCTGGACGAGCGGTTCGACGTCGCCATCGTCGGTGCCGGACCTGCCGGCCTCGCGACCGCTGTGTACGCGGCGTCCGAAGGCCTGCGCGTGGTCGTGCTGGACTGCCGCGCGTTCGGTGGTCAGGCTGGCGCCAGCGCCCGCATCGAGAACTATTTCGGCTTTCCGACCGGCATATCGGGACAGGCGCTGGCCGGGCGGGCTTTTGTGCAGGCTCAGAAATTCGGCGCACGAGTCCTGATTCCCGCAGAGGTCGCGACCATGGACTGCAACCGGTCGAGCGTCGAGCATGAGATTCTGGTCAGGCTCACCGACGGACGCCGGATCAGATCCCGAGTCGTCGTCATCGCCAGCGGCGCGCGCTACCGGCGCCCGGCCGTGCCTCGCCTGAGCGAATTCGAAGGACGGGGCGTCTGGTATTGGGCTTCGGCGATCGAAGCGCAGATGTGCGCGAACGTCGAGATCGCGCTGGTCGGTGGCGGCAACTCGGCTGGACAGGCGGCCGTGTACCTGGCCGGCCACGCGACCAAGGTGATGATGCTGGTGCGTGGTGCAGGGCTTGCGGACAGCATGTCGCGCTATCTGATCGACCGCATCGGCGCGACGTCGAACATCGAACTCAGGGCTCGCACCGAGCTGGAGCAGCTCGACGGCGAAGCGGCAGGTCACTTGAGCGCCGTTTCATGGCGCGACACGCGAAGCGGTGCCGTCGAGCGCCGTCCGATCGGCAACGTCTTTCTGTTCGTCGGCGCGGAGCCCGAGACCAAATGGCTTGCTGGCTGCGGCGTCGCCCTGGACTCGAAGGGCTTCGTCCTGACCGGTCGGGGCGTCGCCAGCGTCGTCGACGGCCCCGAGCCCGCACCGCTGGAGTCGAGCTTGGCGGGTGTGTTTGCAGTTGGCGATGTCCGCTCCGGTTCGGTCAAGCGCGTGGGTGGCGCGATCGGCGAAGGTGCCGCGGTGGTTGCGATGATTCATCAGCGTTTGGCGACGACACACAGCACGGCTTAAGAAAAATTCCTTGTACGACGGTCATCGAACTCTCGGACACATCGCGAGCGATTCGAGGCTGATGCAGCAGGTGACCGGACGCCAATAGAACCAACCGTAGCGGCCGTCCGCGCTGGTGTGCACGGGGCGGTCGGAAAAGGAGGCTTGCGGAAGCGGCTGCTCCCCGACGTCGAAGCAGGTGCTGACGGCGGGGTAGGCCTGCTGCATGCGTGCTGCGAGGTCGACCGGGAACGGAAACGTCGCAAGCTGCTCGCGCGCGATGCTCAGCGCCCGATAGGTCGTCTTGGCCGAGTAGACAACGGGTGGCGTTCCCAGGTCGCGCATCTGGCGTGGACGCAGGGGACCCCATCCGCGCAGCTCGGACGGCGCTTGCGCCCACGCACCGATGTCCGCCAGATCGCGACAACCGGTGCGCCAGTTCAGGACATCGGCTTCGGAGGCGTAAGCGAGCGCGCCCAGCGTTGGCGCCAGGCCGGATAGCGGGTTCGACGCCAACGCTTCGACGACCGCGGAGCCTGGCCCACACACCACATCCGCGGCCGCCGACCGCGGCGGTGTTTCCGAACGTGCATCCGAAGGCTTGCAGCTGAAGCACGGCGGCTGAGCGGCCAGCAGCCAGGCCGCATCGCTGAGCAGCCAGGCGTGCGCCTCGGCCGTGTTGTCCAGCGCCGAGTGCGACGAGCTTTGCGTGCCGGCGGCATCGGCAGCGCCCGCGCTGGCCAGCGGCAACCCCAGCAGCGAGTCGCCAGGCGCGCGAACCGTTTCCATGAATGCGACCGGCACATACATCCGGAGCCGGTACCCGCACGGAGTGCCACCGCACCAGCACAGTCCCAGCACCTGGGTGCGCGTGCAGGCCGGCGAAGGGTTGATGCGCCCCGCGAGCTGCAACGGGCCGAGGCCGGGGTCGGCGATCGCGCGAGGCGTTGCCGCCAGGCTGGCCGTCGCCAACGCGAGCGCAAGCAGCGGCGAAATGGGTTGGGTCGGCATCTCGATTGGGTGATTGGTCTGCAGCGCCAACAGAATCCCCAATTTTCGGCTGCGACGCCATGGAAGACGTCGTGTGCGCAAGTTCGAATAGGCCGATGAAGCGCGACAGCCTCGGACCTAGCATCACGACATGGAAGCGACCGCCTTACCGCTGGATCAGGGAACCGACGCGGCCGCGCATGCCCGGATCGATGAGTTGCTGGCGCCGTTGCGCGCGGTGTCCGATGCCAGGCTCGACCTGGAGCTGGGCGTCCGATTGAGTCAGGTCGCACCCGCGTCCCACTGCCTGTGCGTGATCGCCGATTCGGGAGGCACCGGACTCGCCTGCGCACCGGTACAGATGCACGGCTCGATGCGTCGCGACCTGCAGGCGCTTTACTCGGCGCTGATCGGCGAGCGCGATCCGCTCGCACTGCGTGCGCGCCAGGAATGGCGCCCGGTGGTGGCGTCGATCGAGGAACACACGTCCTGGTTGCGGTCGCAGGTTCGGCACGCCGACACCCTCGTGAGCTGGCTTCAGCACAATGCGGCGGGAGGCGCGCGGCACTTGGCCGTGCTGCCGGCGCGGGGCCGCTTGACCCGCGGCACGCTGTTCGTCTTCACGGAGCGGGCCCCGACTGCGGCCGAAGTGCTGGCGCTGTTCTACGCGGCGCAGCGGCTGGCGGTGACGCTGGAGTTGCGCGAGCGCCCGTTCATCGCGGACCTGATGGCGATGCGCTTTTCCGCCCGTGAGGCCGACGTCCTGCGGGCCGGCCTGAAAGGGTCGGCCGACGAGCAGATCGCCGCCTGGCTCGGACTGTCGGTGGACGCGATCCGCTACTACTTTAAAAAGTTCAAGAACCGCGTACCGCCGGTGATCGGTCACCTGAAGCCGCGCGATCTTGCGCGCATACTGCACCAACTGGACAGACTGTAGGTTTTGGGTGTTGGAGGATCGACAGCTTCAGCGCTACTCCCGGCACATCCTGCTGGAGGAAATCGGAATCGAGGGGCAGCAGCGCATCAGCGCCTCGCGCATGCTGCTCATCGGTGCCGGCGGCCTGGGATCGCCGGCCGCTCTTTACCTCGCGAGTGCCGGGGTCGGGCGCCTGACCGTGGTGGATTCGGATCGGGTCGACCTCACCAATCTGCAGCGCCAGGTGCTGCACGCGACCGATCGGATCGGGCAACTGAAGACGTCCTCGGCCCGGATCGCGCTGCACGCGCTCAATCCCGAGGTGCAGGTGGTCGAGGTGGCGCGCAGGGCCGGGCCGGACGAGTTCGACCCGCTGGTGGCCGACGCCGAGATCGTTCTGGATTGCAGCGACAATTTCGCCACACGACATGCGCTGAATCGGGCCTGCGTGCGGCACCGCAAACCGCTGGTCTCGGGCGCGGCGGTGCGCTTCGATGGTCAATTGGCGATCTTCGACCGTCGCAGCGATGCCAGTGCGTGCTACGCGTGCCTTTTCCCCGAATTCACGGACGCGCAGGACGAGTTGTGCTCGACGATGGGGGTGTTCGCTCCACTCACCGGAATCATCGGGTGCATGCAGGCGGCAGAAGCGCTGAAGCTGGCCGCCGGGCGCGACGCGAGCCTGAACAGTCAGTTGATGATCGTCGACGCGCTATCGATGCAGTGGCGTTCGCTGACGATCGGTCGCGACCCGGGCTGCCCGGTCTGCGGGACAGGCTAACTGGCCGCGCCAATCAGGGTGATTAGCTGGACGTCCAGGCCGTCGGTCGGCTGCTTGCGAAACCCGCCCTTGGCGAATCGATGCCAGCGCCCGAGTACGTACGCGACCGCCAGCGAGGCTCGTGCACCGGTATCCAGGTCCGACGGCATTTCGCCTTGTGATACGGCGACTCGCAGGCTCTGGCGCAGGGACGCCTCGATGCGCTCCAGCAGCTGATTCATCCGATCCTGGAGGCGCTCGTTCTCGTTCACCAGGGCGTCGCCGATCAGGACCCGGGTCATGCCCCGATTGGTCTGCGCAAATTCCAACAGCATCTGGACGATCCGCCGGGCCTGATGCAGCCCGGAGACTTCCTTGCTGGATATGTCGTTGATCAGCCCGAATATCGTGGTCTCGATAAACTCGATCAGACCCTCGAACATCTGGGCCTTGCTCGCAAAGTGCCGGTAAAGGGCCGCCTCCGACACGTCGAGCCGAGCCGCCAGCGCCGCCGTGGTGACTTTTTCGCCGCGCGGGTCCTCCAGCATCGAGGCCAGAGTCTGAAGAATCTGAAGCCGCCGTGTACCGGGTTTGCGACGGGTTCGTCCGGCCTCAGCGCTCTCGGTTGTTTGACTTGGAATTTCCATCGGCGTTGGCCTAGCGGAGCGGCAAATCTACCGGAATCGCACCGAACGTGGGGAATTACTTACCGCAAGGAGATGCCGTCGCGCCGCTCCCAAATTCCAGCCCGAGGCCGGCCGATGCACACTTCTGGTGCGCTACGGCGCCTGGCAAAGGCAATGTGCCAGCACGCGCGGGAGCGTTGCCCGATCAGCAACGAGCATCGACAAGTCTTCGCTCACTCTCTTGTCCATGTAGGCGCCATCCAGCATTCGAGTCGGTAATGGTCCGATCACTCGCAGCGCCGCGCGCGCCGTGCGATCCGCAAGAATGTCCAGAAGCCGGGTCAGGCCTTTCGGCTCCACCTCGATATACGAGGTGTGGAAGCCCGGGCTCAGCTTGGCTTGTTGCGCAGCGTCATGGATGGCTGTTGCCAGTCCGCCGAAACCATCGACCAGGTGACGCTCGCGCGCCTGACGGCCTGTCCACACGCGCCCCTGCGCAACGGCCTCGATATCCTCCGCGCTCTGGTGCCGGCTGGCCGCAGCCCGCGCCAGAAACTCCTGATAAATATGGGAAACACTGGCCTGGATCACCTGTCCAGTGCGCGGGTCCAGCGGCCGCCGCAAGTCCGGCTCGCCGGCCAGCCAGGTCGTCGTGACACCGCCGGTATGCACGCCCACCTTGTCGAGCGTTTTGTCGATGGTCGGTACCATCCCGAACACGCCAATAGAACCCGTAATGGTGGCCGGGTCGGCAAGCACTTCGTCGGCCGAAGTCGACACCCAGTAGCCGCCCGACGCCGCGACGTCGCTCATCGAGACCACCACGGGTTTGCCGGCCTTGCGGGTCAGCTCCAACTCGCGCCGGATCAGTTCGGCGCCGAATGCGCTGCCGCCGGGCGAGTCGACCCGCAGTACCAGCGCCTTGATCGTGTCGTCGTCGCGCGCGTGCCGGATCAGCTCGGCCGTCGAGCGGCCACCGATCATGCCCTGGGGGGCCTCACCGTCGATGATGTCGCCTTGTGCCACGACCACCCCCACCTGTGAGGTGCGGTCACCCGCGTCCGGCAGCGCATTGCGATATTCCTGGAACGACACCTGCCTGAACGTCTTGTGCTCCACATCCTCGGCGCCGCGTTTGACCAGCATCGCTCGCAACTCGTCGCGGGTCATCAGCGCGTCGACCAGTTTTTCCGATAGCGCGAGCTTCGCGAGGTCGCCTCCGGCGGCCGTCAGCCGCATCGGCAGCTCGTCGATCATTTTCGCGATGGCGCCGGAAGTGAGCTTGCGCGCCTGCTCCACCTGGCGTGTATAGCTGTTCCACGCGTCATTCAGCCACGCCGCATCGGCCTCCTGCGCCTCGCGCGAGGGCGCGTTGTTGACGAATGGCTCCACGAAGCTCTTGTACTTGCCGACGCGAAACACATTCACCGTGACGCCGAGGTGGTCCAATGCATCGCGGTAGTAGTTGCGATAGCCGCCCAGCCCGGTCAGCAGCACGGCGCCGTTCGGGTGCAGGTAGACCTGGTCGGCGTGCGCTGCCAGGTAGTACTGACTCTGGGTCATCTGCGAGCCCCACGCCAGCACCTGCTTGCCCGCCGCCCGGAAACGGTCCAGCGCGCTCACGATGTCGTCCAGCTTCGCCATGCCGGCACTGCCCATGTCGTCCAGCATCAACACCGCCCGCAAGATCTTCGGATCGCGGGCCGCCGCATCCAGCACAGCCACCACGTCGCGCAGCTGAGTCTCACGCTCGACACCGCCGAGTGCCTCGGTCAATGCGGCTTCGCGGGCGCTGCCGCTGTACTGCTCGACCAGGTCGCCCCTTATCGCGATCACCAGCGCCGTGTTATCCGCCAGCCGCAGGTGCGTACCGGCAAACAGCGCGATCAGCAGGACGCCGATGATCAGCAGGAACAGCACGTTCACCACCAGCCGACGGGCCGCATCGACGAAACGCAGGAAACCTCCGACAGTCCGGCGCACGAGTCCGGGTTCCGAGTTCGCCATGGCTTCTCCAGGTATGCGCAACTAATGCGACCGGATCATGGTGCCGACGCCTCGATCCGTCAGGATCTCCAGCAGCAGGCAATGGTCGACCCGTCCATCGATGATGTGCACCGAGTTCACTCCACCGTGCGCCGCTTCCAGTGCCGACGAGATCTTCGGCAACATGCCGCCGGAGATGGTGCCGTCGGCGAACAACTCCTCGACGCGCGCGGCGGTCAATCCGGTGATCAGCCGTCCGTCCCGATCCAGGACGCCCGGCATGTTCGTCAACAGCACCAGCTTCTCGGCGGTCAGGATTTCGGCGATCTTGCCCGCCACCAGATCCGCATTGATGTTGTACGACAAGCCGTCGGCTCCGAATCCGATCGGCGAGATGACGGGAATGAAAGCACCGTCCTGCAACGACCGCACCAGCGAGGGATCGATGGCCTCGATCTCACCGACCTGGCCCAGATCGTGGGTTCGTTGCGGGTTGTCGCGATCGGCCAGGACCATCCGGCGGGCCCGGATCAGGCCGCCATCCTTGCCCGTCAGGCCGACCGCCTGTCCGCCAAAGTGATTGATCAGCATCACGAGCTCCTGCTGGACCTGACCGGCCAGCACCCACTCGACGATCTCCATCGTCTCGGCATCGGTGACCCGCATACCCTGAATGAATTGCGACTTCTTGCCGACCCGTTCCAGCGCGTCATCGATCTGGGGACCCCCGCCGTGCACCACCACGGGCTTCATTCCGACCAGTTTCAGCAGGACGACGTCATGCGCAAAGCTCTCCTTCAACGGCTGCTGCGTCATCGCATTGCCGCCGTACTTCACGACGATCGTTCGACCGTGGAAGCGGCGGATGTAGGGGAGCGCCTCGGACAGGATCTCGGCCTTGAGCTCGGTCGGAATCTGTGCCCGGTCCATAGGGGGTGGTCGGCGGCTCCGGCAGGCAGGGCGAAGGCAGGACGAGACGACTCGGCGTGATCCGCCAGCACGGCGACGATGATGAGTTTAGCATCCGATGGCCGCGCTTCCCGGGAACAGGACTCCCATGCAACAGGCGTTCCACATCGAAGGCATGCACTGCGCAGCTTGCGTCAATCGCGTCAACCAGGCGCTGGCCACGCTCGCGCAGCACGTCCAGGTGACGCTCGATCCGCCGCAAGCGTTGCTGCAGGTCGCTGCGCCGCTGCCATTGGAGAGCGTCCAGAGCGCGCTGCAGAAAGCCGGCGACTACCGCGCTGCGCCGGTCGTCGTGTGAAACTTCCGGCAGATGTCACGCGCAGAATCCGCGCGCCGAGGTGCAGGCATTACACGCCGCTGTCACACTGATCCGGCAGCGCCCGGTCAGTTTTCGCTCAGCAGCCGTTTGAGGCGCCGCTGGGCGGCCTGGCGCCGCGCACCGGCGCCCGGCTGGTGCGGTCCGGCAGAGCGCTTGCGCGCCGCCTGCGCGACCGGATTACGCGGGCGCAGGCCGTCGGTACGGAACATCAGCTTTTGGCGGGTCTTCAGGCCCTTCGCCATTTTGAGTCGCAACTCGGCCCTGCTTGCTACGCTTTTCGGCAGCCTGTCATAGCACGTAGCGAGCGAGGTCTTCATTGCGGGCCAGGTCCGCCAGGCGTTGATCGACATAGGCCGAGTCGATCACCGCCCGCTGCGCGCCCTGGCTGGCGGCCTCGTAAGAGATCTCCTCGAGCAGCTTTTCCATCACCGTGTGCAGGCGCCGCGCGCCGATGTTCTCGGTGCGCTCGTTGATGGTGAAGGCGATCTGTGCCAGGCGGGACACGCCGTCGGCTGTGAACTCGAGCGTGACGCCCTCAGTGCCCAGCAGCGCCTCGTACTGGCGCACCAGGCAGGCGTCGGTGCCGGTCAGGATGCGCTCGAAATCGGCAGCCGACAGCGATTCGAGCTCGACCCGGATTGGAAAGCGCCCCTGCAGCTCGGGCATCAGATCGGACGGCTTCGCGAGGTGGAAGGCGCCGCTGGCGATGAACAGGATGTGATCCGTGCGGATCATCCCGTATTTGGTGTTCACGGTCGTGCCTTCCACCAGCGGCAGCAGGTCGCGCTGGACACCCTGGCGCGATACATCGGCGCCCTGCACTTCGCTGCGGCTGGCGATCTTGTCGATCTCGTCCAGGAACACGATGCCGTTGGCCTCGACGTTGGCGATCGCTTTCAACTTCATTTCGTCGTCGTTGACCAGGCGCCCAGCCTCCTCGTCGACCAGCGCTCGCAGCGCTTCGCGCACCTTGAGCTTGCGCGTGCGGCGGCGACCGCCGCCCAGGTTCTGGAACATCGACTGGATTTGCTGGGTCAGCTCCTCCATGCCAGGCTGGGCGAGGACCTCGAGCTGAGTGGACGGAGCAGCCAGCTCGATCTCGATCTCTTTTTCGTCGATTTCGCCTTCGCGCAACTTCTTGCGCATCTTCTGCCGCGTTGCGCCCTCGACCTCCCGTTCCGGGTCGCGCGACAACGGGTCGCGCGCCGCCGGCATCAGAACGTCGAGCAGGCGTTCTTCGGCAGCGTCCTCGGCGCGCGTCCGCACTTTGCGCATTTCAGACTCGCGCGTCTGCTTCACGGAGATGTCGGCCAGGTCACGAATGATCGAATCGACGTCGCGCCCGACGTAGCCAACCTCGGTGAACTTGGTCGCTTCGATCTTGATGAACGGTGCATCGGCCAGGCGCGCCAGCCGGCGGGCGATTTCGGTCTTGCCCACGCCGGTGGGTCCGATCATCAGGATGTTCTTGGGCGCGATCTCGCTGCGCAGCGGTTCGGCCACGTGCTGGCGCCGCCAGCGGTTGCGCAGCGCGACCGCTACGGCCCGCTTGGCGCGTTGCTGGCCGACGATGTGCTTGTCCAGCTCGTGGACGATTTCCTTTGGAGTCATCATGGGCTGCTGGCGACCGCGGACGGCCTCACTCGAGCGTCTCGATCGTCAGGCTCTGGTTGGTGTAAATGCACAGGTCGGCGGCGATCGTCAGCGCGCGCGCGACGATGTCCGCCGGCGCCAGGTCCGTATTGTCGAGCAGAGCGCGTGCCGCAGCCTGCGCGTACGGACCGCCGGATCCGATCGCCACCAGCCCCAGCTCCGGCTCCAGCACGTCGCCCGTTCCGGTGATGATCAGGGAGGATTCGCGGTCAGCCACCGCCAGCATCGCCTCCAGGCGTCGCAGGATGCGATCCGTTCGCCAGTCCTTGGCCAGTTCGACGGCCGAACGCATCAGATTGCCCTGATGCTTGTCCAGTCGCGCCTCGAAGCGCTCGAACAGCGTAAACGCGTCGGCGGTGGCGCCGGCAAATCCGGCCAGCACGCCGTCCTGGTACATCCGCCGCACCTTGCGGGCGGTGCGTTTGACCACGATGTTGCCCAGCGTGACCTGCCCATCGCCGCCCATCGACACAGAAGCGCCGCGGCGGACCGACAGAATGGTAGTGCCGTGAAATTCGTTCATGCGCGCGTCCGCCGCACAGTTCAACGGTCGGCGCTGCCCGCGGAGCCCATCCGCGTACCAGCGCGCATCCTGTCAGTTGCGCCGAAGCTGGACCTCGGCCACGGTCGACACACCGAGCAATTGCAGCAACGCGCCCACCAAAGGGTTGACGTTGCGAAATTCAACCGTGGTGCCCAGTTGCTGAAGCTTGATCATGTGGCCGAGCAGCGCGGAGGCGGCCGAAAAAGCCATGCGCCGCAGGTGCCGGCACTCGACCACCAGCCGCGGTTGCGAACGCGCGCTGGCCATCATCCGGCCAAACAGCGGTTCGCCGTCCGCCCCGATGTCGCCGCGCCAGTCAAGGGGATCGACCACGCTCGGCGCGACCGCGCTCAGAGCACGGGTCTTGATGTTGATCGCAAAAGGCTCCCAGGACGGAGGCGACACCTCGTACGTGATGCAGTACTGGATCCCGGTTTCCTCGAAATCGTTCTGCCGGTTCAGCAGCCGGTGCACGTCCAGCAGCAACATCCAGCAGGCATCCGAGCTGTCGCGCCGGCCTGGCTCGATGGCGCTTCGCAACGGGTTCAGGAGCTGCTCGGCGCCTTGCACGATCAGTTCGTGGCTGGCGCGCTTGAACGCATTGAACACGCGCAACAGCAACTCCGCGCCCACCGCATCGATGCTGCGCGCATCCGACACGTCGAGCGTGAGCGACGCGTTCGCCATCGCCAGCGCCTTCAGATGCTCGAGCGGCTTCACGATGTTGGCGCCGATGGCCGGAGGCAGCCTGACCGCCGGGCTGTCGCTTTTCACATCGGGGCGCGGTCCCGCCGATTCGTAGTCGAGCCAGCCCGGCGCCGAATGCTCGAAGCGCAGCGCGTACTGCATCGTCAGTCGCTCGAACCCCGCCTTGTCGCCTCGCTGCTGGAGGAACTCGAACATCATCAGCCAGCCGCGCTCGGTCGCAACGCCGAGCCGGTCGGCCTCGATCGCCGAACGCAGCACCGCTTCGGCAGCCTGGTCCTGGCCGTTAGCGAACAGAATGGCCGTCTCATCGAGCGCGGAACTCGAATCGCTCGTGCCCAGTTCGATCGCCTCGATGCCGTAGCTGGTCGCGTCCTCGCCCGGATCGAACGGCTCCTCGTGCTTGGACGCGGCGGGCGGCGGGTCAAACTCGAGCGCCAGCGGGTCGGGCTCCTCCGCAGCCGACGAGGCTGGGCGGCCCGAGGTCGTCGGCTGCGTCATGACCGAGTTGGCCGCGATGTTGTCGCCGCGCACCGGCGTGCCGCGTGGCCGCAGGAAGTCCTGCGACATCTCCGACTCGATCGCGTCGATTTTGGCTGCAGTGGCCATCGCAAGGCTGCGCGCCAGTTCGCGGTCCGGAATTGCATTCTCGGTCGTGGCAAACGTGGGCGCGGACGGGGTCGAGGTGCGATTCAGCGAGCGGTTCACCGGACCGGGCAACGGGCGCGACAGCGAGCGCGCATCGTGCGAGGCCGGACGCGCCGGAGAGCGCGCCGAGTGCGCATGAGGACCACGCCCAGCAACCTTCTTGGCGGGTTTCGAGTCCTTCTTGAAGAACGAAAACACCACGTGGCAAATCCTGAGGTTCAGCGCAGGTTGTGCGTCGGAACTCGATGCGCTCGCCCCGGAGGGCCTTTGGCCATCGTACCGTCGTAGACAAAGCGACAGTCCGGAGCTCCGTAAGCCGCCCGCTCGGATCGCAACTATTCAGCTGAATATAACAATTATCCCGTTTCTTAAGGGGTGGAATCTCCCGGACTTTGGGCCGGCCTTCAGATTTATGAACCTTAAGGGCTACCCGGCGCGAGGGGGACACGTTCGGTTAAAATGAGGCCTGCGGAGCAGTCGCATACGCGGAGCCAAATGTATGACCACAACAGCCACGACGGTAGGCGCCTACTTGCGGGACTTGCCGCCTGACCGCCGGGTCGCGATGGCGCGCGTGTGTAGCATGATCCGCCGCTCGGCTCGCGGCGTACGCGAGAGCATGCGCTATGGCCTGGCGTTTTACGAGCTCGACGGACCTCTGTTTGCGCTCGAGTCCGGCCGCCGCCACATGTCGCTCTATGTGGCCGAGCAGGAAGTCGTGTTGCGCCACAAGGAGGCGCTTGCCGGTGTGAACGCGGCACGCAGCTTCATCCGATTCTCCGACTTCAATCGCCTGCCGCTCGACGTGGTGGAGAAGATCGTGCGCGAATCGGTGGTCGCTCGGCGGGCACGCGCTGCCAACGGATCGATTCCCACGCAGGCCGAATTGCTCAAGCTGTGGGCGATCAAGGAACAGGCGGCACAGGCACCCCAAGCGGTGACGCGCGCGGTCGCGGCGCCGTCCAAGCCCGCCGTCGACCGCAGCGAGCCAGCCAAACGAACCGCCACCCGGGCGGCGGCTGCGCTACAGCGCGCTAACGGAACCAAGGCTCCGAGCCGCAGTTCGGCGGCCGAGCGCCGCACCGCCCGCAGCTAGCCCGGTTCAACGCTGCGGAGGATCATCCTGGCGTGGCGGCGCTGGCTGCTCGCGCATGGACCAGGCCGGATTGGCGGCAGGCTTGATGGTTGGCTGACTCTGCCGCGTGGCCCAGCGCCACCCGATCGCCACGCAGCCGATCACCAGCGCCAGCCCCACAATCTGCAGCGGCCACCGTTGGTAGGCACCGCCCACGGCGAACAGCACGATGCCGCCCAGTGCTGCCAGCACAAAAGCCACGACTCGCAACAACATCACCGTCCCTTCGTCTCGTTGCGCGTCAGGCGGCGCTTCAACTCCAGGCCTGCGCCCTTGTTGACGAACTGCAGCGTGGCGACCTGGGTCGGATCGATTTCGCCGGCCGCATAAAGTCCCGCCGCCACCATGCTTTGATAGAAGTGCCGGATGCGTGCCGCATTCATGGTTCCGATACCCTGGGTCAACGCGTCGCCCGAGTCGACAATCCCTTGTGACCGCATCAGGGCGAGCGACGCTTCCAGCTCGTCTTCTCTGATCTCGGGATTGTCGCGCAACATCGCGGCATGCGCGGACCGGCGGTCTCCGTACAGGTAGCCGATCCAGCCGAGGATCGACGCGTCGACGAAACGTTGGACCAGATCGGGGTGGCTGCGCACCGTTTCCAGTCGAGCCTCGATCAGTGTCGAGTACGTGTCGAAGCCGTGATCGGCCAGCAGGTGCACGACCGGCTCGAAGTGCCCCTCGCGCTGTACATAGATCGGCTCCGCGATCGAATAGCCCTGCTGCAGCGAGCGCGGATTGGCGAGAAACGGGCCCAGGTTGAAGTTATACGGCCGCAATTGCTCGTCGCGGAAGCCATGCACCACCTTGAGCCACTGCCACCAGGTGAACTGCGCGTCCTTGGCCACCAGCACGACCGGGGCGTCCTTCAGGCGCTCGAAGCGCTCATAGCCCTGGCCCGGATGAGCGATCAGTGCCTGGGGATCCTTCTGGAAGATGGCCGCCACTTGTACCGTCGGTACGCCGTTCTTCAGATTGTCGAATGCATGCAGCAGGTTTCCCGTCATCAGGAAGTCGATCCGCCCCGCTGGAAGCAATGGCCGGTTGTTCACCTGAGGCCCGCCCTGCCGAATCGTCACGTTCAACCCGAAGCGCGCGTAGGTGCCGTCCACCAAGGCCTGGTAGAAGCCACCGTGCGCTGCCTGCGCTTTCCAGTTGGTGGCGAACACGACCGGCTCCGCTTCGGCGCGCGAGGCTGGCGGCAACAGCGCGGCGCACGCGATCAGAAGGGCACACGCTGCGCCCGACACTCGAAGCTTTCCGGACCGCGTGCGAGTCATTGCCTGTTCCGTTCGACCGGGTGCCAGCGCCCGAGCAAGAGGCGCGACAGCGCGTTGGATGCCAGGTAAATCGCGACTCCGGTCAGCGCCACCAGGGTCAGCGCCGCATACATCTTCGGGATTTGCGTGCGGAAGCTCGCCTCCAGGATGCGAGAGGCGAGGCCCGTTTCGCGTCCGGCCGCGCCTGCGGCGAACTCCGCGACGACGGCGCCGATCAAGGCGAGTCCGCCGGATATCTTCAGTCCCGCGATCAGATATGGAAGGGCCGATGGCGCAAGCAGCCAGCGCAGGCGTTGCCAGCGGGTGGCTCCGTACAGCGTCAGCAGGTCCTGCAGGTTCGGGTCTGCCGAGCGCAGCCCGATCAGGGTGTTGGACAGCACCGGAAAAAACGCCACGATGAAGGCGCAGATCAGAAGCGCCGCCGTCGTACTGTCCACGTAGATCAGGATCAACGGCGCGATCGCCACGATCGGCGTGACCTGCAGCGCGATCGCGAACGGAAACAGTGCCAGTTCGGCCGTGCGCGACAAAGCGAACGCGCTGGCCAGAGCGATGCCGCCCGCCAGCGCCAGCAGCAGCGCGCCGAACGTGATCTTGATCGTATACAGCCAGGATGCGAGTAGCGAGTCCAGATTGCTCCACAACGTGGCCACGATCAGGCTGGGCGCGGGCAGGATATACGGAGGGATGGCGCGCAGCCTGACGACGGCTTCCCAGGCGAGCAGGGCCGCCAGCCCGGCGGCCCAGGGTACGACGATGGCGATCCGACGCGTGGAAGTCACGAAGAGATCACGCCGGCGTCAGCCCGTCCGTGCTCGAGCGCTTCGGTGACGCGCTGGCAGTGCTGCAGGAACTGTGGCTGCAATCGCAGGGCGCGGGTGCGCGGGTAGGCCAGGCCGACCGGCAGGTCCGCAACCAGACGGCCAGGCTGCCCGCTCATCACCAACACCCGCTGGCTCAGGTAGACCGCCTCGAACACGCTGTGCGTGACGAACACCGCCGTCGATGCCTGCTCGGACCACAGCGTCAGCAACTCGTCGTTCAGTCGATGCCGCGTGATCTCGTCGAGCGCTGCGAACGGCTCATCCAGCAGCAGCACCGCCGGCTGTGTGATCAGCGCCCGGGCAATCGAGGCCCGCATCTTCATGCCGCCCGACAACTCCAGGGGAAAGGCGCTCGCGCGATCCGCCAGTCCTACGGCGGCCAGAGCCCGCTCGGCGGCGCGCCGCGCCGGCCGGCGCGCCGTACCGCGGATCCGCAGCGGGAGGGCGACGTTATCGAGTACGCTGGCCCAGGGCATCATGGTGGGCTCCTGAAACACATACGACATGACGTGGGTGCGCTGGTCGGCCGCGGCGCCGTCGATCCGCACCGATCCCGCCGTTGGCGCCTCGAGCCCCGCAATCAAACGCAGCACGGTCGACTTGCCGCATCCAGAGGGACCGAGAATCGAGACGAGCTCGCCTGCCCCGATCGCTATCGAAAGCGCCCGCACCGCCTCCACCCCGTTGGCAAAGCGCTTGTCGACCTGCGCAAGTTCGATTTTGGCGGACATCGGGAAATGCCTCCGGAAGGGTCGTATGCTATTGGGGATTGGCCGCTTCGTGAAACGGGCTCTGCCTTGCGTTCGAGCCGATGATGGATGGGCGCGTCGAATATTGACCAAGCGATGAGTCATCCCGCTGTGCCGACGGACCGCGCGCTGGCGGGCAGTCAGCGCGAGCTGCTGGAGGCCAACGAGCGGCTGCAGCGTGCCAACGAAGAACTGGCGCGACGCTATGAGAAGTCGCGCGAAATGGACGAGCTGAAGTCGCGCTTCTTCGCCAGCATCAGTCATGAGCTGCGCACACCGCTAACGCTGATCCTTGGCCCCGTGGCCAGGCGTCTGGCGGCGCAAGGTGTTTCGCCCGAAGAGCGGCGCGAGCTGGAGGTGGTCGAGCGCAACGCGCGCCTGCTGCTGCGGTATGCCACCGATCTGCTCGACGTGGCGCGCCTCGAGAGCGACAGCAAGCCGCTGAGTTATGCCGAGTTCGACCTGGCGCTGCTGGTTCGCCTGATGGCGTCGCAGTTCGAGACGGTGGCGAGCGACCGTCGAATCCGATTCGGCGTTGACGCGCCGGACGCGCTGACGGCGCAAGCCGATTTCGACAAGGTCCGCAGAATTCTGCTGAATCTGCTTTCCAACGCGTTCAGGGTGGTGCCGTACGGCGGAGTCATATCGGTTTGGCTTTGCGCTCGCGCGGGGCAGGCCATCATCGGAGTGCAGGACAACGGGCCTGGGGTTGCCCCCGAGGTGCGCGAAGCCGTCTTCGAACCGTTCCGCGAGGCAAACGACGCAATGGACCGCGACGGCGCAGGCGCCGGGGTGGGCTTGGCGGTGGTGCGCGAATTCGCGGCTTTGCATCGTGGAGTGGCCGCGGTGGACGAAGCCGCCGGAGGGGGTGCCTTGTTCACGGTGAGCCTGCCGTTGCGCGCGCCGGAGGGAACCCCGTTGAAAGCGGCGCCACCGACCGTGCGCCCGGAGGCGGACCTGCCGGCGGCCGATGTTCTGCGCGGCCTGCTGAGCCCCAGGATCGGCGCTCCACCCGCCGAGCCGGAGCGTCCGCTGGTCCTGGTGGTGGAAGACAACGTGGATATGAACCGCTTCATCGCTGTCGTGCTGGGTCCGCACTACAGGGTTGCGACCGCATTCGACGGCAAGGAAGGGCTCGACATGGCTCTTGCATTCCAGCCCGACCTGATCCTGAGCGATGTGATGATGCCCCGGATGAGCGGGGAGCGGATGGTGCGGGCGCTGCGCAAGCACCGTGAACTGGCGGAAGTGCCGGTCATCATGCTGACCGGCAAGGCCGACGATGCCTTGCGCGTCGATCTGCTGACGGAGGGGGTCCAGGACTACCTGAACAAACCCTTCTCGGCGGAGGAGTTGCTGGCCCGCATCGGTGCACGCATCAGTGCGCGCCGGCGCCAGGAGGCGGCGCTGAAGGCCTTGCGGGCAGACATGGAGGAACTGTCGAAGCAGCAGGTGGCAAGCCAGACCGCGGCTGCGATCGCCCATGAACTGAATCAGCCGCTCAGCGCCGTGGCTTCCTATACCGACGCCGCCCTGCGCCTGCTTCAGGCAGGCAACCCTGCGCCCGAGAAGTTACAGCGCGCGCTGGAAGGCGGGGCCGCCCAGACGCAGCGCGCCGGGCAGGTCGTGCGCGAATTGCTCCAATTTTTCCAGGGCCGCGAGGCGGCTACCGAAGCGATCGACTTGAGGGAAGCGATCGACCGCGCGCTGGCGGTGGTCGAGAGCAACGGTCTGGACGGATTTGACTCGATAGTGAGGTTGCCATCCGCGCTGCCGAGCGTACTCGCGAACCGCCTGCAAATCGAAAAGGTGCTCGTCAATCTGGTTTGCAACGGGGTGGATGCGATGCGTGCGGCCGGCGTCAACCCGCAATCGATCGCCATCGACGTGCAGCGGACCGCAGACGGCAGCATGGCGCAAGTCACCGTGCAGGACCGTGGGCCTGGCTTGAGCGAGGAAGCCGTCCGGCGCGTGTTCCAGCCGTTTTACACCACCAAGCCCACAGGCATCGGGATGGGGTTGGCGATCAGTCGCGCGCTCGTTGAAGCCAACGGCGGCCGACTGTGGGCGGAACCGGCCGCCGGAGCCGGCGGGATCTTTCACTTCACTCTGCCATGGGTGGCATGACGCCGTCCGCAACCGTTTTCATTGTCGATGACGATGCGGCAGTGCGCGACGGCCTCGCGATGCTGCTCGATACGGCTGGCTTGGCGGTCCAAACCTACGATGGCGCTGCGGCTTTCCTGGCTGCCTGCTCCGGCCCACGCGCCGGCTGCCTGATCCTGGATGTGCGGATGCCGGAGATGACGGGCCCGGAGCTGCAGGCCGAGCTCAAACGCCGCGGGATCGATCTGCCGATCATTTTCCTGACGGCCCATGGCGACATCCCAACCACGGTACAGGCGATGAAGCAGGGTGCGACGGACTTTTTGACGAAACCGGTGGTCGGCTCGGAGCTGCTCGAACGGGTGCAGGCAGCCCTGGAGAAGAGCGCGCAGCTCAACTCGGCGACCCAGGCATTGCGCGAGCGCCTGGAGGCGCTGACTCAGCGGGAGCTGGAAGTGATGAAGCTGGTTGCCGACGGCCTTCCGAACAAGGAAATCGCGCGCAACCTGGGCATCAGCCATCGCACGGTCGAGGTACACCGCGCCCGCGTGATGCAGAAAACCGGTGTCACGAATCTGGTGGAGCTATCCCGCCTGGCGGAGGCATCCGGACTACTGCCTCGATCCGAGTAAGTGCTCGCCCGAATAGGCGCTGCCTCGTCCGCCGACTAAGTTGGCATCCAAACCGGGATTCGCGGCGAGGAGGTCGTTCAAGTGCCTCCCGCGAAATCCGCCGGGGAGCCACGATGGATCTGCCAGAGTCGACCGATCCGCACAGGCGCACCACGTGCGCCGGCTGTGCTGTGCGCGACAGGTGCCTGCCCTCGGGGCTGTCGCGCAGCGAACTCGAAAATGCGGAGCAGCTGGTATCGACACGCCTGCGGGTACGCCGTGGCGCCGCGCTGTATCGGCGCGGGGATCCGTTCAAATCGTTCTACGTGGTCCGGCTGGGGTCGCTCAAGAGCACCGTGGCCTCGGATGATGCGCGCGAGCAGGTGACGGGCTTGCACATGGCCGGCGAGATGGTCGGATTCGACGGTCTCGAAACCGGGTCGCATGCCTGTGACATCGTCGCACTCGAAGACAGCGAGGTTTGCGTCTTTCCCTTTAGCCGGATCGAGGAAATCACCACTTCGTTGCCTGGGTTGCGAACCCACTTTTACCGGATGATGAGCCGGGAGCTTGTTCACAAGCACGGCTTGATGCTGATGCTCGGGAGCATGCGCGCCGACGAGCGGCTGGCCACGTTCCTGCTCGATCTTTCGGACCGCCACCAATCGCGCGGTTACTCGAGCACCGAATTCGTGCTGCGGATGAGCCGCGCGGAGATCGGCAGTTTCCTCGGCATTACGATCGAAACGGTCAGCCGCGTGATGTCGCAATTCGCCAAGGATGGTCTGATCGATCTGCAGGGGGTGAAGCAGGTCAGGATTGCCGATGTCGAACGCTTGCGCCGGCGCGCGATCGGGCGGGAAGCGGGCAAACCGGCTCAGGGTGCCAGCACCGCCGAAGCCAGCCGGGTGATCGTGAGGCGGCCCGCGACCACGGTCGCGCGGCAATGCCTCGTCGAGCAATTCGCTTAGGACCACCGTCCCGCCTGGATGCGTTAGAATACGATCACCTATGATGCGATCCCACGTCAAGGCGTGATGGGTCGCCTCGTAACGCGTTACTTACCTGTTGCTTACCGCTGACCTGCCTGCCATGACGGACCTGTCAAACGGGTGACGCTCGATGCATCGCGCTCGCGCTGCGGCTGACGTGTTCCATGCAATCGCCGATCCGACCCGGCGCGCCATCCTCGATCGATTGCGTGCCGGACCGAGTCCGGTCCATGCGCTGGCCTCCGATTTTCACCAGACCCGGCCCGCGATTTCGCAGCATCTGCGCGTGCTGCGCGAGGCGCGACTGGTGTCCGAGCAGCGGGCTGGGCGCGAAAGGCTGTATCGGCTTCAGTCGGCGCCGTTGCAGCGGGTGGCCGGCTGGATCGAGGGCTATCGCTCGTTCTGGCAGGTCAACCTGGATAGCCTGAAGCGCTACGTCGAAGGCCGATGAACCCTATCCCGATGCCGAAAGCGGCCCGCGCCGTGGCCGATGTGGGGCAGGGCACGATCATCGCTACCGTCGTGATCGATGCGCCGATCGAGCGCGTGTTCGCGGCGCTGACGGTGCCCGAAGAGGTGATGCGGTGGTGGGGCAGCGACGATACCTATCGCACCACCGAATGGGAGGCGGATCTGCGGGTCGGGGGTCGCTGGCGCGCAGCCGGGCGTGGGCGGGACGGTGAGTCCTTCACCGTCGAGGGCGAATATCTGGAGCTGGATCCGCCGCGCAAGCTGGTGCAGTCGTGGAAACCGATCTGGGACAACGGGTATGTGACGACCGTCAGCTACCGTTTGGATACGATCGGCGCTGCCACGAGGGTGACTGTGCGGCACGAAGGGTTTGTCGCGCGGCCGCAATCCTGCGAGAGTCATGCTCAAGGCTGGGAGCGCGCGCTCGGCTGGCTGGCCGCGTATCTTTCGGCGTAAGAGACCACAACGAGCGCCGACGCCGCGCCGTGTTGCGCGGCAGCCATGGCCCAGGGTAGATTTGTTGCGAAGCCGGCCGAACCGGACCCGCCCGCGCGCCGGGAACCTGAGGAGCGCCATGTCCCGCAACGCGATCGTTACTGCTCTGGTCGGCCTGGTCTGGATGTGCGGACGGGCCGGCGCCGAAACGTATTACCAGTGGATCGACACCGACGGGACGGCCCGCTTTACCCGCAATCAACCCGGCCTGAGCATTCCCTACAAGGCTTTTGACCTGCCCGATCCGATACGCTGGAGCAACGCGCCCGGCATGCCGGCGCAGATCGCAGCGAGCGACAAGCCGACGACCCAAAACCTGTACCAGGTGGCGTCACAGTCGGTCTACTGGGTGGTGGGAAAACTGCCGCCGGGTCCGAATGGGAACACCTCCAGCGCGTATGGCTCGGCAGTTGCGATCACCGACAAGCTGGCGATCACCAATTGCCATATCGTCGAGGCGGCCGGCGACGAGATCTACCTGGGGGCGGGCGGCGCCGAATCGGCCGAGCAGGCGCGGCTGGTGGCAGCAAACTATGAAGGCGATCGTTGCGTGCTCGAAGTGCGCAACATGGACCTGCGGCCGGTGGCCGGCGTCCGGACGTTCGATACGGTGGAGGTTGGCGAGCCGGTTTATGCGATCGGCAACCCCCGGCACATGGACCGGACCCTCTCCGACGGCTTGCTTTCGGCCAAGCGAACGATCGGTGACTCGCGTTACCTGCAGACCACGGCTCCCATTTCCCCCGGTTCCTCGGGTGGCGGGCTGTTCGACGCACGTGGCAATCTGATCGGCGTGACTTCCTTCACGCTCAAAGGCGCGCAGAACATCAATTTTGCGATCCCGGCTGAGGACTTCTGGAAATAAGGGCTTTGGTTCGCGGTTCGCGGAGCATTGACTGTGCTGTCGGCCGAGCAATTGAGCCGGTTGAGCCGGCTGCTCGATGAAGCATTGCATCTAGGCCGGGAGGCCCGCGTGCGCTGGTTGCACACGCTGCCACCGGAGCACCAGGATCTGATCTCTGCGCTGAGCGACGCGCTGCTGCTGCCCCCGTACGCTGGCAACGACGCGGGCGGCCTGGCCGAGCTGGCCCGCCTGGACGCCAGCCCGACGGCCCCGCATTCCGCTGGCGTCGCACCCGATGCCCGCATCGGTCCGTACCGACTGGTGCGGCGGCTCGGGGCCGGAGGCATGGCCGAGGTGTGGCTGGCGCGACGCGACGACGGAGCCTTCAAGCGCGAGGTCGCCTTGAAGCTGCCCTTGCTGACCCGCTCGCGGGAGGACCTGACTCAACGCTTCGCCCGCGAGCGCGACATCCTGGCGGCACTCGAGCACCCGAACATCGCGCGCTTGTACGACGCCGGAGTCGATACCAGCGGACTGCCGTATATCGCGATGGAATGCGTCGCCGGGCAGCCGCTGACCGACTGGTGCGATGCGCAGCGCCTCGACGTGCGCGAACGCTTGCAGCTGTTCCGCCAGGTACTCGATGCGGTCCAGTATGCGCACGCTCGAAAGGTGCTGCATCGGGACATCAAACCCTCCAACATCCTGGTGACCGACTCGGGACAGGTGCGCCTGCTCGACTTCGGGGTCGCGAAACTTCTGGCCGAGGAAGAGCCTGATCTGCATCTGACACAGCTTTACGGCCAGGCGCTGACGCCCGAATACGCGAGCCCCGAGCTGCTGCTGGGCGAGGTGGTCGAGGTCGCGAGCGATATCTATGCACTCGGCGTCGTGTTGAACGAGCTGCTCGTGGGCAGGCGTCCCTATCGCCTCAAACCGGGCGCTTCGCGCACGCTGCTGGAGCAGGCGGTGGTCGAGGCCAGGGTGCAGCGCGCCAGTGCGCAGCTCACCGAAGAGGCAGCCTTGGCCCGCGGCACGACACCCGAAAAGCTCGCGCGGCGCTTGCGCGGGGACCTGGACGCCATTGTTCTGAAGGCGCTGGCGAGGCGCCCGCCAGACCGCTATCCCACCGCGATCGCATTGAGCAACGACCTGTTGCGGCACTTGAATGGCCAGACGATCCAGGCCAGGCCGAGCGGGTTGCCTCAGCGGACCGGCAAATTGCTTCTGCGCCACAGGACAGGAGCCGTTGCTGGGGCCGCCTGCGCGGTGCTGGCAGGCGCCGCGGCGATCACGCTGATGACGCGGCGGCCGGTCACGCATGAGGCGACGCATGAAGCGGCCGCACCGCGCTCGACGGCAGCATCGACCGCTCGGGCTGCGTCATCGTCGGTCGACGACCGATCCATTGCGGTGCTGCCCTTCATCGACCTGAGCGAGAAGAGGGACCAGGAGTACTTCTCCGAAGGGCTGTCGGAGGAACTGATCGATCAGCTGTCGCACAACCAGGACCTGCGGGTGATTGCGCGGACCTCGTCGTTCCAGTTCAAGGACAGGAACGAGGACGTGAGGACGATCGCAGAAACGCTCGGGGTCGCGCACGTTCTCGAGGGCAGCGTCCGCAAGTCCGGCAGCGCGCTGCGCGTCACCGCGCAGCTGATCCGTGCCTCCGATGGCTCGCATATCTGGTCGCAGACGTACCAACGCAGCTTCAAGGACATCTTTCAGCTGCAGGACGAGATCTCGGCCATGGTGTCCGAAGCGCTCAAGGCCAAGTTGAGCCAGGACCGCGCGTCTTGGAAAGACCGCAAGGCGGACACCGAAGCCTACAACCAGCTGTTGCAGGGCAACTACGTGGCCGAGCACAACACGCAGCAGGATTCGGAGAAAGCCGTTGGCTACTACCGGGCGGCTGTTCAGTTGGACCCCAACTATGCGCTGGCGTGGGCCAAGCTGGCCAACACCAGCATGCACCAGGCATCGATCGGTTGGGTCCCGGTCACTGCCGGGACCGCGTCAGCGCGGGAGGCGCTGCAGCGGGCGTTGCGCATCGACCCCAACCTGGCCTACGCGCATCGCATCCGCGGTAACCTGCTCGAGGAATTCGACTGGAACTGGGCGGAGGCGCAATCCGAGTATCAGCGCGCGCTCCAACTGGACCCGAACGACCTGCATGCACGGATTGCACTGGCGGACCTGGACGCGATCCGCACCGGTCGATTCGACCAGCGGATCCAGTATTCGCGCGAAGCGCTCGCGCTCGATCCGCTGGACAGCAATGAGCGCTGGAGCGTCGGCTGGGCGCTCATGGCGGCGGGTCGCTTCGAGGAATCCGAGGCCACGCTGCGCAAGCTGGTCGATTTGAATCCGACCTTTGCCGGCGGACCGTCGTTTCTCGCGCTGTCGCTGCTGCTGATGGATCGATATTCCGAGGCGCTGGCCGCTCTGGCAAAAGAGAGCGACGAGACCTTCAAGCTCTCCACCGCGCCGGCGATCTACTGGGCATTGGGTCGACGGGCCGAATCGGACGCATCGCTGGCCGAACTCGAGGGCAGGTACGCGGCTGGCTCGGCCTTCAACATTGCCGAGATGCACGCGTATCGTGGCGAAGCCGATGCGGCCTTCGGCTGGCTCGAACGGGCGTACCGCCAGCGCGACCCCGGCATGGAGATGGTGAAGACCGATCCGCTGCTTCGAAACCTGCATCGCGATCCACGATTCGCCGAAGTGCTGCGCCAGATGAACCTGGTCCAATAGAGGTCCTCGATGCAAGTGACCTTTGCCGATGGAGTGTCCATTCCGGCGCTTGGTATCGGCACCTACCGGATGGGCGAATCCGCGCGCTTGCGCGACCAGGAAGTCGCCACCTTGCAGCTTGCGATCGATGCCGGCGTGCGCGTGGTCGACACGGCGGAGATGTACGGCGATGGGGGCGCCGAAACGGTGGTCGGCGCGGCGCTGCGCGGTGACCGCCGCGACAAGGCGTTCGTGGTGACCAAGGTGTTGCCTTCCAACGCCGCACGGCGCCGCGTGATGGCCGCCTGTGAGCGCAGCCTGGCCCGGCTGGCGATCGATCGCATCGACCTGTATCTGCTGCACTGGCGCAGCGCGACGCCGCTCGCGGAGACGGTGGACGCCTTCGAACAACTGGTGCAACAGGGCCGGATCGCCCGCTGGGGCGTGAGCAATTTCGATGTGTCCGACCTGCGGGAGCTGTGGTCGATCGCGGCCGGGACTCATTGCGCGGCCGATCAGGTGTACTACTCGGCGTCGCGCCGGGGCGTCGAGTTCGACCTGTTGCCGTGGTTACAGGCGCATCGGATGCCGTTGATGGCTTACTGCCCGTTCGACGAAGGGCGGCTACTCACGGACCGCACCCTGGTGGCCATTGGCCACAAGCACAGCGTCAGCACCGCGCAGGTTGCGTTGGCCTGGCTGCTCGCCAAGCCAGGCGTGATCGCGATCCCGAAGGCGAGCCTTGCGCAGCACCTGCGCGACAACCTGGAGGCGGCGCAACTTAAGCTCGACGCCGACGACATCGCGCAGATCGATCGTCGCTGGCCGGCACCGGTCAGCAAACAAGGCCTCGCCATCGTCTAGCGGCTTGTAACAGTCGTCGGCGAAAACCTGCGGTATGACCCGCATCGCCGGTTGCGGAGCCACCCGCGGTTTCCCGCACGGCTGGCATGGTGTAGCGTCCGCCCTCATGACGTCGATCTCCGCCCCTGTGCCCTCGCTGCGGCGCTGGCAATGGCTGCCGGTGCCGGGCACGTGGAAGTACCACGCTTTCCTGGCGGCGATCGGTTTGTTCGTGCTCGGACCGCTGGGGGGATTGGCGGCCTCCTACATGAACTTTTCGATCGGCTTTTATGTCAGCGGCCAAGTCCTGGCGGGCATCCTGGGTTCCACCGTAACCTTCGGCTATGGCGCCGACGGAAAGCATGGCGCCAACTACATCCAGACGATTGCCGCCTCGGTGGCTCAGATGAGCGCGATGGCGGTGGTGCTGCAGGCCATGGTGTGGCTGGGGCTGCCGCAGCCTCCCGTTTGGAAAGCGCTGCTGTACCTGACCTGCATCGGGATGTTCGGCGTCGGCGTTGGCATGTTGCTGACCCCGATCCTGGTGGATCGGATGCAGTTGCCCTATCCATCGGGGCTTGCGGTTGCCAATATCCTGCGCGCTCTGACCGACCCGGTGCTGCTGCGCCGCTCGGTCGCCACGCTGGGCTCCGGCATCGGGTTGGGATTTGTCACCGGCATCCTTGCGGCCCGCCTCGAGTGGCTCGCCAGGATCGGCGTGGGCCAGGCGACGATCGGGTGGCTCGGCAAGGCCGCCGTGAGCGCTTCCACGTTCGGTGCCGGCATGATTGTCGGTGCGCGCATCGCGATCCCAGTCCTCGTGGCGGGCATGACAGGCAAGCTGCTGACCGGCTACTTCATCTCCATCGGATGGCTGCATGAGGGAGACCCGTTCCGCAAGATCACGTTCCTGATCGGTCTCGGGTTGATCCTCGGCGCTAGCTTGATCGACGTGTCGCTGATTCTGTGGGAAGCGGCGCGCCGCCTGCGGGCGGGGTCCAACCCGACCGCTCAGCAGTCTGCTCCGACTCCCGAACTGGAGCCGTGGAAGAAGACCAACCCCAGATCCCTGGCGCTGTGGGTGCTGGCGTGGGGTGCTGGCATTGCGATCACGGGCACGACCCTGATGGGCGTGCCGGCAGGCTACATGCTGTTCGCGCTGGCGCTGGCCATCGTGCTGGTGCTGGTGACGGGGATCTCTACCGGCATGACCGACAACACGCCGATTTCCTCCGCGTTCGTGGTGAGTGTGATCCTGATGGCGGCGCTCGGATTGCGGGACCCTGGCGTCGGAATGATCGCTGCCACTGTGTTGCTCGTTTCGTGCGGTGTAGCCGCCGATATGCAGCAGGACCGGTCGACTGGCTGGCGTCTGGGAACCAACCGGATGATCCAGTTCCGCTACCAGGTAGGAGGCGTTCTGGTCGGGGCCATCATGGCCATCGTGTACTCGCGCCTTTTCATGGGCGCCTACCCGGTGCTGACGGTGGACCAGACTGCGATCCCGGCCGATCAGCAGCCCGCGGCGTGGGCTTCGGCGATGACGTACAAGTTTGTGGGCGCGCTGCGCAGCCTGACCGACGACAAGCCCTACCAGAGAACGGCGATCTGGATCGGGATCGGGATCGGAGCGGCGGTGCAGATGATCCGCCTGGCGCTGCGCGCCAGTCAGGCTTACCGAGCGTTCGTCGCCAAGGGCTGGTTCGGCTACGCGGTCGGATTCGCGGCCGATGCGTTCGTGCTGCCGTCGCCGTACGCCTATGCGTTCGGCTTCTTCCTGAATCTGTCGGGATCGGCCTGGTTCGCGGCAGGCGGAACGTTCTCGAGCCTGTGCAACACCTGGAGTAAATGGCACGGGCAACGTACGGGCAGGTCCGGTGCGCTGCCAGCCGACATGAGCCCGACCTCGCTGGTCGGCGGCGGCTTGATTGCCGGCGACGCCCTGGCGGCGCTCACGCTCGGCCTCTACGGGTTGGCTCGGTTGCTGGGCTGATCGTGCCACGGGCGCAACAGACTGCAACGCGCCCGCCCGCCGCGTAGTACTGTAACGGGAACGAAAAAATGGGTGAAAGCGTTCGCCTTTCGCTCCGCGTCGAGCATGCAAAGCCCCACTGTTCTCAGGGCCGGTGCCGGCGGCGCTGGCCGCGCGAACCGTCCCGATAGCTCGTTCGCTGACGGCCCGCGTCAAGGTCGTACCAGCAGCCGGCCCGTCTGGCGCGTCGGCGAGATCGATTTTGCGCGCGTCGACCGGCGACATCGGCCCGACACGACGCTGTTCTATCTCCTGGCGGCGGCCTCGTTCATCGAATGCGGTTCAGAGTTGTACACCCGCAACCTGCTCACGTATTACCGCGATGACCCTCAGATCGCCGATTGGCTCAGCAACGTGTGGGAACAGGAAGAGATGCAGCACGGCGCTGCATTGCGAGCCTACGTTCAGGTGGTGTGGCCCGAGTTCGACTGGAACGAGGCGTACCGGCGCTTTATCGGAGAGTACTCGCAGGCCGCCTCGCCCGACGCGTTTGAAGCCACGCCGCAGCTGGAGCTGGCGGCCCGCTGCATGATCGAGACGGGTACCACCAGCCTTTACCGGATGCTGCACGAGTATGCGCAAGAGCCGGTGCTGCGCAGGGTGCTGGCGCACATACGCGACGACGAAGTGAACCACTACAAGCACTTTCTGCAGTACTTCCGGGCCGGCCAGAGGGCGCAAGGCCCTCGACGGTTGAAAGTCGCATGGGCCATCGGTCGGCGAGTGCGCGAGTCCCGCTCCGATGACGCCTGGATCGCATTTCGTCACGCCTTCGAAGTCACCAATCCGGGGCGCACCTGCGGGCGCAGCGATTTCGGCCAGTGGCAAACGCAGTGGCAGGCCATCGTGCGCCGCACGTTCCCGTTCCGGACCGCCGCCGACATGCTGGTCGCTCCGCTTGCGCTGCCGGTGTTGCTGCGGCGCCTGGCGCGCAGGGCCGCCGAACTGGCTCTGCGCCGCGTGCTGCTGGCGTGAAGCGGACGATTCGCTGTGCGGTGAAGCAGACGACTCGCTGCGCGGCCCTTGTTGCCGGCGCGCTGGCCGCATGCCTGGCGGCGGCTGTGCATGCGGATCCGGCCGACGATACGCTGGCGCGGATTCATCACATTGTCGTGATCTACGGCGAGAACCGCAGCTTCGACAATCTGTACGGATTCTTTCCCGGCGCCGAGGGCATCGAACAGGCTGGTGCGCAGGCGCCCTCCCAGCGCGACCGCGACGGCAGCCTGATGCCCTTGCTGCCGCCGGTGTGGAACGCGACCGGCACCGATTTCGATCCGCGCTTTGGCAACAAGCTGGCCAATGCCCCGTTCCGGATCGACGCGGAACCCGCGCATTTGCCGCCGTCCGTTCCGACCCGCGACCTCGTGCACCGCTTCTACCAGAACATCGAGCAGATCGACGGTGGCCGTAACGACCGCTTCGCCGCAGTGTCCGATGCCGGCGGTCTGGTGATGGGCTATTACGACGGCAGCTCGATGGCCGTGTGGCAGCTGGCGCGCGAGTTCACGCTGGCCGACCACTTCTTCATGGGCACGTTCGGCGGCTCGTTCATGAACCACCTGTGGCTCGCATGCGCCTGTGTCACCCGCTATCCGGACGCACCCGAGTCGCTCAAGAGCCATGTCGACGCGCAAGGCCGACTGCTGCGCAAAGCCGACTCGCCGTCCAGCGCGCTCGCGGGCCCGCCCCGGTGGGAGCAGGACGGAGCGCTGACCCCCGAGGGCGACGCGATCAATACGATGCAACCGCCCTACCAGCCCAGCGGCATCGCGCCCGCGGCAGGCGGCGATCCGCAACTCGCGGATCGCGCGCGCAATCCGCTGCCGCCGCAGGACGCGCCCACCATAGGCGATCGCCTGAGCGCGCGCTCGATCAGCTGGACCTGGTACTCGGGCGGCTGGAACCAGGCGCTGGCAGACTCGGCGCAGCCGGGCAACGGGTCGCGCGGCGTGATCTATTCGGGCAAGCCGGGCAGCCCGAACTTCCAGCCGCATCATCAGCCGTACAACTACTTTCGCCATTACGCGCCCGGCACGAGCGCGCGTCGCGAGCATTTGAAGGATCTGTCCGATCTGCTGTCCGACCTGCAGCGCGGGCAGCTGCCGCAGGTGGCGTTCTATAAGCCCGCCGGCAGCCAGAATCAGCACCCGGGTTACACGGACGTGTTATCGGGCGACCGGCACATCGCCGATCTGGTCCACAAGATCCAGGCGAGCACGGCGTGGGCCTCGACACTGATCATCATCACGTACGACGAAAACGGCGGCTTTTGGGATCACGTGGCGCCGCCCGCCGGTTCGGGCTATGGCGACCGTTGGGGGCCAGGCACCCGCGTTCCGGCGATCCTGATCTCACCGTTCGTGAAAAAGGGCTACGTCGACCGCACGCCGTACGACACGGGCTCGATCCTGCGGCTCCTGACACGCCGCTTCGCGTTGGCGCCCCTGCCCGATGAGCGCGCCAGGCTCGGCGATCTGACTGGCGCGCTCGATACGTCCGGGCGCGCCGGCCCGAAGCCCTGATCCGCAATCGGCCGTGGTCCCTAGTTCGGAGGCGGCAGACTGGCTTTGATCCCGTCGTGCAACGGCGAGTGTCGGTTTCGCGGGGCACCTTTCGTCTGGTGAGACGTTGGACGGTCCCCGCCAAGGGGGTTGGTCTGGATGCCCGCTTCGCGTGGCAGCGAACTCTGGCCCCTGTTAATTACGGTTGACCGCCGGTTCAGCCGCGCGAGGCGCAAAGCGCGAATAAGAAGCAGATCCGTGTCGTCAACGGGACGGCTAGGTTGCAACGTTGACTGCGATGATCTGTCGAAAGAGGCGTCGCCGATGTGGGCGGCCGGCGCAGATCATCAGGGCGAGGCGGAACTGAAGACCTTATGACCATCACTGGAATCGATCCGGACTCGGCGGATTCCGCCCCTGCGGGGCGGCGCTGGCTCGCGCCATCCGGTTCTGGTGACAAAACGGCCCCGGCGGGTGGGAACCAATCACGCCTCGATGGCCGGCCAGGCGTGCTGCGCGAGCCTTCGACGGTCGCTGACGCGGCGACCTCGGGTTCGGAGCTGTCGAGCAGCGCCGAGCACGGGTCCGTGTCAACGGGCGCGGGGCCGCCCGAGGCACCGCGCAGGGCCCTGGTCAGGCGAGCCGAGTTCTGGGTTGCGCTGGTTGCCTTGACGATGGTTCTGGTGGAAACGAACCTGCCTTACCTGCAATCGCTCTTCGTGTGGCGCGCGGTCACCGACATGACCTTCAAGGTCGAGTCCGGCCAGAGCCCGGCGATACGCTTTCCACAGTCCGGGCCTTACGATCAACGCCTGGGTTACGTCGCGCTGCCGTCCCTGATCCAACGACTGGGCCGCAGCTTCGAGATCGAGCAGCAAGCCCGTCAGTCGCCGGCCCTGCTGGACTTCATTCAGGCCGGCGGCTACGCCGTTTATCACGAGAAGTATCAGGCAGGTCTGCTGCTCAAGGATCGTTGGGGCAACCCGCTCGAGGCCGCGCCGTATCCATCGACGGCGTTCCAGCGCTTCGAAGACATTCCTGCGCTGCTGGTCGACACGCTCCGCTTCATCGAGGATCGCGACCTGCTCGACCGGGAGCACCCGTATCGCAATCCGGCCGTCGAATGGCGCCGCTTCGCACTGGCCGCCGCGGGCCGGATGGGCGGCGCGCTGGATCATGATCTGAAGCGAGGCGGCGCCAGCACCCTGGCGACCCAGATCGAGAAATATCGGCACTCACCGGCAGGGCGTACCGAGGGCGTGTCCGAAAAAGTTCGCCAGATGGCGACCGCCACGGCGAGGGCGTACCTGGACGGCCCGGAGACGATAGCGGCACAGCGCCGGATCATCACGACCTACCTCGACTCCACGCCGCTCGGCTCACGGCCCGGCTATGGAGAAGTGATTGGCTTCGGCGACGGCATGCGCGCGTGGTATGCGGTTGATCTGGCCGAAGCGAACCGGCTGCTGTCCACGCCCGCAACCACGCCGGAGCAAACCGCCGCACGCGCGCTGGTGTACAAGCAAGCGCTCAGTCTTTTGCTGGCTCAGCGGCGGCCGACTTACTACCTGAACGCGGGTCAGGCCGATCTGGCCAAACTGACCGATTCATATCTGCGCGCGCTCGCCATTGCGGGAGTGATCGACCCTTCCCTGCGTGACGCGGCGTTGAGGCCTCAGCTCGCCTTCACGCCCGAGCCGCCGGCGCCGCCACCCACCTCGTTCGTCGAGCGCAAGGCGGTCGATGCGGTGCGCACGGAGTTGATGACTGCGCTTGGCTTGCCCGACATCTACAGCCTGGACCACCTTGATCTGTCGACGGCCGTCAGCATCGACGGGCTGACTCAAGGTCGGATCGCGGCGGTGCTGGAGCGCCTCAAGGATCGCCAGGCGGTCAAGGATCTCGGGCTGGTCGGGGATCAACTGCTGGGCAGCGCGGATCCCGCCAAGGTCGCGTGGAGCGTTGTGCTCTACGAACGTGGCGAGGACCGCAACCTCGTGCGCGTTCACGCGGACAGCCTGGAGCAGCCGTTCGACATCAACTCGGAAGCCAAGCTGATACTGGGCTCCACGGCCAAGCTCAGGACGCTGGCGACCTACCTGGGAATCATCGACAGCCTGTATCGGGAGTTGTCGCCCAGCACGACACCGGCGTTGCGGCGTGTGGCGGCAACGTCCAAGGACCCGCTTCGCCGTTGGGCGGCGAACTACCTGCTGCCGATTCCGGCCGAAGGCCGCGCGCTGCAGCCGATGCTGGATGCCGCGATGCAGCGGCACTACTCGGGCAGTCCGTCCGAGGAATTCTTCACCGGCGGCGGTATCCACGTCTTCCACAATTTCGAGCACTCCGAAGACCGGCAAACACCGACGGTCGAAGAGGCTTTCGCGCATTCGGTCAATCTTGCCTTCGTGCGCTTGATGCGCGACGTCATCCGGCACTACGAGGCCGACATCGGGGCGCGCGACGAAGTGCTGACCTCGGCCGACAATCCGCTGCGCGAGGAGTTGCTGGTCCGTTTCGCTGACCGGGAAGGCACGGTCTACCTGAGTCGCTTTCTTTCGGACTACGAAGGTCTGTCGCCCGACGAAGCGTTCGATCGTCTCGCCGACAAGGCGCGGCGTTCGCCGCGCCGGCTGATCGTGATGTTCCGCAGCGTGCGGCCCGATGCCTCTGTGGCGGACCTGCGCAGCTTCCTGGCGCGCCGCGTTCACGATGTGCCGTCGGAAGAGTCCGCCGCCGAACTGTATGCACGGTATGGGGTCGACAAGTTTTCGCTCGGCAACCGCGGGTATCTGGCTGGCGTCAATCCGCTCGAGCTGTGGCTGGTCGGTTATCTGCAGCTGCATCCCAATGCGACCCGGGCCCAGGTGGTCGCGGCCAGCGCCACCGAGCGCCAGGATTCCTACGACTGGCTGCTCAACACCAACAACACCCACAAGCAGGACGTCCGTCTGAAGGGGCTGGTCGAAGAGCAGGCGTTCGATCGCGTTCTGCAGGATTGGAAGCGGCAGGGTTATCCGTTCAACCACGTGGTGCCATCGCTCGCCAGCGCGATCGGCAGCTCGGGCGATCGCCCGGAGGCGCTCGCGACATTGATGGGAATCATCCTGAACGATGGCGTCAGACAGTCGACGACCGACCTGGAGTACCTGCATTTCGCTGCGGGCACGCCCTACGACACCGGGATGACCTTCCGGCCCGAGGCGCCGGAGCGCGTGATGTCGGAAGAGGCCGCCGCCACGCTGCGCCACGCTCTGGGGAGCGTCGTCGATGACGGAACGGGATCCAGGGTGCGAGGCGTGTTCCTGGCCGGCGACGGCAAGGCTGTTCCGATCGGAGGCAAGACGGGCACGGGAGACAACCGCTTCGAGTCGTTCGGACGCGGGCACCGATTGATTGCATCGCGCCCGGTGGACCGAACCGCGACCTTCGTCTTCTTCCTGGGCGATCGCCTCTACGGCACGATCACCGCGTACGTGTCCGGACCGGAAGCCGGCGACTACCACTTCACCAGCGCGCTGGCGGTTTCGCTGCTGAAGTCGATGGCGTCCGAGGTCCAGCCGCTGCTCGAAGCCGCTGCCGACCGATCCAAAGCGCAGGATCAAGTGGCTGCGTGCACCTTCGACTCGAAGGCAAGCCACTCGCTCGCTTCGGTCGACCGTGCTTCTGTCCTGGACCCGAGCGCCGCCCAGCGCTGCAGGGCGTCATAGCCTTCTGGCTGGATGTCATTGTGGACGACGCCTCGAGGGCTGCGTGTCGGCCGGCCTGATGGCCCGAACAGACGAACCAGAATGCGGTTGTCGACTTTCGAGCCGCGATCGAGTAGCTTGATTCGATGACCGAACGGAGCGGCTATCCGAGGGCGCTCGCATCCGACGAGATCCAATGCGCCGCGAAACTGTACGTCGAGCGCGGCTGGTCCGTGATCCCGATCCAGGCGCGTGGCAAGCGGCCACTGGTGCCGTGGCTGGAGTACCAGCAGCGGATCGCGTCGCCCGCCGAGATCGACCGTTGGTTCAGCCAGTGGCCCGAGGCGAATATCGGCATCGTTTCGGGCGGCCTATCGGGTCTGATCGTGATCGACGTGGATTCGGGTCATCGTGGCAGCGACAGTCTGGACTCGATGGCGCGCAAATATGGATCGTTCCCGCCTGGGGTCGAAGCGACAACCGGGGGCGGTGGGCGTCACCTGTACTTCGAACATCCAGGCCGCTCGGTTCCGAATCGTGCGGGCCTGTTCCCCGGCATCGACCTGCGCTGCGATGGGGGCTACGTCGTTGCGCCGCCGTCGGTGCATCCCAGCGGTGGCCGCTACCATTGGCTGGCGAAACACGGACCGGACGATCAACCGCTCGCGCCGTTGCCCGGCTGGGCGTTGCACCTGCTTCAACCCGACCGCAAGCAAGGTCACTCGGCGCGGTATTGGCGGACGCTGGTTCGTGAGGGCGTCGAACAAGGCGCGCGCGATTCAACACTGGCTTCGCTCGCCGGCCACCTGCTCTGGCA
>DATBCI010000045.1:0-4253 GCA_036270555.1 Burkholderiaceae bacterium
CGAATCGGTGCGCTTGTTCTTGCGGGTGCGATAGCCCTTGGTGAGCTTGCCCCAGGGCGACACCGGATCGCGCTTGGTCCCGGTACGGCCCTCGCCGCCGCCGTGCGGGTGATCGACCGGATTCATCGCAACGCCGCGCACCGTGGGCCGGATACCGCGCCAACGCATGGCCCCGGCCTTGCCGAACTGGCGAAGGTTGTTTTCTTCATTGCCCACCTCGCCGATCGTGGCGCGGCACTCGACCAGGACCTTGCGGATCTCGCCGGAGCGCAGGCGTAGCTGGGCGTAACCGCCCTCGCGCGCCAGCAGCTGCACCGACGTACCGGCGGCGCGCGCCAACTGGGCGCCCTTGCCCGGCAGCATCTCGACGCAGTGCACGGTCGTGCCCACCGGGATGTTGCGCAACGGCAGCGTATTGCCGACGCGGATCGCCGCTTCCTGGCCGCTCTGGACCTGTGCTCCGATCGCCAGCCCGCGAGGCGCGACAATGTAGCGTCGCTCGCCGTCCGCATAACAAAGCAGCGCCAGGTGTGCCGACCGGTTCGGGTCGTATTCGAGGCGCTCTACCTTGGCCAAGACGCTGTCCTTGTCGCGCCGGAAGTCCACCACGCGATAGTGCCGCTTGTGGCCGCCACCCTGGTGGCGCGTCGTGATGTGTCCGCTGTTGTTGCGGCCCGAGCCGCGGATCTTGCGTTCCGTCAGTGACGCAAGGGGTCGTCCCTTGTGCAGGTTCGGATTGACGACCTTGACCAGCGCGCGCCGGCCCGCCGATGTGGGCTTGACCTTGACCAGCGCCATGTCTACTTCACCTCTTCCGCGAAATTGATTTCCTGCCCGGCCTTCAGGCAGACGTAGGCCTTGCGCAGGTTGTTGCGCCGGCCCGGTGTGCGCCCGAAGCGCTTCTCCTTGCCGCGGCGATTCAGGATCTGCACCGAGTCGACCTGCACCTTGAACAGCAGCTCGACCGCGGCCTTGACCTCCTGGCGCGTCGCGTCCTGCACGACCTTGAAGGCGACCTGATTGTGCTTCTCGGCGATCATGGTCGACTTCTCGGACACGACCGGCGCGATCAGTACGTTGTAGAGGCGCTCTTGTTTCATGACTGCCCCCACATCTGTTCGAGCTTGGCGATGGCGGGCCGCGTCACCACGACCTTCTCGAAGTAGATCATTGACACCGGGTCGGCGTAGCGCGGCTCGACAACCATCACGTTCTTCAGGTTGCGCGACGCCAGCACCAGGTTCTCGTCGAGCTGGTCGGTGATGATAAGCACCGAGCCCAGGCCCATCGCCTTGAGCTTCTCGGCCAGCAGCTTGGTGCGCGGCGCCTCCAGCGTCAGCCCGTCGATCACGCAGATCCGATCGTCCTGGGCGAGCTTGGAAAGGATCGAGCACAGTCCCGCCCGAAACATCTTCCGATTGACCTTGTGCGAGAAGTTCTCGTCCGGCGAATTCGGGAAGACCTTGCCGCCGCCCCGCCACAGCGGGCTCGACGTCATGCCGGCGCGCGCGCGACCGGTTCCTTTCTGGCGCCACGGCTTGCGCGTCGAATGACGCACCTCGGATCGATCCTTCTGCGCCCGCGTTCCCAGGCGTGCGTTGGCCTGGTAAGCGACCACGATCTGATGCACCAGCGCCTCGTTGTAGTCGCGGCCGAACAGGGTCTGGGGCGCAGCCAGGGTCGAAGTGGCTTCGCCCCGGTCGTTCAGTACCTTCAGGTTCATGGACTTCAGTTCCATCGGGAGCTCCGGCAGCCTACGCCCTGTCGTCTACCCTGTAGTCTTATTGTTTGACGGCGGCCCGAACGATCACGCGGCCCCCGCGCGCCCCGGGCACCGCGCCGCGCACCAGCAACAGCTGGCGCTGCGTGTCGATGCGCGCGATCACCAGGTTGTGCGTGGTGCGCTGCGCATCGCCCAGGTGACCGGCCATCCGCTTGCCGGGCATCACGCGGCCCGGATCCTGGCGCATCCCGATCGAGCCCGGCGCATTGGTGGACACCGAATTGCCGTGAGTGGCTCGATTGGAAGAAAAATGGTGCCGCTTGATCGCGCCGGCGAAACCCTTTCCGATGCTGATGCCCGTGACGTCGACCTTCTGGCCAACCTCGAACTGGCCCACGCCCAGCGTGGCGCCAACCTTCAATTGGTCAGCCTTCAAATGCTCGCCCAGCGCCGATGGCTCCAGGCGGAATTCGCGCAGCGCGGAGCCGCCCTCGACTCCGGCCTTGGCGAAGTGGCCAGCCTCGGGCTTGCTGACGCGCGAGGCCCTGCGAATGCCGTGCGCCAGCTGCACGGCCGCATAGCCATCCGTCTCAACGGTCTTGATCTGGGTGACGCGGTTGTTGGACACCTCGAGCACGGTGACCGCAACCGATTCGCCATCATCATTGAAAATGCGCGTCATCCCGACCTTGCGGCCGAGCAGGCCCACGCCGGCAATGCGCGCCGCCGCCGTCGTAGTTACGCCCGCTGCGCCTGCGCCCGCAGTTGCGGCTGCGCCGGTCTCATCCGCCATTTTTCCCCGTCCTGCCGGCTACGATTGGCCGGCCATGGCAATAACAGAAAAGCCTGCGAGTGTAACCGTCCGCGCGCTGCGCTGCAACCGGCGTGGGGCGTTTGCAGGGCGAGCGCCGGGTCGACTCGATCCGAGCCGCCGATCGAGCGGCTCTAAGGGGGCGGGCTTGCGGGATGGCCGGCCAGCGGCCGGCCTGGGAGTTGCTAGCGGGCCGCGATTCCGAGCGGCGTCGTGGAGCCGGGGTCCGGGACCTCGGTCTTCGCGCTGGCTGTCGGCGTCAACAGGAACGCAGCGGTCTGGCCATTGTGCGTGCCGAACCCGACGATCTGACCGGAGGCATTGATCGCCCGCGCGGAACTCAGGATCCAACCCGAGTCGGTCGCCCGGGACAGATTGTTCAAGTCCTGCATCGCGCCATCGCGGTACACAAACGCGTGCGCGCTGTCGTCGCCCGGGACGTTCGAGCTGCCGACGACCTGTCCAGCGTCGTTCAGACCGTAGGCGAAGCTGCTCGGGCCGCCCAGGCTTCCGAGATCCTGCATCGATCCGTCCCGATACAGATACGCGTGCAGCGAGGTGCTGCCGCCGATGTAAGCGGTGCCGGCGACCTCGCCGGCGCTGTTGAACGACTGCGTGTGACTCGAGGCTCCGGCGAGCGGTCCAAGGTCGACGATCCTGCCGTTCTCATAAACGAACGAGCGCAACGAGTTGTTGCCGGCCGTATAGGTCGTCCCGAACACCTGGCCCAGGTCATCGATCATCTCGGCATTACTGGTCGAGCCGCCGAGGGTGCCGACGTCCTGCATCCTGCCGTCGCTGTAGACGAACGCATGCAGGGCCCGATCGCCCGCGACGAACGAATTGCCGACGACCTGACCGCGCACGTTGATGCCGAGCGCCATGCTGAACGAACCGCCCAATGTACCGAGGTCGGTGATCGCATAGGTCTGGGCCTGCGACGGAACCGCCCCCACCAGTGTCAAACAGATCGCCGCCCATCGGACAGCCGTCAGAACGCGGTTCAACACGGTGGCGCGTAGTGAGTGCATGGGCCGAATCGCTCGAGTGATTTTGTTGGCGCGGAACATACGCCCAAACGAGCCTACTTGGGGTGATTCCTGTCAAACCTCACATTTAAACGGCAATCCGGGCGCATTCTTGAGCACCCGATCCCCTTTCCGCGCGGGTCAGGCGATGGGGACGTACCGTCTACGAACTCGTCCCTATTAAAGCCGGGAATGTGAACGAAGTGTCCATGCAGAACGGGGAGCCGTCCTTCGCGCTCCCCTCCTGCGCGCTGCGCGCTTCGGAGGGCGAACGCGCTTCGGAGGAGTTTTTCTATTGCACCTTGATTTCCACATCAACACCCGCGGGCAGGTCGAGCTTCATCAGCGCGTCGACCGTCTTGTCGGTCGGATCGATGATGTCCATCAGCCGCTGATGCGTGCGCATCTCGAACTGGTCGCGCGACGTCTTGTTCACGTGGGGCGAGCGCAGCACGTCGTAGCGCTGGATGCGTGTTGGCAGGGGAACCGGCCCGTGCACGACCGCACCCGTGCGCTTGGCGGTATCGACGATCTCGACCGCCGAGCGGTCGATCAACTTGTAGTCGAACGCTTTGAGTCTGATCCGTATCTTTTGCTGCTGCATCGCTTACTCCAGAATCTTGGCGACGACGCCGGCGCCGACGGTTTTGCCGCCTTCGCGCACCGCAAAGCGCAGCCCCTGGTCCATTGC
>DATBCI010000046.1:0-45790 GCA_036270555.1 Burkholderiaceae bacterium
TTCGCCGAGATGGTCAACCACGGAATCGGCGCGGCGCAGCGTCACAGCTGGCGCTGCGCGGTGATGTTCATCGACCTGGACCGATTCAAGCAGGTCAACGACAGCCTCGGCCACGAAGCGGGCGACGCGCTGCTGCGCGAAGTGTCACAGCGCATCAAACAGAATCTGCGCAGCAGCGACGTGGCGGCGCGCCTGGGTGGAGACGAGTTTGTGGTGCTGCTGCAGGAGCTGCGAAGCGCCGAGGAAGCCGGCGTGGTCGCGCGCAAGCTGCTGTCGGCCGTGATGGCGCCGGTGCCGATCGCCGGTCACGACTGCCGCGTCACCGCGAGCATCGGCATTTCGATCTTTCCCGATGACGCGGGCGACGAGGCGACGCTGATCAAGCACGCCGACATCGCGATGTACCACGCCAAGGAAGAGGGCAGGAACAACTACCAGACTTACGACCGTGTCTGGGGCGAGCAGTCGCTGGAACGCATGAGCCTCGAGACGCAATTGCGCGGCGCGCTGGAGGGCCAGGAACTGTCGCTGCATTACCAGGCCAAGCTCAACCTGAGCGACCACACCATCTGCGGCGTCGAGGCCCTGCTGCGCTGGAACAACGCCGAACTGGGCTCGGTACCACCGTCCCGCTTCATTCCGATCGCCGAAGAGACCGGGCTGATCCTGCCGATCGGCCGCTGGGTGCTGCGCACCGCCTGCGAGCAGGCCATGCAGTGGCAGCGCTCGGGCCTGCCGCCGGTGTGCGTTGCGGTCAACCTGTCGCCGCGCCAGCTGGGTGATCCGGAGCTGCTGCCGGCGCTGGCCAGCGTCCTGCGCGACACGAACCTGGCGCCGGAGCTGCTCGAGCTGGAAGTGACCGAAAGCTCGATGATGCACGACGCCGAACAGTCGGTGCAGGTGCTCACCGCGCTCAAGAACATGGGCGTGCGGCTGGCCATCGACGACTTTGGAACGGGCTATTCGTCGCTGGCGCAATTGAATCGCTTCCCGATCGACACCCTCAAGGTCGACCGTTCGTTCATCCGCAACATCCCGAGCGATGCCGAAGGAAGGGCGATCGCCGAGGCCATCATAGCGATGGGACGCACGCTGAAGCTGACGGTGGTGGCCGAAGGCGTCGAGACGGACGATCAGCGCGTGTTCCTGCGCGACCTCGCGTGCGACCAGATGCAGGGCTACCTGTTCAGCAAGCCAGTCTCGGCCGACGACTTCGCCGAGCTGCTGCGCCGGGGCCGCGCTGAAGCGGCGGTCGAAGCGCTTAGCTGAGTCAAAACCCGCACACGCGCGCGGTGCGTGTTTGCTTCGCCGGCCGATCAAGTGCCGTTTTCGAATTGCAGCAGATCGACGTCGACCACGCCGGGCAAGCCTCTGACCTGATCCAGCACCGGCGGCGCGACGGCACCATCGACCGCCACCAGGCAGACCGCGGTCGCCCCCGGCCGGCTGCGCCCCAAGTTGAAGTTCGCGATGTTGATGCCGGCCTCGCCCAGCAGCGTGCCCAGGCGCCCGATGAAACCCGGTTTGTCTTCATTGCGGATGAACAGCATCCGTTGCATCAGCTCAGCTTCCAGCGCGACGTCGTCGACTTCAACCACGCGCGGCTTGCCGCTGAACAGGGTCCCGCCGATCCGCAATTGACCCGATCCGGCCTCGACGCCCAGGCAGATCAGCGTGTGATAGTCGCCCTCGGTCTCCAGCCGGGTCTCGCGGACCTTGATGCCGCGCTCCTTGGCAATCACCGGCGCGTTGACCTGATTGACGGCATCCAGCGACGGCCTCAGCAATCCCATCAGCATCAGGTTCGAAAGCACGCGCGTGTTGACAGTGCCCGCATGCCCCTCGTAGCTGATGCTGACCGATCGGATTCCGCTGTGGGTCACCTGGCCGGCAAAGCTGCCGAGCAGCTCCGCCAGCCTCATGTACGGCCGCAATTTCGGCGCGTCCTCGGCCGACACCGATGGCAGGTTCAGCGCGTGGGTTACCGCACCCGTCAGCAGGAAGTCGCTCATCTGCTCGGCGAGCTGCTGCGCCACGTTCTCCTGGGCCTCCTTGGTCGAGGCGCCCAGGTGGGGCGTGCACACCACGTTCTCCATCCCGAACAACGGATTGCTGCGCGCCGGCTCCTCGGCAAAGACGTCCAGCCCCACTCCGGCGACCTGACCGCTGTCCAGGGCCGCCCTCAGGTCGGCTTCGACGACCAGCCCGCCGCGGGCGCAGTTGATGATCCGCACACCCTTCTTGCAGCGGGCGAGAAATTTCGCATCGACCAGATTGCGCGTCTCGGCCGTCAACGAGGTGTGCAGCGTGATGAAGTCGGCGCGCGCCAGCAGGTCATTCAGATCGACCTTGTCGATACCCAGTTCGGCCGCCCGCTCCGGCGTCAGGAAAGGGTCGGCCGCGATCACCTTCATCTTCAGACCCAGCGCGCGATCGGCGACGATCGAGCCGATGTTTCCGCAACCGATGATGCCGAGCGTCTTGCCGGTGACTTCGATGCCCATGAAGCGCGATTTTTCCCACTCGCCGGCGTGGGTCGACGCATTGGCCGCCGGCAGCTGGCGCGCAAGCGCGAAGATCATCGCGATCGCGTGCTCCGCGGTCGTGATCGAGTTGCCAAACGGCGTATTCATGACGACGATCCCGCGCGCCGTTGCCGCCGGCACGTCGACGTTGTCGACGCCGATCCCTGCCCGGCCGATCACCTTCAGCCGGCTTCCGGCCGCAATCAGATCGGCGTTGACTTTGGTCGCCGAACGGATCGCAAGGCCATCGTAGGCGCCAATCACCGCCTTCAGCGCGTCGCCCGACAAACCTGTTTTTGGGTCGACCTCGATGCCGCGCTCCCCGAAGATCTGCACCGCCCGCGGCGACAGGGTCTCGGCGATCAGCACCCGGGGTTTCACGCAGCAACACTCGTTTCGGCGCGGACCGTCGCGTAGGCCCAATCGATCCAGGCGACCAGCGCCTGCACGTCGTCGGACTCGATGGTCGCACCGCACCACACACGCAGGCCGGGTGGCGCATCGCGATAGGACGCGATGTCGTAGGCGACCGCTTGCTGCTCGAGCAGCGACGCCAGGCGTTTGCAGAGCGACGCCTGCTGTTCCAGGCTCATCGACGCGGCGACGGCATCGGCCAGCCGCAAGCACACCGAAGTGGGCGAGCGCGTCGCCGGATCTGCCGCCAGGAAATCGATCCACGGCGTGCGCTCGACCCACTGGGTCAGGGCGCGAAAGTTGGCCTGCGTGCGCTGCACCAGTCCTTGCGGGCCGCCGGCGGATCTGGCCCAGGCCATCGCATCGAGCGCGTCTTCGACGCACATCATCGATGGAGTGTTGATCGTCTCGCCCTCGAAAATGCCGCGATTGAGCTTGCCCTCCTTGGTCAGGCGGAAGATTTTGGGCACCGGCCAGGCCGGCCGGTGCGATTCGAGGCGTTCCACCGCGCGTGGACCGAGGATCAGAATTCCATGCTGCGCCTCGCCGCCCAGCACCTTCTGCCAGCTGAAGGTGATCACATCGAGCTTGTGCCAGGGCATGGGCACAGCGAACACCGACGAGGTCGCGTCGCAGATCGTGAGGCCTGTGCGCTGGTCGCTGATCCAATCGCCATGGGGAACGATCACGCCGGACGTGGTGCCATTCCACGTGAAAACGACGTCGTGGTCGAAATCCACTTGTGACAGATCCGGCAAGCGGCCAAAGTCGGCGACCCAAGTGCGCGTCTGCAGCGGCTTCAGCTGCTTGACGCAATCGGTCACCCATTCCTTGCCGAACGTCTCCCAGGCGAGCACATCAACCGGGCGCGCCCCGAGCAACGACCACAGCGCCGCCTCCACCGCGCCGGTGTCGGACGCCGCCACGACTCCAACCAGGTAGTCCGGGGGCAGCTCCAGCAGCGCCTTGGTTTCTTCGATAACCTGCTTGAGTTTGTCCTTGCCGATCTTGGCGCGGTGGGACCGCCCCAGCGCCGCGCCGGCGAGCGCCTCATAGGACCACCCGGGGCGCTTTGCGCACGGACCCGAGGAAAAGTTCGGACAGGCGGGGCGAACGGAAGGTTTCGTGATGGCTGACATGCTCGTCAATCTCGAAAAAAGGTACGCTGCGGTCGAAAGCATAGCCGCAGATCCCTATGAAAAGTGAGAGAACGCTGGGGGTTAGTGCACCATCGGAGCATCACACGCCGATGATGCAACAATACCTGCGGATCAAGGCGCAGCACGAGGATCACCTGTTGTTCTACCGGATGGGTGATTTCTACGAGCTGTTCTACGGGGACGCCGAACGGGGCGCGCGACTGCTCGATCTGACGCTGACATCGCGCGGGGCATCGGCGGGAGCGCCGATCCCGATGGCCGGCGTGCCGGCCGTCAGCGTCGAGCAGTACCTCGCGCGCCTGGTCAGGATGGGCCAGTCGGTCGCCATCTGCGAGCAGGTCGGCGATCCGGCCACGGCGCAGGGACCGGTTGATCGCCAGGTCGTGCGCATCGTGACGCCAGGAACCCTGACCGACAGCGCACTGCTGAATCCGAAGGCCGACGCGGCGCTGGCAGCCGTCGCGCTGCTGGCGGGCCGGCGTGGCCAACCGCCGCAGGCCGGGATCGCCTGGCTGGTGCTGGCCAGCGGCGATTTGCGGGCGACCGAAATCCCGGCCGAGGGTCTCGCCGCCGAACTGGCGCGTATCGAACCGGCCGAGATCCTGGTAGCCGAATCGGCACGCAACACGCTGCCGGCGGGGGCCTGTGTACGGACGTTGAACGAGTGGCATTTCGACTCCAAGCTGGGCGAGCAGCGCCTGCAGGAGTTGCTCGGGGTATCGCACCTGGAAGCCTTTGGCATCGGTGGGCATGCGGCAGCGCTGGCGGCGTGCGCGGCGCTGCTCGGTTATGCCGAGCAGACGCAGAAACAGCGCCTGAGCCACGTGACCCACCTGCGCTTCGAGAGCGAGTCGGACACCATCGGACTGGACCCCGCCACCCGCCGCAACCTGGAGCTTGCACAGGCGCTGCACAACCCCGACGGGCCTTGCCTGCTCTCGGTGCTGGATCGCTGCCGCAGCGGGATGGGAAGCCGTCGCATGCGCCTTTGGCTGAACCAGCCTCTGCGTGATCGCCAGAGCGCACAAGGGCGGCATCAGGTCATCGAGGCCTTGCTCGATTCCCCGTGCAGCGCGCCGATTCGGCAGGCGCTCGCAAAGCTGCCTGATCTGGACCGCATCGGCAGCCGGATCGCTCTGAAGTCGGCCCGGCCACGAGAGCTCGCAGCGCTGCGCGACGCACTGGCTCCCATTGCGCAGATCGAGGCATCGGCCCGCCTGCTGGAGGAGGCGCCGCTCGCCTCGGAGTTTGCCAACGGCCTGCTGCTGCCTGCGGCACTGGGTGAAGAGTTGGTGCAAGCGCTGCTGGAAGAGCCGGCCGTTTCGCCCCGGGACGGCGACGTGATCCGCAACGGCTACGACGCAGAGCTCGACGAACTGCGGGCGCTGCGCGATCACACCGGGCAGTTCCTGATCGACCTGGAAGCAAGAGAGCGCGCCCGCACTGGCATCGCCAACCTGCGCGTGGAATACAACCGCGTGCACGGCTTCTATATCGAGGTCACGCACGGCCAGACCGACAAGGTTCCGGACGACTACCGGCGGCGCCAGACCCTGAAGAATGCGGAGCGCTACATCACGCCCGAGCTGAAAACCTTCGAAGACCGCGCGTTGTCGGCACAGGAACGCGCGCGCGCGCGGGAGCGCCAGCTGTATGACGCCGTGCTGATGAAGGTGATCGAACACGTCCCCGCGGTGTTGCGCGCCGCCGAGGCGCTGGCCGCGCTCGATGCGCTGGCGGCGTTCGCCGAGCACGCGGCACATGCCAACTGGGTCCGCCCACAGCTCGTGGCCGAGGCCGGGCTGCAGATCGAGGGGGCGCGTCACCCGGTGGTTGAGCGCAGCCTCGAGGTCTACGTCCCCAACGATTGCCGGCTCGACCCGAACCGCCGCATGCTGATCGTCACCGGCCCCAACATGGGTGGCAAGTCGACCTTCATGCGATCGGTCGCCCTGGTGGTGCTGCTCGCGTATTGCGGCAGTTTCGTGCCGGCCTCGAGCGCGCGCATCGGCCCGATCGATCGCATCCTGACGCGCATCGGCGCCAGCGACGACCTGGCGCGGGGTGCCTCCACCTTCATGGTCGAGATGACCGAAGCGGCCTCGATCCTGAACGCTGCCGGCGAGCTGAGCCTGGTGCTGATGGACGAGATCGGGCGAGGCACTTCGACCTTTGACGGCCTGGCGCTGGCGGCGGCGATTGCGCACGAGCTGGCCGTTCGCAACCGGTGTTTCACGCTGTTCGCGACTCACTATTTCGAGCTGACCCAACTCGCGCAGCGGCTGTCGCAGGTGGCCAACGTCCACGTTGCGGCCGCCGAAGCCAACGGCAAGGTCGTGTTCCTGCACCAGGTCCGGGATGGGCCCGCGAACCAGAGCTACGGGCTGGCGGTGGCGGCGCTGGCCGGAGTGCCGGGGGCCGTGCTGCGCAGGGCTCGCAACCTGCTGGTGCAGCTCGAGCAAAGGGCGATCGCCGGTGGCGATCAACTCGACCTGTTCCAGGCCGCGCAGCCGGCGGCCCCTGCGCACCCGGCAGCCGACCCGCTGCGCGATCGCCTGGCGCAAATCGACGCCGAGCGACTGACGCCACGTGCGGCGCTCGACCTGGTGTTCGAGTTGATCGAGCTGGGGCAGCGCACCGCGGACGGCGCATCGGGCGCATGAGCAACGCCGCCGCGACGCCGCCTTCGGTGCCGGCCCTGAGCGTCCTCACCCACCTGGGAAAGATGCCGGTGCGTGCTTTTCTGGCGCGCCATTGGCAGCGGACGCCGCTGGTGGTGCGCCAGGCGCTGGCCGGTTTCGAATCGCCATTCGCGCCCGGCATGCTGATCGAGTTGGCCGCACGAGAGCAGGTCGAGTCGCGTCTGGTCGAGCGGTCGGGCAGCCGATGGCAATTGCGACACGGGCCGTTCCGGCGCGCCAGCATTCCTTCCCGCAAGCGCACCGGCTGGACGCTGCTCGTGCAAGGTGTCGATCTGCAGTTGAATGCCGCCGCGGACTTGATTGCGCGTTTCCGCTTTCTGCCGGATGCAAGGCTGGACGATCTGATGGTCAGCTATGCCACCGACGGCGGCGGCGTCGGTCCGCACGTGGACTCGTACGATGTGTTCCTGCTACAGGCGCTCGGCCGACGGCGCTGGCGAATCGAGCGGCGACCCGATCCAGCCTGCGCGCCGGGCGTTCCGCTCCAGCACCTGGCCCGGTTTCGCCCGCAGCAGGAATGGGTGCTCGAGCCGGGCGACCTGCTGTACCTGCCGCCCGGAGTGGCCCACGAGGGCGTCGCAGTCGGTGAATGCATCACGTGCTCGATCGGCTTCAGGACGCCTTCGTGGGCCGATCTGGCGGCGATCTGGAGCGAGCTGCAGGCGACCGATGGTCAGAGCCCGCCGGCGGCTTTTCGCGACCGCGGTATCGTCCCTTCCAGGCACCCGGCACGCCTGCCCGAGTGGATGGTCCACCAGGCCCATCGCAACCTGCTGCGGCGGCAGCCGGCTCGCAAGGACATCGCGCGGGCGCTGTTGCGCCAGCTCAGTGAGCCGAAATCGAACGTGTCCTTCGAGGCGCCGCGTCGTCCCATGACCGCCGCGCGATTCGCTCAGGCCGCGAGGCGAACCGGCCTGCAAACCGATCGCCGCACACGGATGCTGTACTCAAATCGAACCCTCGCCATCAACGGGGAACTGGTTCCATTGCGGCAACCCTCCGAACGACGCGTCCTGACATTGCTCGCAGACCGGCGCGCGCTGGCGGCGTACGACTGCCACCGCTTGCCCCTTGCAGGGACGAGCCGGCTGTTCGAGTGGTACCTGGCCGGCTGGTTACACCTTGTATAGGGCCTTCCAAGAGCGCGGGTGCTGCGCTTCGAAAACCGACTGGTGGTAACCGAAAGGCGGGAGGATCCACTGCTCCGACCGATGCGAGTACGCAACGCCACCCTCGTACAATTGCTGCGCTGCGCTAGTTATAATAAGGGTCTGGGGAGATCGAGGTACTCGTCTGCTCGTTTGACGTTCGCCGCGCGAACCGGAGTCACCGCGGTGATCGACGCGACACTAACGACTCATTTTTCAAAAGGAAATCTCATGAAGAAACTGCTGACCCTTGCTTCGTTGTCGGTCGCGATGCTGGCTGGCTGTGAAAAGCCCGCCTCGGCGCCGGCCCCGGCCCCGGCGCCGATGGCTGCGCCCGCGCCCGCTCCCGCACCGGCCGAGCCAGCGAAGGATGCAACGCCGATGGCCGCCCCCGCCGATCAGAGCAAGGATCAGAAGAAGTAAGCGGCGGTCAGGCTTCGAAGGAAGGCCGGCATGATGCCGGCTTTTCTTTTGCGTCGCTCACGGCAAACCCACAGCCCTCCAGGGCAACCCCAGTGCCTGGTCCGCCACGTCCAATTGGACGCGGGCGGACAACCGGACACATTCGAGCGCTGCGAATGCGAGGTGCGGGCGGTTGTTGGTGCGACTCAGGTGCGCGGCCACCACGCGCGTCAAACGGCTGCGATCGATCGACTCGAGAAACTGCACCGACTGCGCGTTGGAAAGGTGCCCCACGTCGCTTTCGATCCGAGCCTTCAGCGATGGGGAATAAGGGCCACGGCGCAGCATCTGCAGATCGTGATTGAACTCCAGCACCAGCGTATCAAGCCCCGACAGCACGCCGGTGACCGAGGGCGCCGGATGCCCCAAATCGGTCAGAATCGCCAGTCGCCGCTCGCCGTCGGACAGCAGGAACTGAACGGGCTCGCTGGCGTCGTGCGGCACATCGATCGGCAGCACCCGCAACGGACCCATGCGCAATTCGATACCGGCGCGGATCCGATATCGTCGAAGCGGCGGGTCGAAACCCGCCGCCAGCGCCGTCCCTTCGGTGGCGTAGACGCCGATTTGACGGCGCTGGGCGAAGGCGCAGACGCCGCCTGCATGGTCGCTGTGCTCGTGCGTGACCAGGATCGCGCTCAGCGAACCCGGATCGACGCCTGCCCGCGCAAGCCGCCGTTCCAGTGCGCGCGGCGAGAACCCGTCGTCGATCAGAACCCTGACCGTGTCTGGGCCTTCTGACGCCTCGACCACGAACGCATTACCGCCACTACCCGAGCCAAGACAGCAGAAACGGAGCATCCCGCGCTATAGCCGGCTAGCGCATCTGTTCATCGAGCTGTTTGATGATGCGGTCGCCCGCGGAAGTGGCCGCGGGCTGTCCGTCCTTATCCTGGACGCGCACGGTGGTGCGGTCGCCGTCGGTGAGCAACGCGACCCGGAATTGCTGTGCCTCGACCTTAGGGTCCGATTCGAATACCCGCGCGAAAAACCCGCGCGCTTCTTTTTGTTTCGCCTGGTAGTCGGGGTCCAGGTAGCGCACGAAGTACAGCCCCTTGGTGCGGTCCCGATCCTCGACCGTAAAGCCGCCCCGATCCAGCGCCAGCCCGACGCGCCGCCAGGCGCGATCGAAGGGCTCGTCGACCTCCAGATGCGACTCGGAGCCGTCCTTGACCACGTGCGAGACGCCCGCCAGCGCGGTGGCTGCCGCCGCGACGCCAGTTGCCTTGTCGCCGCCCTTGGCCACCGGCGCAGCCTCACCGGTCTCGAACCGAACCAGCAGGCGCTGCAGCATCTCGGCTTCGAGCTCGGGGTCGCGCGCCCGCGGCTGCCACGTGCTCGCAACCTTGTCCTTGTCCGTATAGACCTCTTCCAGGCCTCGGTGCGTGATGAAGATTTCAGAGGTGTCCGTGGGAGTGCGTTCGATGCGCGTCCGGTACAGGTCTTTGGTGCCGGTGGAGTTGACCGTCGACAGAACCATGTTCAACAAATGTCGGATCACGCCGTCATCGACCTTTTCGCTCTTCTCCTGCCAGTCGGTCTCGACGATTCCGAGGGTGGGTTCGTCGAGCGCCACCTTCCAGCCTTGCGTCGGCCAGAAATCCTTCACCACTTGATAGGCCTTTTCCGGCGGCAGGTCCACCGCCAGCCAACGCTGCGCGCCATCGCGCACGAGGCGCGCATGTGAGCTGCTCAAGGCGACCGTTTGGGTGGTTGACGAGGTGCCTCCCGCCGAACGCAACGCATTGGCCGACACCCCTTGATCGGGAAGAGCGTACCGATCGTCCTTCGAAAGCGGCGCCAGGTCCGGAGGAACCTCCAATGGCCCCTGGTGCGTCGCCGTGGCTCCGTAGCCACCGGGATCGGACGATGGCTTCGACCCGAACAGCCCGCAGCCGCTCAGCGCGAGCGCCAGCAGGCAGGCAAACCACGTGGCCCTACGGCGCCGGGAGGCGACGAGCCGCCCAGGCATTTGAATCGCATGTTGCAACCCGCTCATCCTCGACCGACCTCGCTCCCCGGATCTCACCCCAGCACAACCTCGTCCAGCGCGGCCTGGACCGTATCGCGGCCCGAGGGCGACAGCGCAACCAGAGGCAGCCGGATTCCACCCTCGATCTTGCCCATTCGCTGCAAAGCCCATTTGACCGGGATCGGGTTGGGTTCGACGAAAAGGCCGGTATGCAGCGGCATCAGGCGCGCGTTCAACGCCCGGGCCTTGGGCAGCTCAGACGACAACGCGGCATCACACATCTGCCTCATCAGCTTGGGGGCGACGTTGGCGGTGACCGAGATGACCCCCTGTCCTCCCAGCAGCATGAGCGCAAGCGCCGAGTCGTCGTTGCCACTGTACAAGGCGAAATCGGACGGCAGGCGGCGCAGAAGCTGCCCGGCCCTGGCCAGGTCTCCCGTTGCATCCTTCAAGCCCACGATGCCGGGCACCCGCGCCAGACGCAGCGTCGTTTCGACGCTCAGATCCGCAACCGTACGCGCAGGAACGTTGTACAGGATCATCGGCAACTCGACCGCCTCGGCCACTGCCACGAAATGCCGGTACTGCCCTTCCTGGTTCGGTTTGTTGTAGTACGGAACCACCTGCAGCGTCGCATTGGCGCCGACCTCTCGCGCCCGCGCCGTCAGCTCGATGGCCTCGCGCGTCGAATTGGCTCCGGTGCCGGCCACCACCGGTACCCGGCCGCGCGCCGCCTGTACTGCAGTGCGTATCAGCTCGACGTGCTCGTGGGGGTCGACCGTGGGCGACTCGCCGGTCGTACCCACGACCACGATCGCCTGGGTACCCTCGCCGACGTGCCAGTCGACGAGGCGACGCAGCGCCTCCAGATCGAGCGACCCATCTTCGTGCATCGGCGAAACGATGGCTACCAGACTGCCCTTGATCATGGTTGGCCGCACCATTCGAAGGCTCGGAATTTTACACGTGCCTCATCGCGGGTCGGCCAGCAGCAAGCGGTCCACCCGCGCGGCTTGCGTCCTGACTGCGCACAGCCGTTGGACTCGGGCCGGGGTCGGTCGTTCGCGCACCCCGTCCTCGAATGCCAGCACGTGCAGCTTCGGTGCGAAACAGGCCGCCAGTTCGAACGGGGCCAGCAGGAACGCCGGATTGCTCGGCCGGCCAAACTGCTCATTGCCGGTCGCGAACGTCTCGTAAACCAGAATGCCGCCCTCGCGCAAAGCTTCTGCGAGCAGGGGCAGCCTCGGCCGATACAGGTAGTTGGCGACCACGATCGCGTCGTAGTGCTGTCCCTCGAACGGCCACGGGGCGTTTTCCAGATCCAGCGCGCGGAACCGAACGCCGGCCATCCCGGCTAAAGCGGTCCCACAGGAGGCGTCGATGTCGACCGCGTTCACCCGATGACCGAGCGCGGCGAGCGCACGACTGTGGCGACCCGATCCGCACGCCACATCGAGCACGTCGGATCCGGGCGCCAGCCGCGCGCACCAGCGCAGAATCCATTCCGAGGGTGGACGAGCATCGTCTTCCGAAGCGCGCACGCCCCTCTGCCCAAGCCAATGTGAATGAGGGGGGAAAGTCTCAGGTGTAGGCAAGACCCATCGCCTCGCGTACGTCGCGCATCGTCTCCTGGGCCACAGCGCGTGCTCGGTCGCAGCCATCGGCCACGATCGACCGCAACAGCGACGGATCGTCCAGGTACGGCTGGGCACGCTGTCGCCAAGGCTCCTGCTCGGCCAGCATCGCGTCGATCACGGGCTGCTTGCAATCGAGGCAGCCGATGCCCGCCGTGCGGCAACCCTTCTGGACCCATTCCTGCGTGCTCTGGTTCGAGTACACCAGGTGCAGCTGCCACACCGGACAGCGTTCGGGCTCGCCGGGATCCGTGCGTCGCACGCGGGCCGGATCGGTCACCATCCGGCGGATCTTGTCGGTCAGGACCTTGGGCTCTTCCCGCATCGACACGTCGTTGCCGTAGCTCTTGGACATCTTCTGCCCATCGGTTCCGGGAAGGCGGGGCGAGGTGGTCAAAACGGCCTCCGGCTCCACCAGGATCACGCGGCGCGTGCCCTCCAGGTACCCGAACATCCGCTCGCGGTCTCCCAGCGAGAGGTTTTGCGACTCTGCCAGCAGGGCCCGGCCCTGCTCCAAGGCTTCCTCGTCACCGTGCTCCTGGTAGCGCGCGCGCAGTTCCAAATAGCGCTTGCTGCGCCGGACGCCCAGCTTCTTGACCGCCGCCAGCGCCTTTTCCTCGAAGCCCGGCTCGCGCCCGAACAGGTGATTGAACCGGCGCGCGATCTCGCGCGTCATTTCGATGTGAGGCACCTGATCGTCGCCGACCGGAACCAGGTTGGAGCGGTAGATCAGAATGTCGGCTGCCTGCATCAACGGGTAACCGAGGAATCCATAAGTCGAAAGATCGCGGTCGCGCAGCCGCTCGATCTGGTCCTTGTAGGTCGGAACCCGTTCCAGCCAGCCCAGCGGCGTGGCCATCGCAAGCAGCAGGAACAGCTCGGCATGCTCCGGAACGCGCGACTGCATGAAGACGGTGGCCTTGGCCGGATCGATGCCGGCAGCGAACCAGTCGATCAGCATCTCCCACACGCTGGCCGACAGCACTTCCGTGGACTCGTAGTGGGTCGTCAGCGCATGCCAATCGGCCACGAAGAAGAAGCACGGATGCTCGTCCTGCAGGCGGATCCAGTTCTTCAGTGCGCCGTGATAGTGGCCGATGTGCATGGCGCCGGTCGGGCGCATGCCCGAAAGGACGCGGTCAGCGTACATCGGATCGCGCGGCCGGCGCGAGGCGCAACACGGCCGTAATCACCCTATTCAGCGATTGTCCCATGCCAGTGGACGGAAAGGCCGTCCTGCCTCCCGAGCACAGTCTATCAGTCGGGCTGTAAACCAAAGGCGGCCTGCAAACCCAAGGCGCCGGCGTCGCCGCTGCCCTGTCGCACGACCACGGGCGAAGGGCCGGTCAGATCGACCACCGTGGTCGGCTGCAGCCCGCAGCTGCCCGAGTCGATGACCAGATCGAGCTCGTGCTGAAGGCGGGTTCGGATGTCGCTCGCCTCCGTCATCGGGACCAGGTCACCGGGCAACTGCAGTGTCGTGGCGATCAGCGGCTGCGCCAATTGTGCCAACAGGCCGAGCGCCACCGCATGATCGGGCACGCGGATTCCGATCGTCTTGCGCGAAGGGTGCGACAGCCGGCGCGGCACCTCGCGCGTCGCTTGCAGAATAAACGTGAATGGTCCAGGAGTCGCTTGCCGCAACATCCGGTACATCGTGTTGTCCACCTGGGCGTAGGTCGCGATTTCGGACAGGTCGCGGCACATCAACGTCATCAGGTGCCGATCGTCGAGTCGGCGCAGCTGGCGGATCCTGTCCACGGCCTGCTTGTCATCCAGATGGCAGGCCAATGCGTAGCTGGAATCGGTCGGGATGGCTCCGATTCCACCGCTGTCCAGAATCAGCGCGGCCTGCTTAAGCAATCGCACCTGGGGGTTGCGCGGGTGGATCGAAAACAGCTGAGCCATCTATCGGTGCGCCCTGGACAAGTAACAATGGCCGTTCAACCTGCTTGCGGAGCACGCCGCGAGAGGTGGCAGGCAAGCTTCGTGAGTGTGACTCGTGACTGTGACCCGTGAGTGAGCAAGCGGACCCTGGATACAATCCTCCACACGCCGGGAGGCAAACCCGGCGCTGGAGGCTGCAATCGATGCCAATTTACCAGCTTGGCGACTGGACCCCGCAGATTGATCCAAGCGCGTTCGTCCACGAGACGGCCGTGCTGATCGGGCAGGTCACCGTCGGCCCCAATGTCAGCGTGTGGCCCTTCGCCACCCTGCGCGGCGACAATGAGCCCATCGTGCTGGGGCCCGACAGCAACTGTCAGGACAGCTGCACGCTGCATACCGATCCGGGCTTTGCGCTGACGCTGGGCCGGGGCGTCACCGTGGGTCACCACGTGATGTTGCATGGCTGCACGATCGGCGACGACAGCCTGATCGGAATCCAGGCCGTGATCCTGAACGGCGCCGTGATCGGACGCAGCTGTCTGATCGGCGCCTGCAGCCTGATCACCGAGGGCAAGCAGATTGCCGACGGCAGCCTGGTGCTCGGCAGCCCGGGGAAGGTCGTACGCCGCCTGGAACCAGCCGATATCGAGCGATCGCGGGCTGCCGCGCAGACGTATGTGGCACGCGGGCGCCGCTACCGGGCGGCACTGAAGCGGATCGGGTAGGCGCACGATGCCGGATCGGCTTTTGAAGTTCCTGTTTCACCAGGCGCCGGTGCGCGGCGAGGTGGTGCGGTTGAGCCAGTCATGGCAGCGCATGACGGCACTGCACGCCTACCCCGAACCGGTGCTGCGCCTGCTGGGCGAGACCACCGCGGCCGCAACGCTGCTGGCGGCGACCATCAAATTCGCCGGCAACCTGATTCTGCAGATACATGGCGACGGACCGGTTCAGCTGCTGGTGGTCGAATGCCGGCCGGACCTGGCCTACCGCGCCACGGCGAAGCTGCGCACCGACGCCCGCATCGAGGTTGACGCGGGCTGGCACGAGCTGGTCAACGCGGGCGGCCAGGGGCGCTGCGCGATCACACTCGACCCGGGCAAGAGCCCGGCCGGTCAGCAGCGATACCAGGGAATCGTTCCGCTGCAAGGATCGAGCGTGGCCGAGGCGCTGGAGGCTTACCTCAGGCAGTCCGAGCAGATCGAGTCGCGCCTTTGGCTGGCAGCCGACGGGCGCGCAGCGACCGGTCTGTTGCTGCAACGCATCGCGCGACCGTCAGCTTCGGGCGCCGAGCAGGACGAGGACGCGTGGCGCAGGACCACCACCCTGTCCGATACGGTTTCTTCGGCCGAGCTGCTCGAGTCCTCCGCCGAGGAGATGGTCCATCGGCTGTTCTGGCAGGAGCGCCTCGAGCGCTATGCGCCGGTTACGCCCCGCTTTGCCTGCACCTGCTCGCGCGACCGAACGGGCCGCATGCTGCTCACGCTGGGTCGCCCTGAAGTCGACTCGATCCTGGCCGAGCAAGGTTTGGTCAGCGTCACCTGCGAGTTCTGTGGCGCGCACTATGCGTTCGATGCGGTCGACGTGGGTCAGCTGTTTGCCACCGGGTCCAGCGAGGCGACCCGGCCCGACGCCCAGCATTGAGTCAGCAGCCGGACCAAACGCCAGACGAGACACAGAAGACGGGAGCCTTCCGATTACGGGCCTCGAGCAGGTCCGACTCCGGCGCTGGCCGTCGTGGTCTGAGACGGCAGCTGCTGGAAAAAGATCTCGTCGTTGCGCATCAGGTGCAGGTCCTCGCGCGCGCGTTCCTCGATCGCCTCGCGGCCCTGGTCCAGGCTGCGCAACTCGGCCGAGCGAGCCGCATTGCGGGCATCCAGGACGGCGTTGTCGGATCGTTGCGACTCTAGCTGGTGCTGCAGATCCCAGACCCGGAACCACCCGCCCCGGCCGAACCACAGCGGCCACTGGATCGCCAGCAGCAGGACTGCCAGGATCATCGCCAGCCGTCTCACGGCGATCTAGTCCAGGTGACCGAACGCCCCGCGTCCCGCATAGGTGGCCACCTCGCCCAGGTCTTCCTCGATCCGCAGCAGCTGGTTGTACTTGGCAACTCGATCGCTACGCGACAGCGAGCCCGTCTTGATCTGGCCGACGTTGGTGGCCACCGCGATGTCCGCAATGGTCGAATCCTCCGTCTCGCCAGAGCGGTGGCTGATCACCGCGCTGTAGCCCGCGCGCCTGGCCATCTCGATGGCAGCAAAGGTCTCGGTCAGGGTGCCGATCTGGTTCACCTTGATCAGCACCGAATTGGCCACGCCGCGACGAATTCCCTCAGCCAGGATGCGCGTGTTGGTGACAAACAGGTCGTCGCCGACGAGCTGGATGCGCGCGCCGAGGCGCTCGGTCAGCGTCTCCCATCCGCTCCAATCGTCCTCCGCCATGCCGTCCTCGATCGACAGGATCGGGTAGCGGTCGCACCACTGCCCCAGCAGGTTCGCGAAATCGCCGGCCGACAATGAAAGGTTCTCCGCTTCCAGTCGATACTTGCCATCGCGGTGAAACTCCGAGCTGGCGCAGTCCAGGGCCAGCCCGATCTGCGATCCGACTTCGAACCCCGCCTCCCGGATCGCCTGCAAGATCAGTTCGATGGCTTCCTCGTGGTTGCGTACGCTGGGCGCAAACCCGCCTTCGTCGCCGACCGCGGTACTGAGCCCTCGGTCGTGCAGCAGGCGCTTCAACGCGTGGAAGACTTCCGCGCCGTAGCGCAGGGCCTCCGAGAAGCTGGGAGCGCCGAACGGCACGATCATGAATTCCTGCACATCCAGATTGTTGTCGGCGTGAGCGCCCCCGTTGATGATGTTCATCATCGGCACCGGCATGGTGATGGCACCCACGCCGCCCAGATAGCGGTAAAGGGGAAGCCCTGCCTCTTCAGCCGCCGCACGCGCGACCGCCAGCGAGACCGCCAACAGCGAATTGGCGCCCAGCCGTGCCTTGTTCTCGGTGCCGTCCAGCTCGATCAGCGTCCGGTCGAGAAAGGCCTGCTCGGCGGCTTCCAGGCCCATGATCGCCTCCGAGATCTCGGTGTTCACGTGCTCGACCGCCTTCAGCACACCCTTGCCCGAGTAGCGGCCGGTGTCGCCGTCGCGCAGTTCGACGGCCTCGCGCGTGCCGGTCGAGGCGCCGCTCGGGACCGCGGCCCTTCCCATCACGCCGCTTTCCAGCAGCACATCGCACTCAACAGTCGGGTTGCCGCGGGAGTCGAGAATCTCGCGGCCCACAATATCAACGATCGCGCTCATATCTATTCGAAGGCAGTTTCCAGAAATCCGTGCTTCTTGGTGACCTGATCCAGCTCGACCAGCGTTTCGAGCAGCTCCGGCATGCGTGCCAGCGGCACCGCATTGGGCCCGTCGGACAGCGCCTCGGCAGGTCTTGGGTGCGTTTCCATGAAAAGCCCGGCGACCCCCGTGGCGACGGCCGCCCGTGCGAGCACGGGCACGAATTCGCGCTGGCCACCGCTGACCGACCCCAGGCCGCCTGGCAGCTGCACCGAATGGGTGGCGTCGAACACCACCGGGCAGCCGGTCGCGCGCAGGATCGACAGCGACCGCATGTCGCTCACCAGGTTGTGGTAGCCGAACGAGACTCCACGCTCACACGCCAGAAAACGATCGCTATCCAGACCCGCTTCGCGGGCCGCATCGCGCGCCTTGTCGATCACGTTCTTCATGTCGGACGGCGCAAGGAACTGACCCTTCTTGATATTGACCGGCCGGCCGCTGCGGGCGCAGGCCTGCACGAAATCGGTCTGGCGGCATAAAAAGGCCGGCGTCTGAAGAACGTCGACGATGGCGGCCACCGGATCGACTTCCTCGATCGTGTGCACGTCGGTCAGGACCGGTACATCGAGCTGGCGACGCACCTCAGCCAGGATGCGCAAGCCCTGCTCGAAGCCCAATCCGCGAAACGAGCCGGCCGAGCTGCGATTGGCCTTGTCGTAGCTGGCCTTGAACACGAACGGCACTCCGAGGCGAGCGGTGATCTCCTTCAGGCGGCCGGCCACGTCGAGCACGAGCTGCTGCGATTCGACCACGCACGTGCCGGCGATCAGGAACAGGGGACGGTCGAGCCCGACGTCGTGTCCGCACAGATTCATGCAACCGCCATCCGCAGCGCGCCGCCCAGACGCTCCTGCTGGTAGGCGAGCGCCGCCTGGATGAACGCTTTGAACAGCGGATGGCCGGCACGCGGCGTCGATGTGAATTCCGGGTGAAACTGCACGCCAAAGAAGAATCGGTGAGACGGCAACTCCATGATTTCCGGAAGGTGCTCGACCGGGGTACGCGCGGGAAAACGCATGCCCTTGGCTTCGAGCTGGGTCACGTAGTTGTTGTTGACCTCGTAACGGTGCCGATGGCGCTCGTTGACCTCAGGACCGTAGATCCGGTATGCGATCGATCCCGACTCAACCGGGCACTTTTGAGCACCCAGCCGCATCGTGCCGCCCAGATCCGAGCCTTCGTTTCGATTCTCGATCTGCCCGCCGCGGTCGGTCCATTCGGTGATCAGCGCGACCACCGGATGGGGGGTATCGCGCTCGAATTCAGTGCTGTTGGCCTGCTTCAGTCCACACACATTGCGCGCGAACTCGACGGTGGCCAGCTGCATCCCGAAGCAGATCCCCAGGTAGGGCACGCCGCGCTCGCGCGCAAAGCGGATTGCCTCGATCTTGCCCTCGGCACCGCGCCGGCCGAAACCACCCGGAACCAGGATCGCATCAAGTCCCGACAGGTCGGGCAGACCTCCGCCCTCGATCTGCTCGGAGTCCACGTACTCGATCTTCACGCGCGTGCGCGTATGGATTCCCGCGTGAACCAGCGCCTCGTTGAGCGACTTGTACGAGTCCGACAGCTCGACGTACTTGCCGACCATGCCAACTCGCACCTCGTGCAGCGGGTGCTCAAGACTTTCGACCAGGCGATCCCACAGCGTAAGGTCCGCCGGCTTGGCAACCGTGCCGAGGCGGAAGCACACGATCTCATCGAGCCCTTGACGGTGCAGCATCGAAGGAATCTTGTAGATCGAGTCGACGTCCCACGCCGAAATCACCGCATCGAGTGCGACGTTGGAGAACAGCGAGATCTTGGCTCGTTCGTCCTCGGGGATGGGCCGGTCGGCCCGGCACAGCAGAACGTCAGGCGAGATCCCGATCTCGCGCAGCTTCTGCACGCTGTGCTGGGTGGGCTTCGTCTTCAGTTCCCCGGCGGCCGGGATGAACGGAACCAGCGTCAGGTGCACGTAGCAGGCCGAGCCCGGACCGAGCCGCAAACTCATCTGGCGCGCCGCTTCGAGGAACGGCAACGACTCGATATCGCCCACCGTGCCGCCGATTTCGACGATCGCCACATCGGTGCGGCCGCTCCAGGCCGCCTTGGCACCGCGTTCAATAAAGTCCTGGATCTCGTTCGTCACGTGGGGAATGACCTGAACCGTCTTTCCCAGGTAGTCGCCGCGCCGCTCCTTGCGGATCACCGACTCGTAGATCTGTCCGGTCGTGAAATTGTTGACCCGGCGCATGCGCGCCGAGATGAAACGCTCGTAGTGACCCAGGTCCAGGTCGGTTTCGGCACCGTCCTCGGTGACGAAGACTTCGCCGTGCTGGAACGGACTCATCGTCCCGGGGTCGACGTTGATGTAGGGATCGAGCTTGACTAGGGTGACTTTCAGACCGCGCGACTCGAGAATCGCGGCGAGGGAGGCGGCTGCGATCCCCTTGCCCAGCGAGGACACGACGCCACCGGTGACGAACACGTATTTGGTCATCTCGCGTACACGGCCGGTGCAACGCGACGGAAGTATACCGACTCGTGTCCCGAGCCGGAGATTCGTCGAGTTGTTTCGAAGTCAGACTTCTGATAGGACCGCGCGCAGCTTGCCCGCGATTTCGTCGATGTGGCTGCGCTCGGCCACCAAAGGCGGCGCCAGAATCAGCGATTCACCCGTGCTTTTTACGTGAAGCCCGCGGTCATAAAGCCTTTTCTGAATTTCGTGACCGCGGCTGCCCGGGGTGCCCTGTGGCTGCAGCTCCACCGCAGCCAGCATTCCGAACGACCGGATGTCCGCCACGCACCGCAGATCCGACAGCGCGTGCACCGCGTCGGCAAAATAAGGGCTCATGGCGGCTGCCCGTTCGATCAGCCGATCCTTGGCGAAGATGTCGATCATCGCCAACCCGGCTGCGCAGGCGGCCGGGTGGGCCGAGTACGTATAGCCGTGGAAAAACTCGATACCCCGCTCCGGGCCGGCGTCCGTGATGGCGTCGTAGATCGCCTGGCGCGCCGCCACGGCACCCATCGGCTGGGCGCCGTTGGTCAAGGCCTTGGCCATCGTCAGCAGGTCCGGCGTCACGCCGAAAGCCTGTGCCCCGAAGTTGGCCCCCATTCTGCCCCAGCCGCAGATCACCTCGTCGAACACCAGCAGGATCCCGTTCTGATCGCAGATCTGGCGCAGCCGGTCCAGATAGCCCTTGGGCGGTGGCAGGCACCCGACCGAGCCCGCGGTCGGCTCGACGAATACCGCTGCGATGTTCTCCGCGCCATACAGTTGGCAGAAACGTTGCAGGTCGTCGGCCAGCTCGGCGCCGTGTTCGGGCTGACCCCGGACCATTCGATTTTCAGGCAACGCGGTATGCCGCATGTGATACACAACCGGCAGGCCCGTGCCGAAGGCGCGCCGGTTGTTGACCATGCCCGCCAGGGCCACGCCGCCGATATTCACCCCGTGGTAGGCGCGCTCCCGCGAAATGAAGATCTGCCGTTGCGCCTGACCCCGCACGCGGTGGTACATCAGCGCCATTTTCATTGCGGTATCAACGGCTTCCGACCCGGAGTTCACAAAAAACACCCGGTTCAGCGGGGCCGGCGTGTACTCGGCCACGCGGTTGGCCAGCTCGAACGCTTTCGGATGGGCCCGCAGGAACGAGCCGGCGTAATCGAGCGTCTTGAGCTGGCCATACACGGCTTCCGCAATTTCCGGCCGACAGTGGCCGGCAGCAACGCAGAACAGCCCGGCTGAGGCGTCGATCAGTGCACGGCCGTCGGGCGTGTACAGGTACATGCCTTCGGCCCGGACAATCATCCGGGGCTCCTTCTTGAATTCCTTGTTCGGGGAAAACGGCATCCAGTACGGTTCAAGCTCGCCGAGCACGCCGGCCTGAGACATCTGCAAGCTCCTTGTAGATCTCGATGGGTGAAGTGAACCCCGTATTATCCGACGTTCCCGGCCGTGCCAGCGACCAAGACCACCACACGACACGCGGACTCTCGATTGACAGGAAACCCTCGACGGCGGGCGCCGGACCGGTCGAAGCAAAGCGGATCGACTCAGGATGTCCCCGTCGCGCGCGCGCTGCCGCGACTGGCGATGGTCGACCTGGCGCGGGGCGTAGCGATCGCGCAGATGATCGGGTACCACTTCATCTACGACCTGACTTATTTCGGGTGGCTGCATATCCAGATGACGCAGGAAGCGGGCTGGATCGCCTGGCGCAACGCGATCGTGTCGCAGTTCGTGCTGGTCGCGGGCCTGGGCGTGGGCCTGAGCGATGCCGCCGGACGATCCAGCGCGCGCTTCTGGCGCCGCTGGCTTCAGATCGCGGGCGCCGCGCTCCTGGTGTCGGCCGTCAGCGCCTGGCTGTTCGGACCGCGACTGATCTGGTTCGGCATCCTGCACTTCGTCGCGGTCGCCCTGCTGCTGGCGCGCCCGCTGGCCGCTCGGGGATCGCTCAGCCTGGCGTTGGGGGCCGTGCTGCTGGCGCTGGGCCTGACGGTGCACGACGCCCGCTTCGATCCGGCCTGGGTGAGCTGGATCGGCCTGATCGCCCACAAGCCGGCGACCGAGGATTACGTACCGCTTGTGCCTTGGTTCGGGGTGGTGGCGATCGGCGTCGGGCTGGCCGGGATCTGGCGGCGGCGCGGTTTTGCAGTGCCGCCGCTGTTGCAGCGGCTGGATTCAGCGCCAGCGCGCGGATTGCAGTGGATGGGCCGGTGGCCGCTGACGATCTACCTGGTGCACCAGCCCATTCTGATGGGTGTGCTGTATGCGGTCCGGAGCGCTCTGGCGAGGTGACGCCCGCACGCTTGCGAAGGCGCGCGCCGGGCCACCGTAAACGTGTGCGCGACGGTCAACGCATCTCGCGCAGCGCGATCGTTTCCCTGACATCGCGCACCGGCAGCCACTCGGGCTGCAGCGTCACGTGATCGATGCCGAAATCGCGCGCCAGCACGCTGCGCGCCTCGCGCAGAATGTGCGGCCAGCGCTCGATCCGATCCACCAGCAAATGGGCCGAGACCGCGTGGCGGCCGGGCACCATGGCCCACACGTGAAGATCGTGCACCGACAGCACGCCATCGATACAGGCCAGTGTCTGCCCCACCTTGCGGAACTCGACACCCATCGGAACGCTGTCGAGCAGCACCAGCGTGGACTCCTTCAACACCCCCAGCACCGAGCGCAGGATCAGGCCGCTCACCAGCATCGAGAGCAATGGGTCGACGACCGTGTAACCCGTTGCAAAGATCACCGCACCGGACACCAGCGCCGCCACCGATCCCAGCAGGTCACCCAGCACATGCAGAAACGCCGCGCGGATATTCAGGTTCTCGCGATGACGCGACAAGGCCCAGGCGACCGACAGGTTGACGGTCAACCCGACCGCGGCGATCACGACGACTGCAATGCCGTTGACGCGCACCGGGTGTCGGATGCGGTCGATTCCCTCGATGACCAGCCACACCACGACCGCCAACAGTGCAAGCGAGTTGACAAACGCCGCGATCACCTCGGCCCGCGCCAGGCCGAACGAGTGCTTTTCGGACGCGGGCCGCTGCGCGACCCGATTCGCAGCCAGTGAGAACAGCAATGCGGCCGCATCGGTCGCCAGGTGCCCGCTGTCGGCCAGCAGGGCCAGCGATCCGGACCACAGCCCACCGACGAACTCGACCAGCGCGTAGCCGCCTGTCAATGCAACCGCGACAACGAGCGGTCGTGAACTCGACGGTTCCGCGTGGTGATCGTATCCAGCGTCGCCTTGCTGGTGCTCGCTGAAGCCGGCTCCCGCTTCGCGCCGTCCAGCAGGCGCGCGCGCGCCGCCGGCGTCGCCGTGATGATGCGCACCGTGGCCGTGTTGCCCGCCCATTCAGGCAGACCGCGCGCCGGCTAGGGGGCGCGGGCGCCGGAGAAATGCACGGGGCACCCGGTCCTGGTGCGGACCTCTTCCTGGGTCAGCCCGGGCGCGAGCTCGACGGCGGTCAAGCCTGCGGTGGCAACATCGAAGACCCCGAGCTCGGTGATGATCCGATCAACCACGCCGACGCCGGTCAGCGGCAACGTGCAGCGCGTCAGGATCTTGTGCTCGCCGTTCTTCGACGTGTGCTCCATCAGCACGACCACCCGCTCGACTCCGGCCACCAGATCCATCGCGCCGCCCATGCCCTTGACCAGCTTGCCTGGAATCATCCAGTTGGCGAGGTCGCCGGTCTGGCTCACCTGCATGGCCCCCAGGATCGCCAGATCGATGTGGCCTCCTCGGATCATCGCGAACGAATCCGCGCTGGAGAAATAGCTCGAGCCCGGCAACGCAGTGACGAGTTGCTTGCCGGCATTGATCAGGTCGGGGTCGATCTCCTGCTCGGTCGGAAAAGGACCGATCCCCAGCAGCCCGTTCTCGGACTGCAGCATCACATCCATGCCGGGCGGGATGTAATTCGCCACCTGCGTGGGCATGCCGATCCCCAGATTCACGTAGAAGCCGTCGCGCAATTCCTGTGCGGCACGCTGCGCCATTTGCTCACGATTCCAGGCCATGGTCAGGCTCCCGTAGAGCGCACCGTGCGCTGCTCGATGCGGCGGCTGGGATGAGGATTGACGACCAGCCGCGTGACGTAGATTCCGGGCGTATGAACGTGGTCCGGATCGAGCGTGCCATTTTCGACCAGCATCTCGACCTCGGCGATGGTGACCCGCCCGCACATGGCCACCACCGGGTTGAAGTTGCGGGCCGTCTTCCGATAGATCAGGTTGCCCTGCCGGTCCGCTTTCCAGGCCCTGACGAGCGACACGTCGGCGCGCAGCCAGCGCTCCATCACGTAGTGCTCGCCGTCGATCTCGCGCGTTTCCTTGCCCTCGGCCACGACGGTCCCGTAGCCGGTTTTGGTGAAGAACGCCGGGATACCGGCGCCGCCGGCCCGCATCCGCTCGGCCAGTGTTCCCTGCGGCGTGAACTCCAGTTGCAGCTCACCGGCCAGGTACTGGCGCTCGAACTCCTTGTTCTCGCCGACGTACGACGCAATCATCTTGCGGATCTGCCGCGTGCCGAGCAGCAGCCCCAGTCCGAAATCATCCAGGCCCGCGTTGTTGCTGACGCAGGTCAGGTTCTTCGCGCCGGAGGCCCTCAGCGCATCGATCAGCGCCTCGGGCACGCCGCACACACCGAATCCGCCGACCGCGATCGTCTGGCCGTCCTGCACCACGCCGTCCAGCGCAGCCTGCGCCGACGCAAAAAGCTTGTTCATGGACCGCTCCGAATGCTTGACGCAGAAATTCTAACGCCGCTCAGGAGAGCGACATGCCGTCGTCGATGGAGATCACGGCTCCATTGATCATTTCGCTCTCGTCCGACGCCAACAGCAGGATAAGGCCATCGAGGTCCTCAACCGTCCCGATGCGCTGCCTCGGCAGCGACTGGATCAAGCGTTGACCACCCTCGGTGTCCCACACCGCCTCGTTCATTTCGGTGCGCACATAGCCGGGGCAGATCGCGTTCACGTTGATGCCGAATCGGCCCCATTCCAGAGCCTGCACCCGCGTCATCTGGATGATGGCGGCTTTGGTCATTCCGTAGGCACCCAGCCGCGGCACTGCACGCAAACCGGCGACCGAGGCAACGTTGACGATACGCCCGCGAAATCCCGCATTGGAGCGGCTGTGCTCGATCATGCGCCGCCCGACGGCCTGCGACAGGAAAAACGCTCCCCGCACGTTGGTGTCGAACAGGCGTTCGTAATCGGCTTCCTCCACGTCCGTCAGAAGCTGCGTGGTGGCGACGCCTGAATTGTTGATCAGAATGTCGAGCGCGCCGCACTGGGACTCGGCCTCCGCCACGGCGCTTTGCACGCTGTCGAGGTCGGTCACGTCGAGCTGGGTGGCGTGGGCCGCGCCGCCGGCAGCTTCGATCTCGGCCCGCAACTCCTTCAACCGGGACAGGCGCCGCGCCGCCAGTACGACGTTAGCGCCGGCCGCCGCGAGCACACGAGCGCAGCGCGCCCCGATGCCACTGGAGGCGCCGCTGACGAAAGCGACTTTCTCTTTCAGGTTAACACTCATGCGCATCCCCCCGTTCAGGCCGTTGCAAAGCTACTGCGCGGCTCGATTTGCGACCTGCGGTGCCGGCGCGACCACTCCGTACAGGTCCGCTCCCCGGTCGCAAGCCAGGCCTGCCCGCGCCGTTTTTCAACGGCCTGCTGAATGGGCAAAATCATCGCACACTAGAATGACGCCTGGGTCTGTCGTAGGGGGGAGTCTGATGCCGGACGCCGCACGCGAAGTGATGCAATACGACGTAGTCATCGTCGGTGGCGGCCCGGCCGGTCTGGCCGCGGCGATCCGCTTGAAGCAGCGTGCGCAACAGGCCGGCCGCGAATTGAGCGTGTGCGTGCTGGAGAAGGGCTCGGAAATCGGCGCGCACATCCTGTCGGGCGCTGTCATGGATCCGCGCGCTCTGGACGAACTGCTGCCCGACTGGAAGGAACTGAAGGCGCCCGTCGACACTCCGGTCACGTCCGATCACTTGCTGTTCCTGAGCGAGCGGCAGGCGACGGCCTTGCCGGGTTGGATGCTGCCGGCCTGCTTTCGCAATCACGGGAACTACGTCATCAGCCTCGGCAGCCTGGTGCGCTGGATGGGCCGGCAAGCCGAGGCACTCGGCGTCGAGATATTCGCCGGTTTTGCGGCCACGGAAGTGCTGTCAGGTCCAGCCGGCGAAGTGCTCGGAGTGGCAACCGGCAACCTCGGGATCGGCCGCGATGGGCAGCCGACGGCGAACTTCCAGCCTGGAGTCGAGCTGCACGCCGGTTACACGCTATTCGGCGAGGGAGCACGCGGCCAGCTCGGCCGCCAGCTGATCGGTGGCCGTGGATTGGATCGCGGGCGGGACCCGCAGACGTACGGGATCGGCATCAAGGAGTTGTGGGAGGTCTCCGCCAGCCAGCATCAGGCGGGCCGCGTGGTTCATACCGCCGGGTGGCCGCTCGATTCGAGCACGTATGGCGGGTCCTTCATGTATCACATGCAGGACCGCCTGGTGGCAGTCGGCTTCGTGGTCGGCCTGGGCTACACCAATCCCTACCTGTCCCCCTTCGAGGAATTCCAGCGTTTCAAGCTCCACCCGGCCGTGCGGCCGACATTCGAAAGCGGTCGCCGCATCGGGTACGGCGCACGTGCGATCACCGCCGGCGGGTTGCAATCGCTGCCGACGCTGGTGTTTGCCGGTGGGGCCTTGATCGGGGACGAAGCCGGTTTCCTGAATGCCTCGCGCATCAAGGGCAGCCATGCCGCCATGAAATCGGGAATGCTGGCCGCCGATGCCGCCTTCGAGGCGATTGCGGCCGGCCGCAGCCATGACGTGCTGGAGCAGTATCCGCGTGAGTTCGAGCGCTCATGGCTGCGCGAAGAACTGCATCGCGCGCGCAACTTCAAGCCTTGGATGGACAAGGGCCTCTGGCTCGGCACGCTGATGTTCGGTATCGATCAAGTGCTGCTGCGCGGGCGCGCGCCCTGGACACTGCACCGCGATACCCCGGACTACGCCAAGCTGCGCCCCGCGGCCGAATGCACGCCGATCGAATATCCGAAACCCGACGGAAAGATCACCTTCGACCGGCTCTCTTCCGTATACGTGTCCAACACCAATCACGATGAAAACCAGCCGCCGCACCTGACCTTGAAGGATGCGGCCGTGCCGGTGCAGGTGAATCTGGCGAAGTACGCAGGGCCGGAGTCCCGCTACTGTCCGGCGGGCGTCTACGAATTCGTCTCCGAGGCGGGGGCGCAGCGGTTGCAGATCAACGCGCAAAATTGCGTCCATTGCAAGACGTGTGACATCAAGGATCCAACCCAGAACATCGTGTGGGTAGCTCCCGAGGGCGGAGGTGGCCCGAACTATTCGAACATGTAGCGCAATCCGCACAAGGCGATAGCGCGAGGCAGCCGCTCACATACGCGGGGAACGCCTGCCTTCGGGCTCGGATCTGCCTTGGACGAATCCTTCCAATCGACCCGGATGGCAGCGTGGGATGACACGCCCGAGGTGTGCAAGCATTCCCGTCAGTCGAGTTCGCTTTCCGACCAACGCCCGCGCACTTGCACTCGAAGGCAGACCATGGTCCGCGTCGCATGGCTTGTCAGCAAGGAAGAAGTCCCTGAAGCCGACAAGACGGTCGAGCTCGAGGAATTCCTGCGCAGCGTGATGACGACCGACGAGGAGGCAGCGCGCGCTGGACAGATCGAGGCGGGTGCATCTGTGGCGCGGCCTCCCCATGACGAACTCGACGATGCGCTGGAGGCGCTGGATGACGAGGTGCTCAATGACGAGGTGCTCAATGACGAGGTGCTCGGCGAGGAGCCGGCGCCGGGCGAAGCGGAGCGGGTAGCTGTGGACGAGCACCTGCCCGACGAGGCGCTGCGCGAGGTTCCGCCGCGACTGGAAACACCGATGGCGGCGCCGGACGATCGCTTGGACGTGAAGGGCACGCAGCCGGAGGCTCCGGTGCAACTGCAGCCACAGTCGTTGGTTCTGGACGACCCGGGTCCGGACGACAGGGACCGGGCGCCACGCGAGGCCCCTGCCTTCGAACCGCGACCGCGTCAACTGGATGAGTTGCTGGACGAAGCGTTGTCCGAGACTTTCCCGGCGAGCGATCCGATCGCGGTTTCGGCCGATCGGTGATCCGCCTTCGCGCCTGGCGGCGCTACGGCGGGCAAGCCCGCCGAAGCCGCCACACCGGCGAAGGTGGGTCAGAGGGCGTCCAGACTGCGCCCCATCCAGCAGATGCCGATGATAGTCTTGCCGTCCACGATGCGGCCGTCACGCACCCATTGATCGAGCTCGCGCCAGGGCGCGCTGAACAGCTCCAGGACCTCGCCAGGATCGCGCCGGGCGGTGTCCAGCGTCAGCGAGCGCGCCATAAAGATGTCGATCCGTTCGTCGCTGTAGCCGATCGCGTTGTGAAATCCGCCCAAGTGGCTCCAGTGGTCGGCGCGATACCCGGTTTCCTCGAGCAGTTCGCGTTGGGCGCAATCGAGCGGGCCCTCGCCCCGGTCGAGCTTGCCGGCGGGAAATTCGATGAACGCGCGCCCCAGGGGATAGCGGAACTGCCGTTCCAGCAGCACGTGATCGGCGTCCAGCAATGGAATCACCATCACCGCGCCCGGGTGCCTGACAAACTCGCGGTACGCTATGTGCCCGTCCGGACACCGCACGATGTCGCGGTGAAGGCGCAGCATGCCGCCCTCGTAGGCGAGCCGGGTGTGCAGTGTGGTCTCGGCCAGCGCGTCGGCACCCCGCCCCGCGCACGCGGCCTCCTCGTCGATCCGGCGCGTACGGTGGGGCACTGCCTACCGCGCTTGCGGGAAATGGTTCGCAACCATTTCCCGCACGAAATTTCCCCTCTCCCTCGGGGAGGGGGAGAAGGGGTGAGGGGGGCGATCGTCAATCAAAATTCGACCCGCTGTCATCCGCCCAGCGTGCGCAGCATCGCGGTCGAACACAGTCCGATCAGGTACTGGGGCAACACACCGAGCACGATCACCGCAAGGCCATTGGCGGTTAGCGCGATTTTCATGTCGGGGGCGGCTTCGAGCGGCTGATCGGGGCCCGGCGGGTCAAAATACATCACCTTGACGACGCGCACGTAGTAGAACGCGCCGACCAGCGAGAACAGCACGGCGATCACCGCGATCCACACCACGGGAACGGGCGAGGTGTCCGCCAGCAGGGCCTGCAGCACCACCAGCTTCGCGTAGAAGCCGACCGTCGGCGGCACACCCGCCAGCGAAAACATCGCCAGCGCCATCACGAACGCGTACCACGGGCGGTGATGGAACAGGCCTCGCAGGTCGGAGATTTCCTCCGCCTCGAATCCCTCTCGCGTCAACAGCAGCACGACACCGAAGGCGACCAGCGTGGCCAGCGCGTAGGTCAGCACATAGAACATCGCGGCTCCATAAGCCGTCGCAGCGCTCGCCGCCGTGCCGCCAAAGACACCGGACTGCATCGCGAGCAGCATGAAGCCCATCTGTCCGATGGTCGAGTACCCCAGCATGCGCTTGAGGTTGCTTTGAGCCACCGCGGTCAGGTTGCCTACGGCCAGCGAGGCCAGCGCGAGCAGCAGCAGCATCAGGTGCCAGTCGCCCGACACGGGCGCCAGCCCCTGCACCAGCAGGCGGAAGGCCACTGCGAAGGCCGCGATCTTCGGCGCCGATGCGATCAGCAGCGTCACCGGTGTGGGTGCCCCCTGGTACACGTCCGGCACCCACATGTGGAATGGGGCCGCTCCCAGCTTGAAGCCGATTCCAGCCACCAGGAAAACGGTCGCAAGGACAAGCGCCGGGCGATTGGCGATCTGCGATGCGGAAATGCGGTGGGCGATCTCGTTGATGTCGAGGCTTGCGGTCGCCCCGTACAACATCGACATCCCGTACAGGAGGAAGCCGGACGCCAGCGCGCCGAGCACGAAATACTTCATCGCCGCTTCCCCGGCACGCGGCTGGTCGCGCTGCAATGCGACCAGCGCGTACAGGGCCAGCGACTGCAACTCCAGCCCGAGGTAGATCAACAGCAGGTTGTCGGCCGAAATCATCGTCATCACGCCCAGCAGCGTGAAGAGCGCGAGGGAGAACAGCTCGCCGCGCCACATCGCACGCGCGCGCGCATAGGTCTGCGCGTACACCAGACCCAGCGCGGTGGCCAGACAGGCGAACAGCTTCAGCACCTGCGCCATCGGGTCGCTGACGAACATGCCGCCGAAGGCGAACTGCACCGATTGCCCCTGCAGCAGCTTCCAGCAGCACCAGGCAACGGCCGCCAGCGCCGTCAGCGACAGCGAATAGCTCACGTTGCGACGGCGCTCCGGCACGAACAGGTCGGCCACCAGGACCAGGCAGGCGGCCGCCAGCAGCAAAGTTTCCGGCAGCACCGCGAGAAAATTCAGCTTGGACATTCGTCAGAGCCCTGCCGGAACCTTCGAGTGGCCGACTTGCTGCAGCAACTGGCCGACGGAAGCGTGCATCGCGTCGGTCAGGGGCTTCGGATAGATCCCCATCGCCAGCACCGCCGCCGCCAACAGACCCAGCGCCAGCAACTCGCGCGGATCCGCGTCGCTGAGCTTGGCCACTGTCGAGTTGGCGATGGCACCGAAGATCACGCGCTTGTACATCCACAGCGAATAAGCCGCCCCCAGCACCAGCGTGATGGCGGCCGCCAGCCCGATCCAGAAGTCGTATTGAACGGCGCCCAGGATCACCATGAACTCGCCGACGAAACCGCTGGTGGCGGGCAGTCCGCAGTTGGCCATCGTAAACAGCATCATCAGTGCAGCAAAGCGTGGCATCGTGTTGACCACGCCCCCGTAGTCCGCGATGTTGCGGCTGTGCGCGCGGTCGTACATCACGCCGATGCAGAAGAACATCGCTCCCGACACGAAACCGTGCGAAACCATCTGCGCGATCGCCCCCTCCACTCCGATCGGGCTGAAGATGAAGAAGCCGAGCGTGACGAACCCCATATGCGCGATCGACGAGTAGGCGACCAGTTTCTTCATGTCGGTCTGCACCAGCGCGACGAACCCGATGTAGATGACCGCGATCAGGGACAACGCGATCACGAACCCGGCCAGGTGGTGGGCCGCATCCGGTGCGATCGGCAGCGAAAAGCGCAAAAACCCGTAGGCGCCCAGTTTCAGCATGATCGCGGCCAGCACGACCGAGCCGGCGGTTGGCGCCTCGACGTGCGCGTCGGGCAGCCAGGTGTGGACCGGCCACATCGGAACCTTCACCGCGAAAGCCGCGAAAAACGCCAGGAACAGCAGAATCTGCGTGCTCAAGCCGATGGGCAGCCGGTGCCAGGCAAAGATGTCGAAGCTGCCGTTCGAGCTCTGGTAGAGGTAGACCAGCGACACCAGGAACAGCAGCGAGCCGAGCAGCGTGTACAAAAAGAACTTGATCGCGGCATAGACCCGATTGGGGCCTCCCCAGACGCCGATGATGATGTACATCGGAATCAGCGTCGCCTCGAAAAAGACGTAGAACAGCAGTCCGTCGGCCGCGCTGAACACCCCGATCAGCAGGCCCGACATGATCAGGAACGCCGCGTAGTACTGGGCCACGCGCTCGCCGATCGCTTTCCAGCCTGCCAGCACCGAGATCACCGTGATAAAAGCCGTCAGCGGGACGAACCAGATCGACAGGCCGTCGACGCCGAGGTGGTAATAGGCATTCAGCGTGCCGATCCACGCCGTCTTCTCCTCGAACTGCAGTCCGGCCCGCTCCAGGCCGAACCCGTTCACCACCGGCAGCGTCACCAGCATTCCGATCAGGCTGCCCACCAGGGCGAAGGCGCGCACGACGGCGGCCGAGCTGTCACGCCCGGCCGCCAGCAGGAACACGCCGAAGACGATCGGAATCCAGATCGCCGCACTGAGCCAGGGGAAGGCTGAGGTCATGTGGCCGGCATCCCCTCAATGAGCCGCAGCCACGACATAGGGCCAGGTCAGGAACGCAAACAGCACGATGGCCAGCCCCACCAGCATCGCGAATGCATAGTGGTAGATGTAGCCGGTCTGCAGACGGCGCACCCGCAGAGCGAACCAGCCCACCAGCCGTGCCGAGCCGTTGACCGCCGTGCCATCGATCAGCGTGACGTCGCCGCCCCGCCACAGGATGCGTCCGATCCATCGCGCCCCGGCGCCAAAAACGACTTCGTTGATCCGATCCATGTAGTACTTGTTGTCCAGCAGCGCGTATGCGGCCGGGAATCGATGCCTCCAACGTTCCGGAAGATCGGGGCGTTTCAGATACAGGTACCACGCAGCGATCACCCCGCCGACCGCCAGCCACAGCGGCCAACCGGTCCAGCTGTCCAACGCCATTTCGAGCGGCCCGCGAAACTCCTCCGTGAGCGTGATCACGGCCGGGTGCGCCGCACCATTGACCGCGATCGAACCGGCGAAGAAGTCGCTGTACAGCATCCGGTCGATCGCCAGGTATCCGACCACCACCGACGGAATCGCGAGGGCAATCAGCGGCAGCGTCACGACCCACGGCGACTCGTGTGGCGCGTGGGCGTCGTGTCCGTGCGAGCCCGCATCGTGGCCGTGGTGCGACGCTTCGTCACCGAGGCGCGGCTTGCCATGGAAAACCAGGAACAGCATGCGGAAGGTGTAAAAAGCCGTCACGAAAACTCCCGCCGTCACTGCGAATCGGGCGAACGGCGCTCCCCACAGGCTGCTGTGGTCAACCGCTTCGATGATGGTGTCCTTCGAGTAGAAGCCGGCGAATCCGGGCGTACCGATCAGGGCCAGCGCGCCGATCAGGAACGTGACGTAGGTGACCGGCATGAAGCGCGCCAGGCCACCCATCTTGCGGATGTCCTGCTCGTGATGCATCCCGATGATCACCGAGCCGGCCGCCAGGAACAGCAGCGCCTTGAAAAAGGCGTGCGTCACCAGGTGGAAGATCGCCACCGAGTAGGCGGAGGCCCCCAGCGCCACCGCCATGTAGCCGAGTTGCGAGAGCGTCGAATAGGCCACCACGCGCTTGATGTCGTTCTGCACGATGCCCAGGACGCCCATGAAAAACGCGGTGATGGCGCCGATCACCAGCACCATCGACAGCGCAGTGTCCGACAGCTCGAACAGCGGCGACATGCGCGCGACCATGAAGATGCCGGCAGTCACCATCGTGGCCGCGTGGATCAGGGCCGAGATCGGCGTCGGACCCTCCATCGAATCCGGAAGCCAGACGTGCAGCGGGAACTGGGCCGACTTGCCCATCGCCCCGATGAACAGGCAAATGCAGATCACGGTCGCCAGCGACCAATCGGTGCCCGGCAACACCTGGCCGGCCAGCGATGGCGTGGCGCTGAACACCTGGCGGTAGTCGAGCGTTCCGAAATGCGCGAACACCAAGCCGATGCCCAGCACGAACCCGAGGTCGCCGACGCGATTGACGAGAAACGCCTTCAGGCTCGCGTAGATCGCGGTGGGACGCTCGAACCAGAATCCGATCAGCAGGTAGGACACCAGGCCGACCCCTTCCCATCCGAAGAACAGCTGCAGGAAGTTGTTGCTCATCACCAACATCAGCATCGAAAACGTGAAGAGGGAGATGTAGGCGAAGAAGCGCGAATAGCCCGGGTCGTCGGCCATGTAGCCGATCGTGTACACGTGCACCGCGAGCGACACGAAGCTGACCACCAGCATCATGGTGGCCGTCAGTGCGTCGATCAGGAACCCGATCGTGAACCGGGTGTTTCCAATCTGGGTCCAGGTGTACAGGTCGGCTTCGATCGGCTGCCGAGTCAGCACGACGTGCTGGAACACGAAGCCCGACACCACGGTGGCCACGGCCACGCCCAGGATCGCGGCGCTGTGTGCGCCCCAACGCCCGATCGGGATTTCACGGCCCGTCCCGCTACGGATCAGCGTGTGCCCGCACAAGCCGGCCAGCACGGCGCCGGCCAGCGGCGCCAGGGCCACCAACAGACAAAGGTCGATCCACAAGGTCATTGACAGGTGTCCTGAGGTGTCGGATCGCGGGTGTCGGTTGGGAGATGTCCGTTCGCCACCGACGCTAGCCCTTCAGCGAGTCGAGCTCATCGACGTTGATCGTATGCACGGAGCGGAACAGCGCCACCATGATGGCCAGGCCGATGGCCGACTCGGCGGCCGCCACCGTCAGAATAAAGAACACGAACACCTGGCCATTCAGGTCGCCCAGGTATCGCGAGAACGCGATGAAGTTCGTGTTGACGGCCAGCAGCATCAACTCGATTGCCATCAGCAGCACGATCAGGTTCTTCCGGTTCAGGAAGATGCCGATCACGGCGATCGCAAACAGCAGCGCGCCGACCCCCAGATACCACGATAACGACACCATGTTATCGAGCCATTCCCCTATGAATCGCGTCCGGGTCAGCGAGCATCGGTCGCCCGCCCCGGCTCAGGCGGCATCCGGATGATCCGGAGCCGATCCGATGGCCGCACCGCCACCTGGGAGGCCGGGTTCTGGTGCCTGGCATCCTTGCGCTGGCGCAGCGTCAGCGCGATCGCGGCGATGATCGCAACCAGCAGCACGGCGCCGGCCACTTGCAGCGGCAGCAAGTATTCGGTGAACGCCAGCCGTCCGAGCGCGGCCGTGTTGCCGCCCTTGGCGACCGGCGCCTGGGCCAGGCTCTGCCAGCTGCCGTGCGAAAGCACCAGCCACAGCTGCAGCGCGATCGCGATCGCCACGCCCAGGCCCGCCGGCAGGTGGCTCCACCAGCCCTCGCGGGTGCGGTCGATGTTGATGTCCAGCATCATCACCACGAACAGGAACAGCACCATCACGGCGCCGACGTACACCAGGATCAGCACAATCGCCAGGAATTCGGCGCGCAGCTGCATCCACAGGCACGCCGCCGAGAAGAATGCGAGCACCAGGAACAGCACCGCGTGCACCGGATTGCGCACGCTGATCACGAGCACGCCGGCCGTCAGCGTGCAAAACGCGAAGATCGCAAACAGTACGGCCTGATCCATCACTCCCCCTCGCACCTTTTCACCGCGCCCTGCCAGGCGCGCCGGCTGCGGCGCTGCTTCTCGGTGACGCGCGAAGCTGCGCCTGCGCCGTCAACGATAAGACGCATCGGCGGTGCGTGCCGTTGCGATCTCCTTCTCATAGCGGTCGCCGATCGCCAGCAACATTTCCTTCGTGTAAACGAGATCGCCCCGCCGCTCCCCGTGGTATTCGAGGATGTGCGTTTCCACGATCGAGTCGACCGGGCAGCTCTCTTCGCAGAATCCGCAGAAGATGCATTTGGTCAGATCGATGTCGTAACGCGTGGTCCGGCGCGTGCCGTCGGCCCGCTGTTCCGATTCGATCGTGATCGCCAAGGCCGGACACACCGCCTCGCACAGCTTGCAGGCGATGCACCGCTCCTCGCCGTTCTCGTAGCGGCGCAAGGCATGCAGTCCGCGAAAGCGCGGCGAGGCCGGAGTCTTCTCCTCCGGATACTGGATCGTGATCTTGCGGGAAAACAGGTACTTGCCGGTGAGCGCCATCCCCTTGAACAGCTCGCGCAGCATCAGCGAGTCGAAAAAATCGCCAACCGCCTGAACCGCACCCTTGCTCATGATGCAACCCCCGTAGACGAAGACGCCGGCGCCTCGGGATGCGATGCCGACCGCCATGGACTCCACGGCGTCTGCATCACGACCGCCAGCACAACCAGCCAGGCCAGCGTGATCGGGATGAACACCTTCCAGCCGAGCCGCATGATCTGATCGTAGCGATAGCGCGGAAACGAGGCGCGGATCCAGATGTACATCGAGGCGCCGCCAAAAATCTTGGCAAACAGCCACACCCACGGACCCACGCCATTGCTCCAGGTCCTGACCCACCAATCGGGAACGGCGATGCCCCAGCGGGCGATGTCGATCGGCGCCGACCAGCCGCCCAGGAACATCATCGCGGCCATCGTCGACAGCAGGATCATATTGGCGTACTCGCCCAGGAAGAATATCGCGAAGCCCATGCCGGAGTATTCGACCATGTGGCCCGCGACGATCTCCGATTCGCCCTCCACCACGTCGAACGGATGGCGGTTGGTTTCCGCGACGGCCGAGATCACGTAGACGCCGAACAGTGGAAGCAGCAGCAGCCAATTCCAGGACAGGAAGGTCAGGCCGTGATCGGCAAACCAGCCGCGCGTCTGCAGATTGACGATCGTGCTGAGGTTCAGGGATCCGGACACCATCAGCACACCGACCAGCACGAAGCCCATCGCCAGCTCGTACGACACCATCTGTGCCGATGCGCGCAGCGCGCCGAGAAAGGCGTACTTCGAGTTGGAAGCCCAGCCGGCGACGATCACTCCGTACACGCCAAGCGATGTCACCGCCATCACGTACAGCAGGCCCGCGTTGATGTCGGCCAGCACGACGCCGGGCGCGAACGGAATCACCGCCCACGCCGCCAGCGCCGGCATCATCACCAGCACCGGGGCCAGCAGGTACAGCGCCCGGTCGGCCTGGGTGGGAACGATGACTTCCTTGAATATCAGCTTGACCGCGTCGGCGATCGGCTGCAGCAATCCGAACGGGCCAACGCGGTTAGGTCCGCGCCGGATATGCATCCAGCCGATCAGCTTGCGCTCCCAGTACGTCAGGTAGGCAACGCACAGCAGAACCGGCACGGTGATCGCGATGATCTTTGCCAGGGCGATCAGGATCGCGATCAGGTCGGGCCAGAGCAACTCGAACAGCGTCGCCTCGGCCGGCGCGTTCATCCGGCGCGCTCCAGTCGAACGGCCCCGAACATCGGCCCCAACCCGCTGGTGGTTGTGTGTCCGGCCGCAACCCGCACCACGCCATCCGGCAAGCCCGCATCAACGCCGCAGTCGAGCAGAGCGGCGGCCTGCCCCTGGCGCACCCACACCCGGTCGCCGCGCGCCACCCCGAAGCGCTTCAAGGTCGCTTCGTTCGCCACCGCCCGCGGCGGCCGGGCGTCGGCCGTCTTCTGCAGCGAAGTCGCGCGCCGCACCAGGGCGTCGCTCCAGTAGATCGGCACATCCGTGATGCGCTCGGCGTCCGAGCCCTGCGGCGCCTGCGCCGGGGCCGGCAGCACGGGATCGACGTTCTGCTGATTGGACAGCCAAGCCGGCACAACGGCCGGCAGCGCCGAGTCGCGCACCTGTTCGGGCGCCTCGAAGCCGAATTCCGACAACCCGAGCAGGTTTCCGAGCACGCGCAGCACCTTCCACCCCGGCCTGGCGTCACCGTGGGGGTGGGTGGTTGCGTTAAAGCTCTGAACCCGCCCCTCGGTGTTCACGAAGGTTCCGGCGGTCTCGGTAAATGGCGTGATCGGCAGCAACGCGTGCGCGTATTCCATCGCTGCATTGCGGAAGGCACTGAACGAAATCACGCATTCGGCCGAGGCGATCGCTTTGGCGGCCAGCGCCGGATCGCCCATGTCGTATTCGGGCTCGCAGTTCCACAGCATCAGCACCGGCCGGGGCTGCTCGAGCATCGTGCGGGCATTCAGTCCACCGCGCAACGGCCGCGCTCCTGCCAGGTAGCCGCCCACGCTGTTGGCGCTTTCTCCCAACACGCCCAACGGTGCTCCGATCGCGTCGGCCACCCATTGGGCCCAGGCACTGATGGCGGCAGCCTGGGGGTGCTGGGTTGCGGCGTTGCCTAGCAGGATGGCCGGATGCGCCCCTGAGCACAGGCTGTCGGCGATATGGCGCGCGGTCTCGCCCGGCCTCACATCGGCCGGTGCAGGCCGGCCCTTGATCTGGGCAACCGCCGCGGCGATCTCGGCCAGCTGCATCACCCAGTTCGAGGGTGCGCTGATCGCGCGGTGAGCCACGTTCATCAGCGGATCGTCGTCCGTCGCATGCAGGACGCTCAACTGACAGCCGTGTGCGACGGCGTCACGCAGGCGCACCGCCATCAACGGATGATCCTTGCGCAGGAACGAGCCAATCAGCAGAACGCGGTCCAGCCGATTGAGCGCAGCCACCGGCATACCAAGCCAGGGCGCGCCACTGCGCACCGCGTCGGCCGAAAAGTCCGTCTGGCGCAGACGAAAATCGATGTGGTCGGAACCCAGCCCGCGCGTGAGCTGCGCCAGCAGAGACATCTCCTCGAGCGTGGCGGTCGGAGAAACCAGCGTTCCGACCGAACCACCCCCCGCTCGCGAGCGCGTTTCGTTCAACGTCGAGGCGACGAAGTTCAGCGCCTCCTCCCACTCGACCTCGCGCCAGGTTCCAGACTGGCGCAACATCGGTTGCGTCAGCCGATCAGCGGCGTACAAACCTTCGTACGAGAAGCGGTCGCGGTCCGACAGCCAGCATTCGTTGATCTCTTCGTTTTCCAGCGGCACGACCCGCATCACCTGATGCCCCTTGACCTGGACGATCAGGTTCGAGCCGAGCGAATCGTGAGGACTGATCGACTTGCGCCGTCCGAGCTCCCAGGTGCGGGCCGCGTACCGGAACGGTTTGCTGGTGAGCGCGCCGACCGGGCAGATGTCGATCATGTTGCCCGACACCTCCGAGTCGATGCTGTGACCCAGGAACGACAGGATTTCGGAGTGCTCTCCGCGTCCGGCCATCCCCAATTCCATCACGCCGCCGACCTGACGGCCGAAGCGGACGCAGCGGGTGCAGTGAATGCAGCGGGCCATCTCCTCGGCCGCAACCAGGGGACCGATCTCCTTGTGGAACACCACCCGCTTGGGTTCCGTGTAGCGCGACGCCGAGGGGCCGTAACCGACCGCCAGGTCCTGCAACTGGCATTCACCGCCCTGATCGCAGATCGGGCAATCGAGCGGATGGTTGATCAGCAGGAACTCCATCACGCTGCGTTGCGCTTCCTTGGTGCGCTCGCTCGTCGTGTGCACCGCCATGCCGGGCGCCACCAGCGTGGCACACGCCGGCATCGGCTTGGGCGCCTTCTCGATCTCCACCAGGCACATCCTGCAGTTGGCCGCGAGCGACAGCTTCTTGTGGTAACAGAAGTGCGGAATCGAGATGCCAAGCCGGTTGGCCGCCTCCAACACGATGGTGCCCTCGGGCACCGAGACTTTCCTGCCGTCGATCGTCAGCTCAATCATGGCGCGGCGTTTCCACGCTTATACATAGTCGGGCACCAGGCAGTGCTGATGGTGGATGTGATGCTCGAACTCCCCGCGGAACTGCTTCAGGAACGACCGCACGGGCAACGCCGCCGCGTCTCCGAATGCACAGATCGTGCGGCCGATGATGTTGCCGGCGACCGAATCGAGCAGACCCAGGTCGTCCATCCGGCCTTCACCGTGCTCGATCCGGTGTACCACGCGGTACAACCAACCGGCGCCCTCGCGGCAAGGTGTGCACTGGCCGCAGGATTCCTCGAAATAGAAATACGACAGGCGCTCCAGGCACCGCACCATGCAGCGAGTGTCGTCCATCACGATGACCCCGCCGGAACCGAGCATCGAGCCCGCCTTGGCGATCGAGTCGTAATCCATGTCGGTCGCCATCATCACCTCGCCCGGCAGCACTGGCATCGAGGAGCCGCCCGGAATCACCGCCTTCAGGCGCCGGCCGCCACGCATGCCGCCCGCCAGCTCCAGCAGCCTGGCGAACGGCGTGCCGAGCGGGACCTCGTAGTTCCCGGGTGAGGTCACATCGCCCGAAACCGAGAATATCTTGGTGCCGCCGTTGTTCGGGCGGCCCAGCGCCAGGAAGGCGTCGCCGCCATTGCGCATGATCCACGGGACCGTCGCAAAGGTCTCCGTGTTGTTGATCGTGGTGGGCTTGCCGTACAGCCCGTAGCCGGCCGGAAACGGCGGCTTGAAGCGCGGCAGTCCCTTTTTGCCCTCGATCGATTCCAGCAGCGCGGTTTCCTCGCCACAGATGTAGGCGCCGAAGCCATGCGTGGTGTACAGCTCGAACGAGAAATCGCTCCCCAGGATGTTGCGGCCCAGGTAGCCTGCCGCATGCGCCTCGTCCAGGGCCGCCTGGAAGCGCTCGTACTCCGGCCAGATCTCGCCGTGGATGTAGTTGTACCCTGCGGTCGATCCGCTCGCATACGCGGCGATCACCATGCCCTCGATGACCGAGTGCGGGTTGTAGCGAAGGATGTCGCGGTCCTTGAAAGTCCCCGGCTCACCCTCGTCCGAGTTGCACACCAGGTACTTGGGCCCCGGGTGCTGCTTGGGCATGAAGCTCCACTTCAAGCCGGTCGGAAATCCGGCGCCGCCGCGCCCGCGCAGGGCCGACTTTTTCACCTCGGCGATCACCTGGTCCGGGGTCATCTTGTCCGCCAGCATCTTGCGCAAGGCCACGTAGCCATCGCGCTTCTGGTAGTCGGCCAGACGCCAGTTTTCGCCGGTCAGCCCTTCCAGGACGATCGGTTTGATGTGCCGCCCGTGAAAGCAGGTCTGGGCTGTCATCCGCCCCTCCGGAGCTCATCGAGGAGCTGATCGAGCCGTTCATCGCTCAGGAAACTGCACATACGCTTGTTGTTGACCAGCAGCACCGGCGCGTCGCCGCAGGCGCCGAAGCATTCGCCCTCCTTCAGGGTGAACATGCGGTCCGAACTGGTTCCTCCAAAATCCACCCCCAGTTTCGCTTTCAGGTGCGCCGCCGCCCGGGTTGCGCCCGACAGGGCACAAGGAAGGTTGGTGCACAGCGTCAGCTTGAAGCGCCCGGCCGGTTGCAGGTCGAACATCGAATAGAAGGTCGCCACCTCGTAGGCGGCGATCGCAGGCATGCCCAGGTAGGACGCCACCGCCTCGATCGCCCAGCTGGGCAGCCACCCGACCTCGTCCTGCGCGATCGCCAGTGCGGACACGATGGCAGAACGTTTCTGCTGCGCCGGATACTTGGCGACCTCGCGGTCGATCCGGCGGCAAGCCTCGGCCGACAGCGCCTCCGGGCTTGCAGGCAGCGCGCTCATCGATCGATTTCCCCGAACACGATGTCCTGCGTGCCGATCACGGTGACGCAATCGGCCAGCATGTGGCCGCGCGTCATTTCGTCGAGCGCCTGCAAGTGGGCAAATCCTGGCGCCCGGATCTTGAGCCGATACGGCTTGTTGGCGCCGTCCGATACGAGGAAGATGCCGAACTCGCCTTTCGGGTGCTCGATCGCGGCGTACACGTCGCCCGGGGGTACGTGAATCCCCTCGGTGAACAGCTTGAAATGGTGGATCAGCTCTTCCATGTTCGACTTCATGTCGACGCGCGAGGGCGGAGCCACTTTGTGGTCGGTCGACATCACCGGGCCCGGATTCCTGCGAAGCCAGTCGACGCACTGCCGGATGATGCGGTTGCTCTGGCGCATTTCCTCCATCCGCACCAGGTAGCGGTCGTAGCAATCCCCGTTGCGGCCGACCGGGATGTCGAAATCCATCCGGTCATAAACCTCGTAGGGTTGCTTCTTGCGCAGATCCCATTCGATTCCCGAGCCGCGCAGCATCGCCCCGGTGAATCCGAGCGCCAGAGCGCGCTCGGGCGGCACCACGCCAATACCGACCAGCCGCTGTTTCCAGATGCGGTTGTCGGTCAGCAGCGTCTCGTATTCATCCACGTAGGTCGGAAAGCGCTTTGTGAAGTCGTCGATGAAATCCAGCAAGGACCCCTGCCGATTGGCGTTCAGGCGTTCGACGTCCTGCGCGCTCCGATGTGGCGATGGCGCATGACGCGGCATCGAGTCGGGCAGATCACGATAGACACCGCCTGGCCGGTAGTAGGCGGCATGCATGCGGGCGCCGGAGGCGGCCTCGTACATATCGAACAGGTCCTCGCGCTCCCGGAACGCGTACAGGAAGATCGCCATCGCGCCGACGTCAAGTCCGTGCGCCCCGATCCACAGCAGGTGATTGAGCAGGCGCGTGATCTCGTCGAACATCACCCGGATGTATCGGGCGCGCTCCGGCACCTCGATGCCAAGCAGCTTCTCGATCGCCATCACGTAGGCGTGCTCGTTGGCCATCATCGAGACGTAGTCGAGCCGATCCATGTACGGCACCGACTGGATGTAGGTGCGCGTCTCGGCCAGCTTCTCGGTCGCCCGATGCAACAGTCCGATGTGGGGATCGGCGCGCTCGATCACTTCGCCGTCGAGCTCAAGCACCAGCCGCAGCACGCCGTGCGCCGCCGGGTGCTGCGGGCCGAAATTCAGCGTGTAATTTCGGATATCGGCCATGCCGGGTCAGGGCTTCGCGTAACTGTCTTCGCGGATCACGCGCGGTGTCACTTCGCGCGGCTCGATCGTGACCGGTTGATAGATCACGCGCTTCTGCTCGGGGTCGTACCGCATCTCGACGTGACCGGATACCGGAAAGTCCTTGCGGAACGGATGCCCGACGAAGCCATAGTCGGTCAATATCCGCCGCAGGTCCGGGTGCCCCTCGAACACGATCCCATACAGGTCGAAGGCCTCCCGCTCGTACCAGCCGGCGGCCGGCCAAACGGTCGTCAAGGTCGCTATCACCGGAAACTCATCGTCAGCGCAGAAGCTGCGCAGGCGCAGCCGCCAGTTGTTCGAGATGGACAGCAAATGCACGACCGATGCAAAGCGCCGCCCCTCCCAGGGCCGATCGCCATAGGTCTGGTAGTCGACCCCGCACAGGTCGATCATCTGCTCGAATCCCAGCGCGGGATCGTCACGCAGGGTTTGTGCGACCTGCGCGTAGTGCGTGGGCGGCACCGTCAGCGTCAGCTCGCCATAGGCCGCGCGCAGATCGGCGGCCGCTTCACCCAAGCGAGCACCCAGGCGTTCCGAGAGAACTTCGATTCCCATTGAGGTCCGTTGGGTCGACGACCGCGCGCTTTACCTGGCGATCGTGTTGGTGCGGCGAATCTTCTTCTGGAGTTGAATGATCCCGTAAATCAACGCCTCGGCGGTCGGCGGGCAGCCCGGAACGTAAATATCGACCGGAACGATGCGGTCACACCCGCGCACCACCGAATACGAGTAGTGATAGTAACCTCCGCCATTGGCACACGACCCCATCGAGATCACCCAGCGCGGTTCCGCCATCTGGTCATAGACCTTGCGCAAGGCCGGCGCCATCTTGTTGCACAAGGTGCCCGCGACAATCATCACGTCGGACTGCCGCGGGCTGGGCCGGAAGAAAATGCCGAAACGGTCAAGGTCATAGCGGGCCGCGCCCGCATGCATCATTTCGACAGCGCAGCAGGCCAGGCCAAACGTCACCGGCCACAGCGAGCCGGTCTTGGACCAGTTGATCAGCCGATCAAGGCTGGTCGTTACAAAGCCTTCCTGCAATACCCCTTCAATAACGCTCACGGTCGAGACCTCGCGACGTTCACTCCCAGTCCAGCGCGCCCTTCTTCCACTCGTAGACGAAGCCGACAGTCAGAATCGCCAGAAACAGCATCATGCCCCAGAAGCCCGCGCTCCACGTGCCCAGGTCGCCCAGGGTGGCGCCCCAGGGAAAAAGAAAGGCGACTTCCAGGTCAAACAGGATGAACAGGATGGCGACCAGGTAGTACCGCACGTCGAACTTCATCCGGGCATCTTCGAATGCCTCGAAGCCGCATTCGTAAGGCGACAGCTTCTCGGGATCCGGGCGATTTGGACCGAGCAGCATTCCGATCAACACCGGCGCGATTCCGACAACCGCTCCGACAACCAGAAACAACAAAATCGGAAGGTAAGGGCCCAGTTCCACGCAAATCCACCCCGCGGCCTGCAACCGGCAATGGCCGGCCGCTCAATTTTTCAACCACCACTCCCTGTGACCTGTCACGGCGTGGCTGGTTCCCGACGACGTGGTGCCGACGGTGAGACTCGAACTCACACGGCTTTCGCCGCCACCCCCTCAAGATGGTGTGTCTACCAATTCCACCACGTCGGCGATCGGCGAAGATTCTAACCCGTTCTCCTCACCCCTTCCCCCCTCTGGCCAGCGAGACGGGGGACACTCGAGCGGGAAATGGCTGCCAGCCACTTCCCGAAAGTGTGGATCGAGGCTACTTCGGAATGTCCGCCGGGCGATTCGCGGGCGGATTGGCGGACGTCGGGCCCTGGGTGGTGCCGGTTGGCGCGGGCGCCGCACTGTTCTGAGGCGTGGGCGTGGCCGGAATGTCGCCCGCACCGCCGGCCGGCGCTGTTCCAGCGGGCGCTGGCGCGGGCGCAGGTTTGCCGATGGTGCCCATGACCCCGCCGCGATCGGCTCCAGCCGCAGCCTGCCGGGCTGCGGTCGCCGTGTACGCCATGCCGATGGTGGCGAGGAAAAAGACCGTCGCCAGCACCGCGGTCGAACGCGACAGGAAGTTGGCCGACCCGCTGGCGCCGAACAGGCTTCCCGAGGCGCCACCTCCGAAAGCCGCGCCCATATCCGCGCCTTTGCCATGCTGCAGCAGGATCAGAATGATGACGGACACCGCGCAAATCACCTGGACCACGATCAACAACGAGTTCAGCCACGCCATGAGATGTTCTCCTGCTTCATTCCAATCGTGAGTGTCCTGCAAGCCGGTCGGCGCTTTGACAGATCGACAGGAAGTCGGCCGCTGACAAGGAGGCTCCGCCGATCAAGCCGCCGTCGATATCCGGCTGCGCAAAAAGATCGGGAGCATTAGAAGGCTTCAGGCTGCCGCCGTAGATGATGCGGGCTTGCGAAGCGGCGCCAGGGTCGTGGCGCGACAGCAGCGAGCGTATCGCCGCGTGCACCTCCTGGGCCTGGCCAGGCGTTGCGGTTTGTCCGGTTCCGATCGCCCAGACGGGCTCGTAAGCGATCGCACACAGCGCCAGTTCAGCGGCCGAGCAAGCATCGAACACCGGGGCGAGCTGCGCCGCGATGACGCTCAAGGTGCGGCCCTGCTCCCGCTCATGCAAGGTCTCACCGACGCAGATGATCGGCTTCAAGCCATGCGCAACGGCTCGCGCCGCCTTGGCGGCGACCATGCCGCTGCTCTCCCCATAGCCGCTGCGCCGCTCCGAATGGCCGACGATCACCCATCGAACCTCGCACTCGATCAACATCTCGGCCGCGATTTCCCCGGTGAAAGCGCCCGGCGCCTCGGCGCTCAGGTTCTGCGCTGCGGCGCTCGCACGCGTTCCGCGCAGCGCCTCGGCGACCTGCGTCAGGTAGACGTAGGGAGCGCACACCGCGACCTCGGATGCGACGTGGGCCGAAGCGAACTGGTGCAGCCATTCGCGATTGGACGCGAATGAGCCGTTCATCTTCCAGTTGGCGGCAACCAGTTTGGCGCGCACGATGGGTCCCGAAACTGCGGGCAGTGCAGGCCGCGATGCGGTCCCGGCGGAGGACGGCCGCTCAGGACTGCGTCACCGGGGTGGCCGGATCGGTCGCCAAGGCCTTCATCGAAAGTCGAACGCGACCCTTCTCGTCGGCCTCGATGACTTTGACCCGAACGTGCTGGCCTTCCTTCAGGAAATCGGAGACCTGGTTGACCCGCTCGTTGGCGATCTGCGAGATGTGCAGCAGGCCGTCGCGCCCGGGCAGGATCTGCACGATGGCACCGAAATCGAGCAGGCGCAGCACCGTTCCGTCGTAAACCTTGCCAACCTCGACGTCGGCCGTGAGCTCCATGATGCGCCGCTGCGCTTCGCGACCCTTCTCCTGGTCGACGCTGGCGATGATCACGGTGCCATCGTCCTCGATGTCGATCTGGGTCCCGGTCTCCTCGGTCAGCGCGCGGATGACGGCGCCGCCCTTGCCGATCACATCGCGAATCTTCTCCGGATTGATCTTCATCCGGATCATGCGCGGAGCGTAGGCCGACAGCTCCCCACGCGAAGCCGCGATCGAGTCCTGCATCTTCTGCAGGATCGTCATGCGGGCCTCACGCGCCTGCGCCAGCGCGACCTGCATGATCTCCTTCGTGATGCCTTCGATCTTGATGTCCATCTGAAGCGCGGTGACGCCGCGCGAGGTTCCGGCGACCTTGAAATCCATATCGCCCAGGTGGTCCTCGTCTCCCAGGATGTCGGTCAATACGGCGAAGCGGCTGCCTTCCTTGATCAGACCCATCGCGATGCCTGCCACGTGGGCCTTGACCGGGACGCCCGCGTCCATCAAAGC
>DATBCI010000047.1:0-2898 GCA_036270555.1 Burkholderiaceae bacterium
CGGGCCCTGTTTAGTGGCGATACCGACTTTAGATGCCCGTAGCGCCTGTTCCGCCGCCGCCGATCTGGCCCAGAAGGTCGGTCGACAGTTCAATGACTTGCTGCTCGTCGTCAGCTACAACTCGATCGTCCGCAATTTCCAATACTTGCTCCATGGAACCCCCCCAGAAGGGTTAAGACATTAACGAACCACTAAGAAACGCTACTCGTACATTACGGTCAGCCTAAAGTATCCCGCAAACTGGTCGATCAACAGATAGGCCGGGGGACTAGTCTCCCGTGTGAGGTAATCCCACAAGTACCGTATATGGATCAGGCCGAGGCGTCAATAGCCGCGTTAGCAACGCTATTACCCTTTCCTAGCGCGTCTGACCTATCGGACCGGCTCGCGAAGCTCGCAATTCGGCTACGCGAAACCCCGATGACCCCTGAGGGTAGGGGACTCTTCGAGATGGCGGCCGACACACTGTCGGAGTTGCCCGACGAGCCTGTCAGCGAAGACCGTGTGATGTGTCTGTTGCACGTCACGCGCTATCGCTACTACAGCGGCAATGCCTACGCGGGCCTGGCGCCAGCAGAGCAGGGCGTCGCGCTGGCCGAGCGCTTGGGCGCCCCGTTGTTGAGCGCCAAGGCCAAGAAACTGCTGGGGCTCATCTATATGGAGACCGGGAATTACCCGGACGCGGTCAGCGCGCTGATGGCCGCGCTGTCGGCTGCACGAGCCGCCCGCAACGCGTTCCAGGAGGCCGAGGTTCTGTCGAACCTGGGACTTGCCCACCAGTACGCCGGTCATTACAGCGCGGCAATCCCCTCGTACGAAAGGGCAGTCGAGGTGGCGGAGGCGGAGGGCATCCCCCCGTTGGCCCGAGTCATCGCGCTCAGCAACATCGCTCTGGCTTGCCTGCACATGCGCGATTTCCCGCGCGGCTTGGCCGCGGCCGAGCGGGCCATCGAAGCGCTTCAGACACCTTCGGATGTGTACGAGCGCGCCGTGCGCGCTATGGCCGAGTGCTATTACGCGCGCCTGTTGCTGGAAGTGCGCAACCTGCCGCTGGCGCGCGAGCGCGCCAAGATGGCGCGGCTTCATTCGACTGGAACCAACGAGCTGACCGAGCTCTTCGCTGACATGACGCAGGGTCTGGTCGAGACGCACGATGCGGCTTCGCGCGACATCGGATTGTCGCGGCTGCAGCAAGCCGTGAATCGCAGCCGCAAGGGCGCATCCGGTGCCCTGCGCCAGGCGCTCGCGATGATGGTGCGCGGCTACGAGGTCGCCGGCCAGCCGAATTCCGCGCTGGTGTATCTGCACGAAGTGGTCCAACTGAACCGCGACAGCCGCGTGCGCGATGTGCTCCAGCATCACCATCGGCACCTGGAAAAATTCGGCCGCGAGGATCTGCGGGCGCAAGCCGCGATCGCAGAGCAGCAGCAGGAACTTCGCTTCAAGCGCCTGTCGATGGACGCGCTGCGCGAGTGCATGCAGGTGCTGGAGAAGAACACCGTCGCTGCAGAGCTGCACGACGACGACACCGGCGAGCATTGCTACCGGGTCGGCGCCCTGGCCAAGGAACTGGCCATGAAGAAGGGCATGGACGCCGAGATGTGCACGCTGATCGACCTGTCGGCGCGGCTGCACGACATCGGCAAGCTGCGTGTGCCCGACTCGATTCTGCTGAAGCCCGGCCGCTTCACGCCCGACGAGCGGTCGATCATGGAGAAACACTGCGAGCACGGCTGGGAGCTGATCGGCGAGGGCGGCCTGGCGCAGCTGTTCGTTGCGCAGGAGATCGCGCTGAACCACCACGAGCGCTGGGACGGCAACGGCTACCCGAACAAGCGCCAGGGCAACATGATTCCGCTGGCCGCGCGCGTGACTGCGCTGGCCGACGTGTTCGATGCGCTGACGCACCGCCGTTGCTACAAGGAAGCCTGGTCGATACCGGACGCGCTGCGCGAGATCGCATCGCTGCGCGGCAAGCACTTCGACCCCGAGCTGACGGACCTGTTCCTGGAGCTGGTGCCGCGGCTGCAGGCCCAGCACGGCGACCTGGATGCCTATCTGGGGGCCGAGGCCCGCAAGAATGATTTCGTGGCCGATCGCGAGCGGGTGGCGCGCGAGCTGAAGGAAGATCTGGGGACCTTCGATGCGCGGCGGTGACGAATTACTTCCGCCGGCCAGCAGCGTCGACGACCTGTTTCTCAACCCGCCGCTCCCGGGCGTGGAGCCGGTGCGCGCGCAGCGCCCGTCTGGCGAGGTCTACGAGTCGCCGTTGATGGGACGGCTGGAGTTTTCCCGCATGCCGTACGGCCGGCCCTCGTTCTGGCGCGGCGAGATGTGGATGCCCGACAGCCGCTATCCATTGCAGATCGTGTGCGAGGTCGAAGGCGACGACGTGCCGGCTTCCGATCAGGTCGCCTGTGTGACCGCCTTTCGCCGCCTGCAGGTGCAGGACGCCATGGTGAGCACGCCGCTGATCAACGAACGGCTGCGCGCGCTGAAAATCCCGCGCAGCCTGGCGCCCGACGACCTGGTGCTGACGCTGATCCACCTGCCGCCGCGCCCACTGGCGGCCGCCCGCTTCGAGCTCGGCTTCCGCGCCCCCGCACTTCCCAAGCTGTCCTTCACGGTCGTGTTCGTGCGCGGCACTCCGCGCTCGGTGCGCGTCGACAGCGACGGCTGACCCGCCTTCGCGCTCCGCGCTTCGGCGGGCAAGCCCGCCTGACGCATCACCCGATCGCCGTATACGCCATCGCCAGGATCGCCTCGCGATCGACTCGCCCGCGATCAAGCCGGACGCAACCGGAACCGCATAAGTCGCCTGGTTGGCGGGCGTCCTGGCGAGCCTAGTCGATGCCGATCCACTTGTGCGTCTGCAAACTCAAGCGCCAGCGCGGATCG
>DATBCI010000048.1:0-2112 GCA_036270555.1 Burkholderiaceae bacterium
GTGTTGTCTCGATCAGCAGCTTGACCAGCTGCTCCTCCAGCGTTTGCGCCAGCGTGACCACCCGGCGGATCACCTGTCCGGTGAGGTCGTGAAAGTCCTGCGCCATCATGATGTCGGTCAGGATCACGTTGGTGCGGTCGGCCTGGCCGCCGACGCCGGAAAAGAAGTCGCAGGTTTCGTCGATCAGTTGCTTGCCGGCGGGTGTGCAGCCCTTGCCTTCGGCGGCGTACATACCGACCGCGTGCCAGCGCCGTTTCAGGCTGCCGGCCGTTTCGGTCAGCTCCTGCTGCACCGTGCGCGCACGGTCCACCGCGTTGAGCACCTTTTCGGCTGCTTCGCCCGTGACGCGCGCGATATACGCAAGCCGGTCGCGCGCGTCGGGCAGATTGTTCCGCGCGTCCATCAGTTCGCGCTCGTAGCCGAGCTCTCGCAGCGCGGTGTGCAGCGTGCGCGTCAACTGGCCGATGCGCTGGCGGATGGTTTCCTCGGATTCGGGCGCGGCCAACGCCATGGCAACGGCGTCGTCGTTGTACGGGTTCGTGTCGGGTGGCAAGGCTGCCTGAGTCTGGCTCATGGCGTCAGCCCTGCTTGGTCAGGATCTTCTGGACCTTCTCTTCGAGCGTGGCCTTGGTGAAGGGCTTGACGATGTAGCCGCTGGCGCCCCCCTGGGCCGCCTGCACGATATCGTCCTTCTTCGCTTCCGCGGTCACCATCAGGAAGGGAATCGCCTTCAGGCTGTCGTCCGAACGCACGCTCTTCAGCAGCTCGAAGCCGTTCATGTTGGGCATGTTGATGTCGGACACGATGAAGTCGTATTTACTTGCCTTCAGCATCGACAGGGCCACTACGCCGTCTTCGGCTTCCTCGGCATTGCCGAAGCCGATTTCCTTCAGCAGATTGCGCACGATGCGTCGCATGGTCGAGAAATCGTCGACGATCAGGAATCGCAATTCGGCACTCATTTCATCTCCTGCGGACGGAATCGGTTGCACGGCCGCGCGTGGGCACCCGCCGCGTCAGCATTCTGGCGGTCAGGGCGTCGGTTCTATTGGCGGAAAAGCCTGCGCAAATATCGTGTTTCATCGCTTAGGATCCGATTGATCCGGCGCGAGAGCGGCGCCCGCCGCTGCGGCGCCCGCTGCGGGCGCTTCCAGGGCTGGCGCCCCGACTTTCGTGTCGCCCGCTTGCGCGTTGCCGGCTTCGGAGGCAGGCTCCCTGGTTTGCGGCAGCGACTCGGAAACCTCGTCCGGATCGCCCGCTTCGATCTCGCCGCCAGCCCGCTGCAGTCTTTCTTCGGCAATCTTGTTCAGCACGATGATCGAGATTCTGCGGTTCAACGCATTGCGCGGGTCGTCCTTGTCGAGCAGGCTCGAATCAGCGAGGCCGACCACGCGCGCTATCTTCTGCGGATCCATGCCGCCGGCGATCAGCACGCGGCGCGAAGCGTTGGCGCGGTCGGCCGACAGCTCCCAGTTCGAGTACGACCGCTGTCCACCCGAATACGGCGCCGAGTCGGTGTGGCCGGTCAGTGCGATCCGGTTGTCGACCTCGTTCAAGACCTTGCCGATCTCGTGCAGGATGTCGCGCATGTAGCTTTTGACGCTTGCGCTGCCCAGGTCGAACATCGGACGCTTGAAATCGTCGACGATCTGGATCCGCAGCCCATCCGGCGTGATCTCGACCCGGATCTGGTTGCGGAATTCCGACAGCGTCGAATTGGCCAGGACCGCGCCGTCGATGCGCGCCTTCAGCTCCTGCATCCGCGCCAGCTGCTCGCCGCGGCGTTTGTCCTGCTGCCGATCGCCGCTCTTGCGCCGGTTCTCCTGCTCGCCGCGCTTGCGCTGCCCGACCACTCGGGTGAGGTCCTCGCCGCCGCCGGGAATGAGCGAGGTCGCATCGCCTGAGCCGCTGCCGCCGCTCATCGCCACCTGCAGGGGCGACTGGAAATATTCCGAGATACCCTTCAGATCACCCTTGGTGGTCGATCCAAGCAGCCACATCAGCAGGAAGAAGGCCATCATGGCCGTCACGAAATCGGCGTACGCGATCTTCCAGGCGGCGCCATGTGCGCCGTGGCCGCCTTTCTTGATCCGCTTGATGACGATCGTCGAT
>DATBCI010000049.1:0-17430 GCA_036270555.1 Burkholderiaceae bacterium
GCGCGTGATCGCTGCGGGCCTGGTCCAGGTCCTGATCGGATGCGGCGCCGATCTTGAATTGGCCCTCCTGGCGCTCCAGCTTGCGCCGGGTCAATTCGAAGGAATCGGCCGCCTTTTCGTCGTCGTCATAAGCCTGGCCCAGGTCGGGCGAATCGATCACCGCCAGCACCTGGCCTTGAGCCACGCGATCGCCCAGCGCCACTTTCAGGTCCACAACCCGGCCGCCCAGCGGCGACAGCACTGCGGCCGTATGCGCCGGGTCGGCCTCGACGACCCCGGGCAGCTCGACCTTCGCGCTAACCGATTCCGACGGCGCTGGCACCACCAGCAGGCGGTCGCGCAATGGCGAGCCCTCCGGAACAATGACCTTGGCGCCCCGATGCAGCACGGTCGGCGCGTCGCCGACGGTGCCTGGCGGAGCGCCCAAAAGTCCGAAGCCGCGGGTCAGCAGCGCACCGACCAGCACCAGGCCCAGCACGATTCCACCCCAAAGAAAGACCCGGCCGAGCAGGGCCGTATTTCGGCTGTCCGTCGACATCTCAATGACTCAGCTTGTTGTTGCGCTGATTGCTCGGTCGCTGCAGAGCAGCGGGCAAGATCGTCGCCGTGCCCTTAACTTCTTGTAAATGTGCCGCTATTTCACGGATTTGCAACCGCTCGCGACATTAGCGAAGTTTTCCCCCTGGTTCGATGACACTTTGTCATCTGCGCGTAATTTTTTGTCGGGCGCGCTGGGTGGATCCATCCATACAACAAGTTTCAACCCGGTTCTGAAGACGCAGCCGCCACCAATGCAACATCGTGGGTGGATACCGATGCGAGGTCGAATTTTGCGGCCGATGCGGCCATCCGTGTAAGCGCCTGGGCGATCGGCATCGGCGGCTCGGTCTGTCCTTTCTTCAGGCGCTGGAAACGCACCGGGTTGATGCGCGCTACCACGTAGTTGCGCAGGTAGGGCGACTTGAAGCCGCGCGCCTGCAGCGCCTCGACGATGCGTCCGACCTGTGCGTCGATCTGTTCGATGCGCGCAGCGTAGTCTTCGCGGCTGCGCAAGCTCACCGCCAGTGAGCGGTCCACAAAGCGGTCGACCTTCCTTAGAAAGGGGTTGTACGGGCTGCCGCCGAAGCGCGCATTGCGCTCATAAACGATGCCCAACGTCAGCAGCTCCGCCGCCTCGAACTGCGCCGCGTACTGCGTTTCCTTCGCACGTGGATTGCGCTTGGCCAGCGTGCGCGCCATCCGGATCACTTCGAGGGCGCGGTCCTTCAGGTTGTGCGCTTTTTCCGTGTTCAGCGCCAGGATCCGGAACGCGAGGCTCTCGTCGGGCGAAACCAGCGCGGTGATCTGCTTCAGTCCCAGCAATTTGGCGGCCGCCAGGCGATGACGCCCGTTCGGTGTCCACAGCTTGCCGTCCTCGCCTCGCACGACGATCAGCGGATCGAGGAACGAACCGGACTCCTCGATCTTGGCGGCCAAGCGCTGTGTGTGCGTAGGCGACAGATCGCGCTGGAACGGCGTGGGTTGCACCGTCTCCAAAGGGAGCGCGGCCAGCACCATCGGGTGACCCGAGAACGGTTCACGATAAGCGCCAACCACGGCGCCGCCGACAGCGCTCACCTGTTCGGACAGGGCGGCGATTTCGGGCGCCTGCCGATCCAGAACGATCTGCTCCGCCGACAGGCCTCGCTTTTGGGCACGGGGCGCAAGCTTTCCACGCGCGGGCGTGCGGGTTTTTGCGCCGCGCTTCGCCGCGGCCTTGCCTGGGCTTCGCGTTACCATGTGCCAAGTCTACGAGTGTCCCCTCGGCATGTCGGGATACTGGGGCTGGTACGGGTCGAAACCTGCAAAGGAGCGAACGGATGGACAAGATCACACCGCTTTACACCGCGACCGCCGCAGCGACCGGGGGCCGCAATGGGCACACCGAGTCGAGCGATGGCGTCGTCAAGGTCGACCTTTCGCTGCCCAAGGAAATGGGCGGTTCGGCGCGTCCCGGAACCGCGACGCCCGAGCACTTGTTCGCGGCGGGCTATGCCGCCTGTTTCGGCGGCGCGCTCGATTTCGTCGGCAAGCAGCAGAAGAAGGACGCGAGCAAGGCGCGCATTACTTGCGCGGTTTCGATCGGTCCGCGCGAATTGGGCGGATTCGGCCTCGCGGTGAAAATGCGGGTCGAGGATCGCAGCCTGCCGCAGGCCGACCTGTCCGCCCTGTCGCGCGAGGCGCACGAGAAGATCTGCCCTTATTCGCACGCGACCCGTGGCAATGTCGACGTGCAATTCGAGATCGTGGGCGGCTAGCTGCCGGAGCTCAGACCCCTCTTCCCCCACCTCGGTGGCAGAGGGGTCGGAGGAGAAAACCGCGAATCGCTGTTGCGTGCCTGGCAGCTCTACGCAAGGATCCAAGTCTTGACGACCGCGAGCATGGCCGCGAGCAAAGCGTAGGAGGGCCAGACTGCGATGGAGCCGCCGGCATTGACGATGCTCCAAGAAGTTGTTCGTATCGCCGCGCGCGGCGCGATGAAGAACACGTCACCGACACTGGCGGTGCCATAGTGAAGCTTCCGAATGAAGTTGTTATAAACGGTGCGGAAGTGGCGTTCGAGGAACACGTAGTACGAGTCGAGCAGCAGAAACGGCGCAATCGGGGTGATCGCGATCCAGAAGTGGCTCGGCCTTCCCTTGTCCGCGATGACAACCACGATCGCGCAGACCAGTGAAACGCACCAATTCTTGCAGTTGGAACTGTTGGTGCCCATCCGGGCAATGAGCGACTGGAGGATGGTCAGATAACCGTGGACGCCCGCCGATTCGAGTGTCACCTTCTCCGCGTCCACGGGCTTGGTCGCATTCATGTGCTGCTTCTCCTCTTGTCTGGTTACGGCTCACACCGGCCGACCCGCGCAGGGGCAAAGCTCGGTAGGCTAAGGTGAGGAACGGCGACGCACCATCGGGCGTTTGCTCGCTTGCGAGTGAGTAACACTCACGCGGTGCGTCAAGGCCGACACCTGCGCGGCCAACCAGCATGTCGGGATTTCAGTCGGAAGTTCGTCTTTGGCTGGCGGAGCAGGTCGTCGGAAGTCGCCGTGCGACGGCCTCAGACCGCGAGCGCGATTTCGACGCGCGGGGCGATCTCAGGGCTGGCCGAGCGCGCGCAGCATTTCGTCCAGTAGCACCTGCACTTCGGAATGGCCGCTGAGAAAGAACGCGGCGCGCGAATCGGCCACGCTTCGACCGACGCGCACCGTCAGCCAATCCGGCCGGGCCCGCGCGAAAACCGGCTCATCATTCAGGTCGTCGCCGACAAAGATCGCCACCGAGCATCCGGCCCGCTGCACCAGCGACACAACCGCGTCGCCCTTGTCCGGCGCCGCTGCCGGGACCACGTTGATGACGCACTTGCCGCCGAAGCTGCGCAGGGGCGGCGCCAGTTGCGCCAGCAGGGTCCGGATCAAGGCGCGGGCGCGGTGCCGATTGGGCGCGAGGCGATAGTGCAGCGCCAGGGACAGTCGCTTGTCTTCGAGCTGAACGCCGGCCTCGCGTAACTCGGCCGCGCGCGCAGCCAGCTGCGCGCGCAGGCCTTGCAGTGCGGACGCGTCGAGTCCCGATGGGCGCGCCGGATCTTCCGCTCCGTGGTTGCCGATGATGAACTGCGGCGCGAATCCGAGCCGTTGCGCCACGTCGTCGACTGAGCGCCCTGTCACGACCGCCACCGGCCGCAGCCGGGCGAGTGCATCGAGGCGTCGCGAAACGTCGGCCGCCACCCGCGCGTCGTCAGGGCGGGCCACGATGGGCGCCAGCGTGCCGTCGAAATCGAAGGCCAGCAGCGGCTGCGATCGCAGTGCCGCCTCCAGCGCGCGCCTGCCGGCGGGCCCGAACAGGGGCAGCATGGTGCTCATGTCCCGCCGCTCACGCGCTGTCTCTTATGTACTGTCTTTTACGTACTGCGATGGCGCTGTACGCGGGCTTCGATGCGCTGGCGCAGCCGCAGGCGCCCGGCGTCGGTCAGCATGCGCCCGGCCCAGCGGTACACGTTGAACTCGCGCACCGTCATCCGCAAACTGGCCATGCGCTCCCGCTGCTCGGCCTCCGGCATCGTGAGCGCGCGCTGAATGGCGGCCGCGGCTTCCTCGATGTGGTACGGATTGATGATCAACGCTTCCGTCATTTCGCGGGCGGCGCCGGCGAAGCGGCTCAAGATCAGGACACCGCGCTCGTCGTCGCGCGCCGCGACGAACTCCTTGCACACGATGTTCATGCCGTCGTGCAGGCTGGTCACCAGGCAGACGTCGGCCGCCCGATACAGCTCGGTCACCGCCTCGCGTTCGTGGTGCTCCATCAACAGGTAAACCGGCTGATAGCCGGGGCGTCCGAAGCGCTGGTTGATGGCCTCGGCCAGCTGCACGGCCTGCTGCTGAAACGAGCGGTATTCCTCCAGTATCCCGCGCGACGGCGCCGCGGCCTGCACCAGCACGAAACGGCCGATCCACTCCGGGTGCCGCTCGAGCAGGCATTCGGCCGCCTTCATCCTTTCCAGAACACCTTTGGTGTAGTCGAGGCGATCGACCCCGACCGCAATCTTCTGATCGATGCCCAGTCCGAGGCGCTCGCACACCTTGCGCCGGCACTGTTCTATCGAGGGCCAGGAGGCGGCGCCCACCGCGCCAGGCCATTCGATCGAGATCGGGTAGCTCTCGACCAAGGTGTCGTCGTCGTGGAATGAGATGGTCGAATGCTCGTGCTCGATGCGGGCTTCCAGCGTGCGATCGATCGTCTCGATGAAGTTCTTGCAGTGGTAGCGGGTGTGGAAGCCCAGGATGGTGCTGCCCAGCATCCCTTCGAGGATTTCGCGGCGCCACGGGCAAATGCCGAATGATTCGGGGTTCGGCCATGGAATGTGCCAGAAGCTCAGGATGGTAGCGCGCGGCAGGCGCTCGCGGATCATCGCCGGCAACAGCGCGAAGTGATAGTCCTGCACCATCACGACCGGATCGTCGCTGCGTGCCTCGCTCACCACGGCGTCGGCGAAGCGCCGGTTCACCTCGCTGTAGGCCAGCCAGTCCGCCTCGCGGAATACCGGTCGCACGTGGGCCACGTGGCACAGCGGCCACAGGCCCTCGTTGGCAAAGCCGTAGTAGTAGCCGGCCTCCTCCTTTTCCGTCAACCAGATGCGCCGCAACGTGTATTCATCGCGGCCGGGAGGCGCGAGGATGTGGTCGCGCTCGTCGACGACCTGGCGATCTGCGTTGCCGCTGCCGTGCGCAATCCAGATACCGGAACAGGCGCGCACCACGGGTTCGATCGCAGTCACCAGCCCGCTGGCCGGCCGCCTGACGACCACGCCGCCGGGGGTGCTCTCGTGGATGTAAGGCTCGCGATTGGACACCACGATCATCTCGTCTCCGCGCAGCTGCGTGCGCAGCAGCGAGCGAAGCTGCTCCGGGCTCCACTCGGATTCCGGGCCCAGCATCCGGCGGTATTCGTCATCCAACTCGCGCAGACGCTTGCGCAGGTCGGCCGCGAGCGGGGCCAGCTCCGGGGTCGGCGGTATCAGAGGCCTGAGCAAGCCTTCGCCCCGCAGCAGCGCGCGCGCGCCGGAGACCCAGCCCCGCCAGCTGAGTTGCGCAACCACGACCGTGATGATCGCGATGGTCACGCCGAGCGCGGCAATCAGGATGATCAGATACTCGCGGGTGTCCTGGCTGCGCCGCTCGATGAAGCTCATGTCATGCAGCAGCACCAGGTCGGCGATGCGGCCGCTGTCGTCATCCGCGGGATAGACGCCGACGTGCACCGGGCCACCCTCGATCCGCAACAGCGATTCGCTGTGCTCCGCGGCCTGCCGGGCTGCGGCGCAGGTCAGCGTGACCGGATAGCCCGCGGTCCGATGCAACAGACGACCGTCGAGCGAACACAGCCCGATCGCCACCAGTCGCTCGTCCTGCACCGCACGATTGAACAGAACCTGCAGATGCGATCCTCCCTCCCGGGTGAGCGCCTCCGCGATCGAATCCGAGAGCGCATTGGCCAGCAACGCGCCTCGCAGGTCCAGGTCGCGCGAGAACCAGCGCAGCGTCAGACGGTCCATAAGCGGCAGGGCGAGATAAGCGGCCGCGACCAGCGTGACCACAAGGGGCACGAGGAAGCGGAGCTGAAGGCGGAACGTGTTCATGGATTCCGGGCAGACTGTGATCACCGTGCAGCACGGCGGACCGTCGCAGCGCGCCCGCAATGGCACGGCGCCGGAATCCATTTGATCAGAAGATGGACAGAAGATGAGTCGCCGACAATGCGACACTATTGCCTCAAATGTACTAACGCTTTTGTGGCACGAGACTGCCACCTGAGGACGTAGAAACCCGATGGCGACATCGCCCACCGCCGACGCGGATTTATCCACCACGCTGCAGCTCGCGATGATCGGCAATTGCGCCATCAGCGCGCTGATCGATACGCGCGCGCGCCTGGTGTGGTGCTGCGTGCCGCGATTCGACGGCGATCCCGCCTTCTGCGCGTTGCTGGACTCGGCCGGAACCAGCGGCCTCGATGGAACGTTCGCCGTCGAGCTGGAAGGATCGTGCCGCAGCGAGCAAAGCTACGATCCAGGCACCGCCATTGTTCGCACGCGCCTGTTCGACGCGCAAGGCCAAGGTATCGAAGTGGCTGACTTTGCGCCGCGCTTCCTTCAGCGAGACCGCTTCTTCCGCCCCGAGCAACTGGTACGGCGCATTCGACCGCTGGGCGGACACCCCCGCATGCGCCTCGTGGTGCGTCCGCGCAGCGACTGGGGCGCCAGCGAACCGGCCAGAACGCGTGGCAGCAATCATCTGCGCTTCGTCGGGTCGGGTTGGACCCTGCGACTCACCACCAACGCGCCGTTGAGCTACGTGATCGGCGAAACGTGGTTTTCCCTGCGCAGCCCGATCAGTCTGCTGCTCGGGCCCGACGAAACGCTGGCCGGCGGCATCGAGGACACCGCGCGCGAGTTCGAAGAGCAGACATCGCTTTACTGGCTGCGCTGGACGCGGAGCCTGGCCGTCCCGCTGCAATGGCAGGACGCCGTCATCCGCTCCGCGATTACCCTGAAGTTGTGCCAGTACGAGGAGACCGGGGCCATCGTGGCTGCGATGACGACCAGCATCCCGGAGGCTCCGGGCAGCCAGCGCAACTGGGACTACCGCTATTGCTGGTTGCGTGACGCCCTGTTCGTCGTGCGGGCGCTGAACAGCCTGGCGGAGCTGTCGACCATGGAGAACTACCTGCGATGGCTGCACGATGTCGTGCGCGCGGCAGGCGACGGTCCCGTCCAGCCCTTGTACGGGATTGGACTGGAGCCACACCTACCGGAACGAACGATTCCGAGCCTGGGCGGGTCCCGCGGAATGGGGCCGGTGCGCACCGGCAATCAGGCACATGAACACGTCCAGCACGACGTGTACGGCAATGTCGTGCTGGGCGCCGCGCAGGCGTTCCACGACCGCCGGCTGCTGCGTCGGGCGGACGCGAGCGACTTTGCCGCGCTGGAGCAGATGGGCGAGCGCGCCTGGTCAGTGCACGACCAGCCGGACGCGGGCATGTGGGAGCTTCGTACGCGCTCGCAAGTGCATACCTCGTCGGCGCTGATGTGCTGGGCGGCGTGCGATCGTCTGGCCAAGATCGCGACCGCGATCACGCGAACGGACCGGGTCGTACACTGGGCTAACCGCGCCACCGCCATCAAGGCCAAGATCCTGGAGCAGGCGTGGAGCGAGCAGCGCCAGGCGTTCGTCGCCAGCTTCGGCGGAAGCGACCTGGACGCAGGCGTCCTGTTGATGGCCGAGGTCGGTTTTCTCGATCGGCTCGATACACGGTTCATTCGCACCGTGGAGGCGCTGGAACGCAGCCTGTGCGACGGACCCTTCATGCGCCGCTACGAAGCGCCCGACGACTTCGGCCGCCCCGAAGCCGCCTTCATCGCCTGCTCGTTCTGGTGGATCGATGCGCTGGCGCGGATCGGCCGCCTGGAGCGCGCGCGGGAGGTTTTCAATGCCCTGCTGGCCCGGCGCAACCACGTCGGACTGCTGTCGGAAGACCTGGTCGTCTCGAGCGGGGAGCTGTGGGGCAACTTCCCACAGACCTATTCGATGGTCGGCATCGTCAACTGCGCGACCCGGCTGTCCATGCCCTGGGACAGCGTGATCTGACCGCCGAGTGATTCTCACGGGCCAAGCGGGCGCCGCGGGCGCTCAAGCGCCCTTCCCGGGCCATCAACCTTCGGTTAAATTGGCAAGACTCGTGTCGCGCTTCAGACGAATAAGGAGAATCAGCGATGGGTCTTTTCGTGGAAGCCGTGGATGTTTGGGCCGCACCGATCTCCGACCGGCCCGGCTCGCTGGCATTGGCCTTGAAAGCGCTGCGCGACGCCGGGGCGGATCTGCAGTGCATCATTGCGCGGCGGGCGCCGGACCAGCCGGGAAAGGGGGTCGTATTCGTGACGCCTCTGCAAGGTGACCAGGAGATCGCCGCTGCCGCGCAGGTCGGGTTCAGCGCCTCGCATACGGTGCACTCGGTGCGGGTCATGGGGCGTGACCGGCCCGGTATCGCGGCGATCGTCACTCAAAAGATCTCCGATGCCTCCATCAACCTGCGAGGCTTCAGCGCGGTCGTGGTCGGCACGCAATTCATCGCTTACCTGGCCGTCGATTCGCGCGAAGACGCCGATCGCGTCATGAAGGCGCTGACTCAAGCCTAGCGGCGCTCTTTCTCCGCTTTTGTCTCCGCCTTGCGCGCGGGCGGATCCTGCGCGCGTGGCGCGCAATCCTCATCTGGACCGGATCTGACCCAAGCCCCACGCTTGCGTGCGCGGATCGGCCTTTGTGCCCGAGACGCTCAAATCCAAACTTCGATCCGCGGTGGCTGCTGCCATCGAACCGCCGGGCATGAAACTTGTCGTCAACCGCAGCGCGGCGGGCTCTGGCCTGCGTGGTCGCGGGCTGCGCCGCCTGGACCGGGTGCGTGACCCGCGGGGCGGCAGCCGTTCAGGACATTGGGTTGGCGGCCCGTACACGTTCGCGCTGGACGACGTCGCGCCGCGCGTGAGTCACCTCAGCTATGTGGCCGACAGCGCTTGCCTGGTCGGCGACGTCGAGCTGGGCGAGTACTGCAGCGTGTGGTTCTGCGCCGTGATCCGCGCCGACAACGGTCCTGTGCGAATCGGATGCGGCAGCAACGTGCAGGACGGCGCCGTCATTCACTGTCTGCCCGATGGCGAGGTAACCGTCGGCAGCCAGGTGTCGATCGGGCACCTGGCGACAGTCCATGGCGCCTGCATCGGCGATCGCTGCCTGGTCGGAATGAACGCCGTGGTGATGGACGGAGCCCGGATCGCTCACGACACATTGGTGGCGGCCGGGTCGATCGTGGCCGGCGGGCGCCGCTTCGAACCGGGGGTGCTGCTGCAGGGCAGTCCGGCCCGGGTGGTGCGTGCGCTGACGGACCGTGAGCTGGCCGGCATCCAGGCCAACGCAGTGCAGTACACGGCTCGAGCCGACCGCTTTCGGCGTGAGCTCAGGCGCCTCTGATGTCGACCCTTGCAGCTCACTGGCCGGCTGCGATGGTTTGGGCGTTCTGCCTTGGTATCGGTCTGTGCTCGGGCTTCCTGGCCGGCCTGCTGGGCGTTGGCGGCAGCACGGTGATCGTCCCGGCCTTGCTGCTGGCGGCGCGCTGGCTGGGAATCGGGGCCGACGATGCGGCGCAGGTGGCGATGGCCACTGCTCTGGCGATCGTGATCCCCACGTCGATTTCGAGCGCCCAAGCCCACGCCTCGCGCGGTTCGATCGATTGGCACGCATTTTGGAGACTGGCGCCGGGCATCACAGCCGGCGCCTTGGCCGGCACGCTGGCGGCGTGCGCACTCGGCAGCCGCCCGGCGCTGGCCGCGTTCATCGCTCTCGCGCTGCTCGCCGCGCGCCGCTTGCTGGCGCCTGACGCGCGAAGCCGCGCAGCGGGTCCATCAGCTCCGGCGCGCCCGTTGGCTTTCTTGGGTCCGCGCAGCGTGGCGATCGGCCTGGTGTCGGGCTTGGCGGGGGTTGGCGGCGGCTTGCTGTCGGTGCCGTTGCTGGCGCGCGACATCCCGATGAGGCACGCTATCGGAACCGCAGCCGCACTGGGTCTGCCGCTCGCGGCCGCGGGGCTGACGGGCTACCTCGTTGCGGGGCGCGCCGCTCAATGCGCGGCGGGCTGTCTCGGCTGTGTGTTTGTCCCGGCGGTGCCCGCTGTTTCGCTGGCCTCGATCATGGCGGCGCCGCTGGGCGCGAGCCTCGGCCACCGCTTGCCGGTTCGGTGGCTCGAGCGTGGGTTCGCGGGGCTGCTGCTGTTGGTGTGCGCCGATTTTTCGATGGAGCTGTTGCGTTGACCGCGGTTCGGGGCCCCGACATGCCGCCCATCAGGTGTGAGCGCCCGCTCTCGGCTCCGTCAAAACGAACACCGCTCGGTTCCTTCAACCTGATCTAGCGCTGTGACGTCAGCCAGTGCACGCTGAAGCGCTGTTCACGGTCGCACCAAACCGGGCCCGGCATGAAACCCGCCTCCCCCGCCAGGGCGCGAAAGCCTTCGATCGTGTACTTGTACGAGTTTTCCGTGTGCAGGCTTTCGCCCTGCGCGAACTCGAACGCGTGACCGCCCAGGTGCACCGTCTGGCGGCGCGAGCTGACCAGGTGCATCTCGATGCGGTGCTCTTCGGGCCGGTAGAACGCGTAGTGATCGAACGACGAGAGATCGAAATCTGCACCCAGCTCGCGGTTCGCGCGATCGAGCAGGTTGCGATTGAAGGCGGCAGTGATTCCCTGCGCGTCGTTGTAGGCCCGGTGCAGCAGGCCGGGATCCTTGACCAGGTCGACTCCCACCAGCAGGCCGCCCCCACTCAATTCCGCTGCGGCACCGGCCAGAAAAGCGCGCGCCTGCGCCGGCGAGAGGTTGCCGATCGTCGAGCCGAGGAACAAGCCAACGCGACGACCGTCGCCCTGGCGACGCGCCGGCAAGGTCAGCCGCTCAGCGAAGTCCGCCGCCAGCGGCGCGACCACCAGGCCGGGATAGGCGCGTTCGAGGTCGCGGCCGGCGATATCGAAACGTTCGGTGGCCAGATCGATGGGTACATAGCGCGCCGGACTGGGTAACGCGCCCAGCAGGATTCTCGCCTTGTCGAAGCTCCCGGCGCCGAACTCGACGAGGTCGGCCCGGGCTCCGGCCAGCTGAGCGAAATGGGGTGCTTGTTCGCGCAGTATCGCGGTCTCGGTGCGCGTCAGGTAGTACTCGTCCAGCTGGCAGATCCGCTGGAACAGCGAGGCCCCGTGGTGGTCATAAAAATACTTCGGAGCGATCGTGCGTGGCCGCCCGCCCAGGGCACGCAGCATCGCCTGCTGGAACTCGGTCGTGGACAGTAAATCGGGTCCCACCTCATCGAGTTCGCTTCGCTTCAACGCCGTCATGGGTCTCTCGCAAGCCGAAGGCCCGAGAACTGCCAACGCGAGCCTGGAGGAAAGAAGTTGCGGTAAGTTGTCCGAATGTGACCTCGGGGCGTCGCGCAACTGCCTCCCCGCAACACGAGTTGCCCGACCATGAATTTGCCGTTGTATTCGCCGGCCGCACCCGTGTAAGGCTGGAAGCCCGGATACGGGTCGTACGAAGATCGTGTCCATTGCCACACGGTCCCGCAGATCGGGTCGAGTTGTCCCGCGTTCGAGTGAAGCCGGATCGTGCCTGCTCGCTCGCAGGGCAGGGGCCAACTGGCCGCGGCGACCTCCCATTCGAACTCGGTAGGCAGCCGCGCCTGCGCCCACGCGGCATAGGCGCACGCCTCGTAAAAGCTGATGTGACACACCGGTTCGCTTGAACGAAGGGCTCGCATGCCGTGCAATGTGAATACGTTGAACTGGCCACACCCATCCGGCTCCCAATACAGGGGAGCCTGCCAGCCGTGCAGCTGCACAGCGTCCCAGCCGTCGCTGAGCCACAGCTCCGGCCGGCGGTAGCCGCCATCCAGAATGAACTCCAGATACTCCCCGCAGTTCACGGGACGCGAGGCCAGCAGGAACGGCCTGAGCAGGACCAGGTGGCGCGGCTTTTCGTTGTCGAACGCGAAATCGCTGCCGGCGTGTCCGACCGGCTGAGCTCCACCCGGCTGCGGCATCCACTGGATCGGGCGGCTCAGGCCATCGGAGTCGTCCAATGGATCGACGGGTCGATAGGCTGGCTTCAGGGGGTTCAGGGAGAAGGCGTGCTTGATGTCGGTCAGGATCAGTTCTTGATGTTGTTGCTCGTGATGCAGGCCCAATTCGATCAGCGCAGCCACCCCGGCATCGATCCTGCCAGCCCGCAGCAGCGACTCCATGGCGTCGTCGACGTGACGGCGGTAGCGCCGGATCTCGTCGCACGTGGGTCGAGTCAACATCCCGCGCAAGGCGCGGGTGTGGCGCGGTCCGAGCGCCTGGTAATACGAGTTGAACAGATGCGCGTAACGGACATCGAGGCAGCGATAAGCCGGATCGCCCGCTTGCAGGATCATCGTTTCGAAGAACCAGCTCGTGTGCGCCAGGTGCCATTTGGTCGGGCTCGCTTCGGGCATCGACTGGACGCATTGGTCCTCGGCCGTCAGGCCACTCGCCAGTTCCAACGAAGCCGAACGGACTTCGCGAAAGCGATCCAGCAGGGTCACCGGGTCGGGCGCCAGAGCACGGTCCGGATCGGGCGATCCGGACCGTGCTCGTCGGGCGCCATTCGCGTCGATATCCATGCAGTGCGTCCGGTTGAAGGATTGGTTCGGGCCGAGCCGTCGAGCTTATATGAGGCGGGATGCCGCCGGCGAACCGCAACAAGGGGGCGGGCCAGCCGAACGATCGACCGCGCTGGCAGACGATCCGGCCCGCTCAGGCGCACACTGAACCCCTGTGCCCCGGCCAGGGTCTAACCGGCATGTGGCGAATCGCGAATCGATGGCTGTTGGCGTTGGTAGCGGCCGCGCCGGCGGCGGCTTGGGCGGCCAGCTCCAGCGTGACCTTTGTAAACCCCGAAAAATTCACCGACATTGCGCGCTATGGCGACCAGCAGGAAGCGCTGCGCACTCGCACCGAGATCGAACATTTCATCCAGCAGCTTGCTGCGCGCAAGCTGCCCGCCGACCAGGCCTTGCAGATCGACGTGCTGGATGTGAATCGGGCCGGGATGATCGAGCCGTGGCGCTTGCGTCCGTACGATGTTCGCGTGATGCGCGCCGTGACCTGGCCGAGCATGAAGCTGCGCTATCGGCTGATGCAGGGCGAGCAAGTCCTGGCAAGCGGTGAAGAGTCGATCTCCGACATGAGTTATCTGGACGGCCCCAACGCCTATCCGACCGACGATCCGCTGCGCTACGAGAAGCGGATGCTGGCTGAGTGGTTTCAAAACCGGCTGGTCGACCGTCGGCCCGCCCTGCGCTGAAGGCCGGCGACAGCGCCCGGCGCGATCGCGGTTTTCCAGGGCTTTACATTCCGTTAACGCAGAGCGCGCTAATCGCGGCTGGCGCCCATCCGTTTCTCAATCCGACGGTCCGGGATCAGCCAGATCAACGCCACCAGGGTGTAAATCGCCAGCGCAATCCAGGTGGCGACGAAGCCCAGTGCGAGCGCGGCGAGGTACAACACGGGCGAAAGCTTTCCCTTAAGGTCGGCGCCGACCGCCTTGGCCAGCAGCGAGTCGGCTCCATGTGTGTTGATCACGCAGGTCTGCAGTAACCAATAGGAGATGGCGGCCAGCAGCAGCACCAATCCGTAAGCGAAGGTCGGCCAGGTCGAGAAGTGGTTCTCGGACATCCAGGCGGTCGTGAACGGAATCAGCGACATCCAGAACAGCAGGTGCAGGTTGGCCCACAGGATGCCTCCCGTGACGCGCTGCACCGTGTGCAGCATGTGATGATGGTTGTTCCAATAGATCCCGACGTACAGGTAGCTCAGCAGGTAGCTGAAGAAAACGGGCATCAGGTCGACAAGGTCAGCGAGCTGCGTGCCGTGCGGGACCTTCAACTCGAGCACCATAATCGTGATAATCACGGCGATCACGCCGTCGCTGAACGCTTCGAGTCTGCCTTTGTCCATTGCCAGTATCCCGAGTCGGAAGTTGGTCGACGGGTTGCCTGCGCGCGCCAGGCGAATCGGCCCAGGGTATGCTCGCGTCGTGCGCCTGCTCCGGATTCTCGCTGCGTTGCCGCTGTGCACGCTGCTTGCGAGCGCGCCGGCGTGCGCCGCTGCGGATTTCGACGCGCTGACCGGCGAGTTCGTCTACTCGAGCCTGGCGCTGTCGCCGGTTACCGCCACGGCCCAGGGCTACCACCGTCACAACGGCGTGCTGCTGGACGATGAGCTGGACGACTTCAGCCCGGCAGCCATCGAGCGTTCGCTGCGCTTCTATCGCGAATGGGATCAGCGTTCCGCGCGCCTCAATAGTGCGGGACTCGACGCCGAGCAACAGGCCGACCTGCAGATTATCAGGAACACGGTGGGACGCGCCCTGCTGGACCTGCAGACGCTGCAGACCTACCGGCACAACCCGACACTGTATGTCGAGTTGATCGGCAACGCGCTGTTCACGCCGTTCAAGCTGGACTATGCACCCAAGGCCGAGCGCTTCACGCACATCATCAAGCGGCTGCAGAAGATTCCGCACCTGCTCGAGCAGGCGCGCTCCAACCTGGGCGACGCCGCGCCCGTGTGGATCCAGGTGGCTCGCGACGAAAACGCCGGCAACTACAAATTGATCGACCAGACTTTGCGCATGCAGGCGCCGGACACGCTGAGCGCGGCCTACTCGGCGGCGGCCGGCGACGCCCTGGATGCGCTGCGCGAGTTCAACCTGTTCATGGAGCGGGCGCTGGCGCAGCATCCACGCAACTGGCAGCTCGGGGCGCAGTTGTATCGCGAGAAATGCGGCTACGAGCTGGCCGTCGGACACGGTCCCGAATACCTGCTGGACCAGGCCGAGGCCGACTTGAAGGCGACGCGCGAGGAGATGGAGCATCTGGCCGCGCCGCTGTCGGTGGCGCAGGCGCTCGATCGGATCGCGCGCAGGCACGCGACGCCCGAGCGCTACCTGCCGCAGGCCCGGCTCGCGCTGCAGCAGGCAACCGACTTCGTGCAATCGAACGGCTTGGTCACGCTCCCGAACACGAGCAAACTCGAAGTGATCGAGACGCCGGAATTCATGCGCGGCGTCTATTCGGTGGGCGGATTCGATCCGGCTCCGGCGCTGGAGCCGCAACTGGGGGCCTACTACTGGGTCACGCCGATACCTCCCGACTGGCCGGCCGAGCGAATCGAATCGAAGCTGCGCGAATACAACTACTTCGGCCTGCAGCACCTGACCATGCACGAGGCGATGCCGGGTCATTGGGTCCAGGCCGACTACGCGAACCGGATACACCCGGCGCAGCGGCGCCTCCTCCGAGCCTTGTACGCGAACGGAGCTTATGTCGAAGGCTGGTCCGTTTACGCCGAGCAAATGATGGTCGATCAGGGGTACCTGAGCGGCGACGACGCGTTGCGGCTGACGCTGCTGAAGCAACTGCTGCGTTCGATCACCAACGCGGTGCTGGACATTCGCCTTCACACGATGGCGATGACGGACCAGCAGGCGCTGGATCTGATGACACGCGACTCGTTCCAGGAGCCCCAGGAGGCAGCCGCCAAGCTGGTGCGCGCGAAGCTCTCGTCCTGTCAGTTGGCGACTTACTACGCCGGCTTCAAGGGCTGGCTCGACCTTCGGGAGTCGTTCCGCCAGAGGCACAACGACGACTATTCGCTGTCCGGCTTCAACGAGCGCGCGCTCAGCGAGGGCGCAGTGACCTTGCCTGCGCTGGCGCGCTTGTTGCAATAGTGACTTGCCAGGCGTTCAACAGGGCATGGTGGGTCGTGACGGGGGCGGCCGTGATGTGCGGCCTCGTGGCCGCGTGCGCGGCGCCTCCGGTGCAACCAGAGTTCGCACCGCGCACACTGGCGACGCAGATGCAGCGCCAGCCGGTGGTGCTGCTGGGCGAGATTCACGACAACGCCCAGCAGCACGCCGTGCGCGCTCAGGCACTGGCTTTGCTGCTGCAGGCCGGGTTGCGCCCCGCGCTGGCCTTCGAGCAGTTCGATCGCGAGCGACAAGGCGACATCGACCGCGTGCTGGCCGAGGGGTCGGCCGACGGATCGGCCGACGACCGCCATCGCGTCGACCAGCTGGTCGCGCTCGGTGGGCGCGGCTGGCCCTGGGAGCTGTATCGGCCTTTCCTGACCTTGGCCCTTCAATACCGGCTCCCGATGGTCGCGGCCAATTTGTCGCGTGCCGACGCGATGCGCGTTGCCAAAGAGGGCTTTGGCGCCGTGTTCGAACCGGCCGAGCAGCGTCAATTGGGTCTTGACCCGTTGCCCGTCGAGTTATTGCACATTCAGCAACAGGAAGTCGACCAGGGACATTGCCATCAGATCGCCGAGCCCCTCTTAACGGCCCTGGCGCGCGCGCAGATTGCGCGCGATGCGGCGATTGCGCAGGCAATCAGCCCCTACCTGGAACGCGGTGTGATCCTCTTGACGGGCAATGGCCATGCGCGGCGCGATATCGGTGTGCCCCACTTCCTGTCGCCGCGTGAGCAGCAGCGCGTCGTCAGCATTGCGCTGATCGAGCGCGATACACCGGCCGAGTCGGTGCCGGCGGGCGCTTACGATGCGGTGTTTCAAACCCCGGTTCAGCCACGGGAGGATCCCTGTGAGTCGCTGCGCGACAAGATCCACACGACGCCGGCCCGCTGATTTGCAAAGAACGGTGCAGGTCGTTTATCTTTCTGGCCCGCACAGCTTCGATCGCCGCGAATGATCAAGACCGAATACCTTAGCAAACGCTACGGCTCGCTGACGGCCGTGGACGGGCTGACTTTCGAAGTGCGGCCCGGCGAGGTGCTCGGCTTCCTCGGGCCCAACGGGGCCGGTAAGACGACCACGATGCGGATGCTGACCGGGTTCATCACCCCCACTTCGGGACGTGCCTGGATCTACGGCCACGATGTGGAGAGCGATCCGATCGCCGCCAGATCCTGCGTCGGCTATCTGCCGGAGGGCGCTCCCCTGTACGGAGAGATGACCGCGCTCGCATTCCTGGAATTCATCGCCGACCTGCGCGGTCTGAGCGGGGCCGTGCGCCGCACTCGGCTGGATACGGTGATCCAGCGCCTGCAACTGGAACCAGTTCTGCAGCAATCGATCGAAACGCTGTCGAAGGGGTTCCGCCGGCGGGTCGGGCTCGCGCAGGCGATCGTGCACGATCCGGCCGTACTGATCCTGGACGAGCCGACCGACGGACTGGACCCGAACCAGAAGCACGAAGTGCGCATGCTGATCAATGAAATCTCGCGCGACAAGATCATCGTGATCTCGACGCACATCCTGGAGGAGGT
>DATBCI010000050.1:0-6566 GCA_036270555.1 Burkholderiaceae bacterium
GACGCACTTCTCGGCGCCGATCGGCGTGTGCCCCTTGTCGACGACCCGGATGCACAGCCAATGCTTGCCGACCGCCAGTTTGTCGACCGTGTAGCTGCCCTTCATCTCGTGCAGCCGGCCGACCTCATCGCCGTCGACGTATACGTGGACGTGCTCGCCCTTAGGCGCAGCGGTGACGTCGAACACCAGTTTGGCACTGCTCCCTGACAGCTTCGCTCCGTCAACCGGCGAGCTGATGCTGACCGACCCCGCCGACGGCTCCTCTGCCTTCTGCATAGGCTTGTCCGCCGCGGCACAGTCCAGGCCGGTCCCGAGGGTAGCGACAGCGAGAGTCACGACGGCCAGGGCAACGACAGCGCGCGCAACGACAGCGACCGTGACGACAGCGAGCGCGACGATGATCCCTGCGGGCTTCAGGCGGTTCATGGCCGACTCCAAGACGGATGCATCGCACCAATATATCAGCCTGCCTGTCTCTGCCGCCCCGCCGATTACTGGGGATTGATACAAGGGCTTGATGCTTGCAGCGGCTAGCCCGCGACCGGCGCTGAGGCCGCTTCCCTCAGCGCGCGGCGCAAAATCTTGCCGACGTTGGTTTTCGGAAGCTCGGAGCGGAACTCAATGAATTTCGGGCGCTTGTAGCCGGTCAGGTTCTCTTTGCAATACTCGACGAGGTCGTGCTCGGTGAGCGCGGGATCGCCCCGCACGACGAACAGCTTCACCGCTTCGCCGGATCGCTCATCGGGCACCCCGATCACCGCGCATTCACGCACACCTGGATGCGAGGCGACCACGTCTTCGACTTCATTGGGAAAGACCTTGAAGCCCGACACCAGAATCATGTCCTTCTTGCGATCGACGATGCGCACGTATCCGCGTTCGTCCATCACGCCGATGTCGCCGCTGCGGAACAGTCCGTCCGCGGTCATCACCCCCGCGGTCTCATCGGGGCGCAACCAGTAGCCGTCCATCACCTGCGGCCCGCCGATGGCGATTTCACCGGACACTCCGGGCGGCAGCCAGTTGCCATCGTCGTCGAGGATCGCGATGTCGGTCGAAGGCAGCGGCAAGCCGATGGTGCCGCTGAATCGGTCGGTGAGCACCGGGTTGGAGATCGCCCCCGGGGAGGTTTCGGACAGTCCGTACGCTTCGCAAATGACGCGGCCCGTCAGCTCGAACCAGCGCTTGGCCACCGCGCTTTGCACTGCCATGCCGCCGCCGAGGCATATGCGCAGCGAGGAAAAGTCCAAAGACTGGAATCCCTTGTCGTTGGCCAGCGCGTTGAACAGCGTGCTGACGGCTGGAAAGCAATGCACGCGATGCCGTCGTACCTCGCGCACCAGGGCCGGGATATCGCGCGGGTTCGGAATCAGTACGCTTTTGCCGCCGCGCCGAATCGACAGCATCGAGCATGCGGTGAACGCGAAGATATGGTAGAGCGGCAACGCCGCCACCGTGGTGTATTGCTCGCCGGTGGGAATCTGCTTGAAGGCCGGGCTGTACCACGCCTCGGCCTGCAACACGTTGGCAAACAGGTTCCGGTGCAGCAGGGTGGCCCCCTTGGCGACTCCCGTCGTGCCCCCGGTGTACTGCAGGCAGGCGATGTCGCGCGGCGTGAGTGCGACCGGCTTCGGCGCGCAGCGGTCCCCTTGCCGCAGCACGTCGCGAAAGGCGACCGCGCCCGGCAGCGAGTACGCCGGGATCAGCTTGCGTACGTGACGCACGACGAAATTGACCAGCGCCCCGCGTGCCACGCCGAGCAGGTCGCCCAGGCGGCAAACGCAAACGTGCTCGGTGGGGACGCGGCCAACCACCGCCGCCATGGTTGAGGCGAAATTCTCCAGAACGAAGATCGCGCGCGCACCCGAATCGGCCAACTGGTGCTCGAGCTCGCGCGGCTTGTAGAGCGGATTGACATTGACCACGACGCAGCCCGCCCGCAGGATGCCCGCCATGGCAACCGGATACTGCAGTATGTTCGGCAGCATGACGGCAACCCGGTCGCCTCGCGCCAGGCCGCGCGATTGCAGCCAGCTCGCGACCGCGCCCGACATTTGATCGAGCTGCTGGTAGGTCAGGTCGGCGCCCATGCAGGCGAACGCCACCCTGTGCGCGTGCTGCTTGAACGAAGCCTCCAGCAGTTGAGGCAGCGTGCCGATCTCGCTCTCGTCGATCGTCGGAGGTACGTCGGCCGGATAGCTCTTCAGCCAGAAGCGGTTGATCCCGCTCGCGCGTGTGTCCTGCAACATGGGATTGGAGATGCCGCGCGCTTAAGCGCAGCTGCTTGCGATTCCGCTTATGGGTCAGATGATACGCGCTTGGAAAGCTCATCGAGCGCGCGATCGCGAGCGTCCTTGCGCAGCGCCGCAATTCGCCTGGCCTCGCGGAAGAATGCCGCCATGTCCGGTCCCGTGCTTCGCATCATGGCTTCGAACGCCGGGACCCGATCGAAGTACGCGCCGATTGCCGCCAGATGCGCGTTGTTGAGCGATTGCGCGAAGAAGCGGTCGTAGCCCTGGTACCCGCCCCACGGGCCATCGCGCAGCGCATGGTACCGATCCTGCAATTGGGTGAACAGCTCCTTCTTGCGGCTGCGCTTTTGCGCGTCCGGCAGGTCGCTGGCGTAGAGGTGATCCAGCGCGGCGCGCGTTTCGGTCAACAGCTGCAGAAACTGGGCGCGGCGCTGCTCGATCTGCTCCCACTGCGTCCGCAGTTGATCGGTCCCGTGCGCCTGCAACCAGCGCCGCAGCCCCTCCCGCTCAACCGTCGTCGCAAACGACTCGTTGAACACGGTGTCATCGCGCACGTACAGCACCTGATGGGCCAGCTCATGGAAGATCAACCGCGCCAGCTCGGGTTCGGGCAGATTGATGAATGTATTGAGCAACGGGTCGGCAAACCAGCCCAGCGTCGAGTAGGCCTGAACCGGGCTGACACTGACATCGTAGCCCTGCGCACTCAGGTCCGCCGCCAGCCGGTCGGCCCGGGCGCGATCGAAGTAGCCGCGGTAGGAAGCGCATCCGAAGAACGGATAACACCAGGACTTCAACTGGGTCGAGAGTTCCGGCGTCGCGAACACGTTCCATACGGCAGCGGGCCGTTTCAGGTCCGCATAGAGCGTGTAACTGCGATTGTCGGGCTCGGACAGCTCGTGCGACGCAAACTCGCGAATCTGGCGTGCCAGCTTCAAGCGCTGCTTGAGGTCGCCGGAAACGGCCGGGTCGTCGAGCCAATCGTCGATTGGCCGGGCCGAGGACAGCAGGCTCCACTGGCCGCCAGCCGCCTGCATGTAGTACCCGAGCGAGCTGCAGCCTGAAATCGTCAGCGCGAGCAGCGCCATCGCGGCGGCTGCAATTCCGGCGCGGCGACGGCGTCGGTCGTGCACTCCGGCTAGCCCGCGTCGGAGGCCGGGGATGAGCGCGATGGTCGCCCGTGTCCCGCTGGCAGGGGATCGGCCGGGGATGACGGGCGCTGCGAAGAAAGCCTTACCTGCACCAGGCAGTCGTAGAAGGTCGCGCCCCGGCCCAGGTCGGTCAGCCGCTGGTGCGTCAGCTCGTTGGCATTGCGCCCGTCCGAGGTGAGCTTGCGCCACCAAACCGACAGTGCAACGACCACCCCGGGCCGGGCGCGATCGGTCACCCGCGCCTTCAGCTCCAGGCTGCCGCGGTCGTTGAAGACCGTGACTCGATCGCCGTCTGCGATCGCGCGCTCGGCAGCGTCATGCGGATGGATTTCGAGGCGTGGCTCGCCCTCGGCGTCGCGCAGGCTGCGCACGTTGACGAAGGTTGAGTTCAGGTAGTTGCGGGCTGGCGGTGAAATGATCGCCAGAGGAAAGCGTTGCGCCAACTCCGGCGAGCTGGTTGGATTCTCGTACGGCGCCACATAATCGGGCAGCGGATCCAGGCCCTGGGCCGCCAGCCGGTCCGAGTAGAACTCGCAGCGTCCGCTTGGGGTCGGAAAGTTTCCGGCTGCGAACGGGGCGTATGAGGCCGGGACGTTCAGGCGCCACCAGCCGCGTTCGCGCACCTGGTTCCAGTCGTAGCCGGCCGTTGTCTTGCGACGCGTGAAGGCCTGGGCAGCGATCTGCTCGTCGCTTTCCCGGAAGCACGGCTCCGTGAAACCCATGCGCGCCGCCAGGCGACGGAAGATCTCGCTGTTCGGAAGGGCCTGGCCGAGCGGCTCGATGGCCGGGTTGTTGGCCACGACGTACAGGTGGCCGTAGGAACGGTGCACATCCAGGTGCTCCAGCTGTGTGGTGGCCGGCAGCACGTAGTCCGCATAGTCGGCTGTATCCGTGAGGAAATGCTCCAGCACGACGGTGAACAGGTCCTCGCGCGCAAATCCACGCACAACGCTGCCCGACTGCGGTGCCACTGCGACCGGGTTGGAGTTGTACACGACGAGGGCTTCGATGGGCGGATCGGCATTGGCCAGCGCCTCGCCGATCGCGCTCATGTTGATCGTGCGGGGTGTACGGCCGGCCAGCAGATCAGGGCGTGTCAGCGCAGCGTCGTCGACCTCGAATGCGCCGCTCGAGGAGAGCAAAAAGCCTCCGCCCACATCCCGCCAGTGCCCGGCCAGAGCCGGCAGGCAGGCGATCGCGCGCACGGCGTTGCCGCCGCCGCGCGTCCGCTGCATGCCGTAGTTCAACCGGATCAGGGCCGGCCGCGTGTGCCAGAAATCGTGCGCCAGCTGTTCGATTTCCGAAACCGAAATCGAACAGATCGACGCCACCCGCTCCGGAGTGAATTGTTGCGCGCGTTCCGCCAGCGCCTCGAATCCCAGCGTGTACCGTTCTAGGTAGTCGCGATCGAGCCAGCCTTCGCGCACCAGCACGTGCATCAGTCCCAACGCCAGGGCGCCGTCCGTTCCCGGCAGCAGCGCAATGTGCTGATGACACTTCTCTGCGGTGAGGGAGCGGTACGGATCGATCGCGATCAGTCGCGCCCCATTGCGCTTGGCCTGCTGCGCCCGGCTCCAGAAGTGCAGGTTCGAGGTGACCGCGTTGGCGCCCCAGAAGATGATGAGCCGGCTTTGCTCGGCCTGCTCGATGTCGGTTCCAAGACGGGAGCCGAGCGTATACGTCAGCGCTTCGGAGCCAGCCTGCGAGCAGATCGTGCGATCGAGCCGGCTGGCGCCGAGCCGGTTGAACCATCGTTGCGCCATCGCTTCGCCCTGCACCAGCCCCATCGTGCCGGCGTAGCTGTACGGCACAATGGCCTCGGGGGCGCGCGCCGCGATCGGGCCGAGGCGTCGTGCGATGTCCTCCAGCGCCTGCTCCCACGTGGTGGCCTCGAAGCGCCCGGCTCCCTTGGGCCCCACCCGCCTCAAAGGGGTCAGCACGCGCTCCGGATGGTAGGTGCGCTCCAGGTAGCGCGCCACCTTGGTGCACAGCTTGCCATCCGTGGTCGGATGCTCGGGGTCGCCGCTGATTGCCACCGCGACGCGCCGGCCGGCGGGGTCAGGACGAACCGTGACCAGCATCGCGCAGGTGTCGGGACAGTCATGCGGACAGGCGGCCCGCACCACCATCTCGCGGGTCGAACGATCGGATTCCAGACTCACTCTCCTCGCTTGGTTTCGAACAGCACGCCGATCTTCTGCAGCAACGGCGTCGGCAATTCGCCGCCGGCGCACACGATCACCGCGTCGTTGCGGATGTCGACCGATTTGTCGTCCAGCTTGAGCGTCACCCGGTCGGCCTTGATCGCGGTCGGGGAAGATTTGAGCATCACCCTCAAGCGTCCTTTGCCCTCGGCCTCCTTGACCGCCGAGCGGTTCTTTTCCTTGACCCGGCTGAATGCCTCGCTCCGGTACGAAAGCGTCACCCTGGATCCCTTCTGCTCGGCGATCGCGACCGCCGCCTCCAGTGCGCTGTCGCCGCCGCCCACCACCAGAACGCGCTGCCCCTTGTACTGCTCCGGATCGATCAGGCGGTACACCACCTTGGAGCTTTCCTCGCCGGGAACATTCAATTTGCGGGGTGTTCCGCGCCGCCCGATGGCCAGCAGCACGGCGCTCGCCCGATACGAGCCGCTTTGCGTCTTGACGGTGAAGCCCGCCTCGGTCTTCTCGATGCCTTCCATCCTTTCCCGGAACGCAATCTGCAACCCCGTCTTCTTGACCACCGCGTTCCAGAACTCGAGCAGCTTCTCTTTACTGATCTCGGTCATCTTGACCTTGCCGATGATCGGCAGCTTCACCGGCGCCGTCATCGCGATCTTGTTGCGAGGATAGTGGAATACGGCACCTCCCAGCGAGTCCTCCTGCTCGATCAGCTTGTACTTGACCTTGGCCTGGATCGCCCCGAGGCCGGCCGCGATACCGGCCGGGCCCGCTCCGACGATCACCACGTCGTAATCGTTCGTCCCGAGCTTGATCACGGCGCGGATCGCTTCCATCGACTGGCGTCCCTGCTCGGCGCACTTGCGGATCAGGCCCATGCCTCCGAGCTCGCCGGCGATGAAGATGCCAGGGATGTTCGATTCAAAGTTCGGATTGACGTGCGGGATATCGACGCCGCGCTTCTCGGTTCCGAACACCAGCCGGATCGCGTCCACCGGGCA
>DATBCI010000051.1:0-8501 GCA_036270555.1 Burkholderiaceae bacterium
GCAAATGCCCGCGAAGACCGTGATCACCGACGCCACCACGAAGATGTCCAGAAAGGATTCGCGGTGGGTCAGGCCGCAGATGCCCAGCAGCGTGATGACCGCGCCGTTGTGCGGCATGCAATCGAAGCCGCCGGCCGACATGCTGGCGATCCGATGCATGATCTCCGGGCTGACGTGAGCCGCCTGCGCCAGGCCCAGGTAGTAGTCGCCCAGCGACGCCATCGCGATGCTCAGGCCCCCCGAGGCCGAACCGGTGATCGCGGCCAGCACGTTGACCGTGATCGCCACAGAGATCACCGGATCCGAGGTCAGGCTCCTGATGCCGTCGCGCACGACGCCGAACGCCGCCAGCGAAGCGATCACCCCGCCGTAGCCGACCTCGGAGGCCGTGTTCAGCATCGGCAGCATCGCGCCCAGCGTGCCCTTGTTGATCGTGTCAACCGCTTTGGCGAGCCGGCTGCGGTTCGCGATGAAGGCGAACAGTGTTGCGCACGCAACCGCCAGCGTGATCGACCAGATCCCGGCCACCGCGCCCACTTTGATCCCGCCGTACTTGGGCTGGGACAGGAAGCCGGTGTCCATGGCCGGAATGACCCAGCTGGTGAACACGAAGTTCAGTCCGATGACCAGAAGGATCGGGATCAGCGCCACGACGAAACCGGGCGCCGACGCTTCGATGGTCCCGGCAGTGCCTCCCTGGTCGTCATGCTGCCCGTAGCCCTCGCCGGTGGCGCGGGCCCGATTGGCGCGGCGGTTCAGCCACCAGACCCCTCCGACGAACATGATCACACCACCGATGGTCCCGAGGCCAGGCGCCGCGAACGGGGTCGTGTGGAAGTAAGCGGTCGGAATCGCGTTCTGGATCGCCGGCGTGCCCGGCAGGGCCGTCATCGTGAACGTGAACGAGCCCAATGCAATCGCGCCCGGGATCAGTCGCTTCGGAATGTCCTGCTCGCGGAACAACGACTTGGCGATCGGATACACCGCGAAAGCCACCACGAACAACGACACGCCACCGTAGGTCAACACGCCGCATGCCAGCACGATCGCCAGTATCGCCCGCTTCTTGCCCGCCCAGGCTGCGATCTGGTGCGCAATCACTCTGGCCGACCCGGAGTCGTCCATCACCTTGCCGAACAGCGCTCCCAGCATGAAAAGCGGGAAGAACTTGCCCAGGTACTTGCCGAGTTCGACCATGAACACCTGCGTATAGGTGCCCAACAGCAGTGGCGTCGTGCCTCCGCTGAACAGCACCGCGACCATTGCCATGATCGGCGCCAGCAGCAACACGTTGATGCCGCGGTAGGCGAGAAACATCAGCAAGGCGAGGGACAGGCAGATACCGAAGATGGCTAGCGCGGTCATCAGTTCTCCTCCACGTTTTGTTCGATGTTCTGTCCGCGTTGTAGACGACGCTGCACCTTGCACGATCCACGAGGCGGTTCACGGGATCGCGCCCTCATTGTGCGGCGGCTTGCGCGGATTGGGGCAAGCGTAACGCTATTGCGCTGCACAAAACCTAACCCATCGGCGCGCGCCCGCCAGGCCAACCGCATGTCGAATAACATGAGCGGCGCCCGTTTCGGAGAGTCGCGATGAGATCCGGTTGGAGTTGGTTTGCGATGTGCGGATTGCTCTACCCGCTCACTGTGTCGATCGCAGACACGGTGCCGGCGGCGCCGGCCACCGGCTTGGACCGGTCCGGGATGAATCCTGCGATCCGCCCTCAAGACGATCTGTTCGGCGCGATGAACGGAACGTGGCTCGATCACACCCCGTTCCCGCCCGACAAGGCCGAGTACGGTCTGATCAACCAGTTGCGCGACAAGTCCGATGAACGCGTCCGCAATCTGATCGAAGAAGCGTCGACCGGCAAAGCGCCTGCCGATTCGGCCCTTGGCAAGGTGGCGACGTTCTATCGCGCTTACCTCGACACCGAAGCGATCGACCGCGCCGGATCGACTGGGCTGAGCGCCTGGGTGCACCAGATCGACGCGGTCGACGATCAGGCAAAAGTTGCGCAGTGGGTCGGTCGCGCGCAGGGGACATTCGGCGCGCCGTTCGCGCTACTGGTCGGCCCTGACTACAAGCATCCGGATCGGTATGTGCTGACGATCTGGCAGAGCGGACTTGGCCTGCCGAACCGCGACTACTACCTGAAGGACGACCAGCGCTTTGCCGCCGCGCGCACAGCGTATGCCACATACCTGCAAACATTGCTGCGCGCCATCGGCGATCCGGATCCGGCTGCGGGCGCGCAGGACGTGATGGCGTTCGAGCGGCGCCTGGCGCAGGCCCAGTGGGAGCCGGAGAACAATCGCGATCCGGACAAGACGTACAACCCGATCGAGATCTCGCAACTACCCAAGCAATCGCCCGGGTTCGACTGGGACGCGTTTCTGCAGGCGGCCGATGTGAAGCAGGTCTCGGGGTTGGTGGTGGCGCAGCCGACCTATGCGACGGCTGCGGCGCAGGCGATCCGCGATACCCCACTGCCGACGCTGAAGCGCTACCTGAAGGCGCGCTGGCTCGACGCTGAAGCGGATACGTTGCCCAAGGCGTTTCGAGACGCGCGCTTCGAATTTCGCGGCAGGGCGCTGCGAGGCCTCGAGCAGGAGCAGCCTCGGTGGCAGAAGGCGGTCAACGCGGTCGATGCGGCGCTGGGAGAGGCGGTCGGGCAGGTCTATGTGGCGCACTACTTTCCGGCCGACTCCAAAGCGCGCGCGCTGGTCTTGGTGAACAACCTGATCGCCGCCTATCGGGAGTCGATCGATGGGCTGAGCTGGATGACGGACGCGACCAAGCAGCGCGCGCGCGAAAAGCTCGCCAAGTACACGCTGAAGATCGGCTACCCGGACCAGTGGCGGGATTATTCCAAGCTGCAGATCATCGAGGGCGACGCGCTGGGTAATGATCTGCGCGCCGGCCGCTTCGAGTACGATCGCCAGGCGGCTCGCATCGGTCAGCCGGTCGATCGCGCCGAGTGGGAGATGACGCCGCAAACGGTCAACGCCTACTACCAGAAGAGCCGCAACGAAATCGTCTTTCCGGCGGCCATCCTGCAGCCGCCGTTCTTCGACCCCACGGTCGACGACGCGGCCAACTATGGAGCAATCGGCGCCGTGATCGGGCACGAGATCAGCCACGGCTTCGACGATCAGGGCAGCAAATTCGATGGCGATGGTCTGCTGCACAGTTGGTGGACCGAGCAGGACCGTTCCGCATTCGACGCATTGGGTGCCCGCCTGGTCCAGCAGTTCGGTCGATACGAGCCGATTCCCGATCACAAGGTGAATGGGCGCTTGACCTTGGGAGAGAACATCGCGGACCTCTCAGGGCTGCAAATTGCGTTTAAGGCGTACCGTCATTCGCTCGCTGGCCAGGTGGCGCCGGTGATCGACGGCTTGAGCGGCGATCAGCGCTTCTTTCTGGCCTGGGCACAGGCATGGCGCGGCAAGACACGCGAGGCGCGCCAGCTCGAGCTGCTGACGGTCGACCCGCATTCACCGCGGCGTTTCCGCGCCAACGGCGCCGCGGTGAACCACGACGCCTTTCACGCCGCCTTCGGAACCAAGCCGGGCGATGCGATGTACGTGGCGCCGGAAGATCGGATCCGGATCTGGTAGCGGGCGGCGCTCAGGCCGGCTCGTCGCAGTGCACGTCGTGCGTCACGAACGGCTGTTCGTCGCCCGGTTTGTCGAGCCAGTCGGGATGCTCCAGTGTTGCGCGCATGTCGGACAAGCCGCTCGCCCAGTGCTCGCGCATCGTCAACATGCCGAACTGGTAGTCCTTGGCGTAGCTCTCGTACGGCTTGTCGCGATAAATCAGATGGATGACGTTGCGTCGCGCCGCGTGCGAGAGCTGCTCGGCGCGCCGGTACACCGCGCTGTCGCGCCGCGCTTCCGGCACCAGCTCCATCAGGTCGTGCAACAGGTGGCGGAAATTGTTCTGCAGCCGCAGGGCCGTGGTGATCATGCGGGTCTTGCTCGAGTACTGGATGTCCTTCTGGCGAACCGCCACTTGCAACAGATCGCGCGGCGCATGCCCCAGCGCACTCCACAAGTCGATCTGGAAGATCAGCGAGTCGCGTGGCGGCGGCGTGACGATCACATACTGTAACGGCGTATTGGACACGAGTCCCCCGTCCCAGTAGAACTCGCCATCGATCTCGACGGCCGGAAAGCCTGGCGGCAGCGCGCCGGACGCCATGAAGTGCTCGGGCTTGAGCGTGCGCTCCGTACTGTCGAAATACACCATGTTGCCGTTGCGCACGTTGACCGCACCCACCGACACGCGCATCTCCCCGGCGTCGTTGATCCGGTCGAAATCGGCAAAGCGCTCCAGAGTCGCGCGCAGGGGCCGCGTGTCGTAGAAGCTCGCCATATGGGGACCCTGCGAAGCCAGCGTGTGCGCATACCAGGGACGTGGAACGAAAAAGCCGTTCTGCCCCTCCAGCAGGGCACGCGTGGCCTCGACCGAGTCGACCACGAACCGCCAGGCGTCGGGCAGCGCGTACGACTCGGTCGGCAGTACTGACGGCGTCGGCGGTCCCCAGGGCTGCCTGCAAATGAACTCCCAGAAGGCTCGCAGCCGCTCGATGCGCCGCTCCGGCGGGTTGCCGGCGATCACGGCAGCGTTCAGCGCTCCGATCGAGATACCGGCAACCCAGTTCGGATGTATGCCGGCCTGCGCCAGACCCTCGACCACGCCGGCTTGATAAGAGCCCAGCGCGCCTCCGCCCTGCAGTACCAGGGCGACGACCGGGTACTCCAGGTGCTTGGCCTGGGTGGCGCTGCTCGCCGCTCGTTCCATCGGCTGCTTTCCGCTCTACTGCATGTACCAGCCGTGGCTGACCACGAACGACTGGCCGGTCAGGGCGGCGGACGGGAACGCGCACAGGAAGAGCGCGGTCTGCGCCACATCGTCGACCGTCGTGAAGATCCCATCAACCGTCCCACCCAGCATCACGCGCCGCACCACTTCTTCTTCGCTGATGTGAAGCTCCTTGGCTTGTTCGGGAATCTGCTTGTCCACCAGCGGCGTACGAACGAAGCCGGGACAGATGACGTGCGAGCGCACATTGTGCGCGGCACCCTCCTTGGCCAGTACGCGGGCCAGTCCCAGCAGGCCGTGCTTGGCCGTGACGTAGGCCGATTTCAGCGGCGAAGCCTCATGCGAATGCACCGAACCCATGTAGATAACTGTTCCCCCGCGGTTGTTCGGGTACATGTATTTCAACGCGGCCTTGGTCGTCAGGAAGGCGCCGTCGACATGGATCGCCAGCATCTTCTTCCAATCCGCGAACGAATAGCTTTCGATCGGATTGACGATCTGGATTCCGGCGTTGGATACCAGGATGTCGACGCCGCCGAACGCGCGCGCCACGCGATCGGTGGCGCTGTTGACGGCGTCCTCATTGGTGACATCCATCGCCACGCCCATCGCCTTGCCGCCAGCAGTGCCGATCGCGGAGGCGACGTTCTGCGCGGCGTCCAGGTTGACGTCGGCGATGGCCACCGAAACTCCCTGGCTGGCCAGCAATTCAGCGATGGCTTTGCCGATGCCGCTGGCAGCTCCCGTCACGATCGCGGATTTTCCTTTCAGATCCATCATCAGCCCCTTTGCTCTAAGCAAGATAGTCAAACACGACTTTACCCAGTCCCAGGGTCAGGTCGGCGATGAAATGCCTGGCGCCGAGCACCTCGAGCACAGGCAGGTCTGCCACCGGCGCCAGCGCATGCGGTGCAAGCGTCAGCGCCGAAGGCCCCTCCCAGGCTCCTTTCAGGTTCACATCCTCCAAGTAATAGCACACCAGCTCGCAGATGCGGGCGCTGCCATCGACGTGCGGGATGATCTTCAACAGGTAGTTCGGCGTCGAGGTCAAGCCCTTGGCCAGCGCCGATCCATCGAGCGTGTGGTGTTTGTATCCCATCGTGCCGGTCGCCACGCGCACCGGTCCGTAGTCGAGCGTGCCCACCAGCGTGTCGATTTCGGTGTGCAGCTTGGGCTGCGCGAGCTTCTTCGGAAAGCCCCACAGCTCGCGACCTCCGGCCAGCGGCGGATGGTCGTCCAGGTACATCGCGTGCGTGTAGTTGCCGGGTTGGCCTTTGTACTGAACCGGGATCACCTGCCCGGATTCGGTGTAGTCGCCGAAGCCGGTCGAGTCGGGCATCCGGATGAATTCGTAGTTGACGACCGGGGCTGTCACTTGCAAGGGTTCCGGCACCACGGCGCGCAAACGGTCCGGATCGGTGCGGTAGGAGATGATGAAGAACTCGCGATTGACGAAGCGATAAGGCCCCATCGGATAGGCCGGACTGGTGAGCGGCATCGCAAAAGCGCGTTCGCGAATCGTCTTGATATCCATGGAACGATCCTTCCTCGACAGTGGAATGAGTTTGACACTGCAATGACGCCGGCTTCCTGACGTCTGTGCTGCGACTCTAACCCGTGTCGGCTACGCGCGCGGTCGGCGCCGTCGTCCCGGCGCTGGATGTGACCGCTGGATGACCCGAACGCGCGAGATGAACCTCGACGCGCAGTCCCCCGAGGGGCGAGTCCATCATGTGCAACGAAGCCGCGTGACGTTGCGCGATGCTGCGCACGATCGCAAGTCCCAGGCCGCTTCCGGTTTCGTCACGGCCCGCCTCGCCGTCGCCGCTGCCCCGGTAGAAGCGTGCGAACACGCGCTCGCGCTCGGAGGCCGCGATCCCCGGCCCGGAATCGTCGACGGCCAGCGTGACCTGATCCCCGTCCGCGGCGACCGTCAATTCGACGCGGCCCCCCGCCGGCGTGTACCGCACCGCGTTGTCGGCCAGATTGCGTACCAGAATGCGCAACGCCAGGGCATCGCCCTCGACCATGCAGCTCTCCTGGGCATCCAGGCCGAGCCGAACCGATCTGGCGTCGGCCAGCGGCACCACGTCGGCGATCGCCTGTCGCGCCACCTCGGCCAGGTCGGTGGGCACCAGGGGTTGCTGTGGCCCACCCGGCTCGGCTCGTGCGAGGGTCAGCAGTTGCGATACCAGCCGCGTGGCCCGTTCGATACCGGACGAAAGTGCCTCGATCGCCTCGGCGCGCGAGGGCGAATCGCTGGATCGCTGCAGCAGTTGCAACTGCAGCTTCAGCGCGGTCAGCGGGGAGCGCAGCTCGTGCGCCGCATCCGACACGAAAGCACGCTGCGCGTCCAACGCATTACGCAGCCGCCCGAGCAGCGCATTGATCGATTCGACCAGGGGCGACACCTCGGACGGCAAGCCGGATTGCGCCACCGGCTCCAGCGCGTCGGCATTGCGCCGCTTCACCTCGACGACCAGGCGCCTGACCGGCCGCAGCGACACACCGACCGACCAGCCGATCGCCACCGCCAGGATCGGCGTGAGCGCCAGGATCGGCACCACCGTGCGCAAGGCGGCCTGCGCAGCCAGCTGGCGCCGGATCGCCAGGGGCTGCGCCACCTGGATCACACGGTCGCGGGTTGCGGTGCTGAAGATCCGCCACGTTCCTTCGCCGAGCTGAACGTCGGCAAAGCCCAGCACCGCGCGCGGCGGCAGCGCCTGCCCCGGGTGCGATGCGTAGAGGCGCGTGCCGTCGGCGGTCCAGATCTGGACCACGAAATCGAAATCATCGTTCGCCAGTGCTGCCGCCTCATCGGGCGGGATGAAGCCCTGGTCCCGCAGCGACAGGGCCATCTGGCGCAACTGATAGTCGAACAGCGACTCGGTCTCCCGCAGCGCGTTGAAGTAGCTGACGCCGGCGGCGATCGCCGCGCTCAGCACCACGACCGACAGCAGCGAAACCAGCAACCGGGTGCGGATCGATGTCACCGGTTGCCCTCGGTCCGGTCCACGTAATAGCCGACGCCGCGCACGTTACGGATGAAGTCGCTGCCCAGCTTGCGACGCAGCTGGTGGATATAGACCGACACCGCATTGCTTTCGATGGCATCGCCCCATCCGTACAGCCGGTCTTCCAGTTGTGCGCGCGACAAAACAGCGCCGGGACGTGCCATCAGCGCCTCCAGCACCGCGTACTCGCGCGCCGACAGCACGACCGCCTCGCCGCCCCGGGTCACCTGCCGCATGGAGGGGTCGAGCCGCACATCACCGATTTCGACGGCCGGCTCGGCCCGCCCCGCTTTGCGGCGCGTGACGGCGCGAATGCGCGCTGCCAGCTCCTCCAGCTCGAATGGCTTGACCAGGTAGTCGTCGGCCCCGGCGTCCAGCCCTGCGACCCGGTCCTGCAGCGCATCGCGCGCGGTCAGCACGATCACCGGCGTCTGATCATGGCGCGAGCGCATCGTGCGCAGGATGTCAAGGCCGTCACGCTTCGGCAGGCCAAGATCCAGCAACACCAGGTCGAATTCCTCGGTGGCGAGCGTGGTCGCGGCGCTGCTGCCGTCGCGCACCCAGTCGACCGCGCTGCCATCCTGACGCAGCGCGGTGCGGATGCTTTCCCCGATCATCCGGTCGTCTTCGACCAGCAGTATGCGCATGGCGCCC
>DATBCI010000052.1:0-9803 GCA_036270555.1 Burkholderiaceae bacterium
CGACCAGAGCGGACCAGCCGCAATGCGCTTTCAGTCCGAAGCAGACTCTCAACGCGTCAGGCCGCGGTCCAGTCCAGGATGACCTTGCCGGACTGCCCCGACAGCATCGTTTCGAAACCGGCCACGTAGTCGTCGACCACGAACCGATGGGTGATCACCGGCGTGATATCCAGACCCGACTGCAGCATCGCGATCATCTTGTACCAGGTCTCGAACATTTCGCGGCCGTAGATGCCCTTGATCATCAGCCCCTTGAAGATCACCTGGTTCCAGTCGATCGCCACATCGCCCGGAGGTATCCCGAGCAACGCGACTTTTCCTCCGTGGTTCATCGATTCGAGCATGCTGCGCAGCGCCTGCGGGTTGCCCGACATCTCCATGCCGACGTCGAAGCCCTCGGTCATCCCCAGGTCGTGCATCACGGACTGCAGGTCCTGCCGGCTCACATTGAGCGCGCGGCTCGCGCCCATCTTCAATGCGAGGTCCAGCCGATAGTCGTTCACGTCGGTGACAACGACATGCCGGGCGCCGACGTGCCGGCATATGGCCGAAGCCATGATGCCGATCGGCCCGGCACCGGTGATCAGCACGTCCTCTCCAACCAGGTCGAAGCTCAGCGCCGTGTGCGCCGCGTTGCCCAGAGGATCCAGGATCGACGCCACCTCGTCGGAGATGTCATCGGGGATCTTGAAGGCGTTGAAGGCGGGGATCACCAGGTATTCGGCAAACGCTCCCTCGCGGTTGACTCCCACTCCAACCGTGTTGCGGCACAGGTGGCGGCGGCCGGCGCGGCAGTTGCGGCAATAGCCGCACGTGACATGGCCCTCCCCCGAGACGCGGTCGCCGATGCGAAACCCGCGCACCTCGGAACCCATCCCGACCACTTCGCCCACGTACTCGTGTCCCACATGCATCCCGACCGGGATCGTCTTGCGCGCCCACTCGTCCCACTTCCAGATATGGACGTCGGTGCCGCAGATGGCGGTCCTGCGAATCCTGATCAGCAGGTCGTTGTGGCCGAGCTCGGGCTTCTTGGCCCTTTGCAGAACCAGCCCCGGTCCGGCTTCGGCTTTCACCAGCGCTCTCATCGTCTCCGATCCTTCAAGCGAGCACGCCGAGCTCGCGCCCGACAGCGGTAAAGGCGGCCACGGCCCGATCGATGTGCTCGGGCGCGTGGGCGGCGCTCATCTGGGTGCGGATGCGCGCCTTGCCCTTCGGCACCACGGGGAACGAAAAGCCGACCACGTAAAACCCTCGCTCAAGCAGGCGCTGCGCCATCGTGGCGGCAATCGTCGCATCTCCCAGCATCACGGGGATGATGGGGTGGTCACGACCGGCGAGGGCAAAGCCGGCGGCGGCCATGGCACCGCGAAAGCGCTGCGCGTTCGCCTGCAGTCTGCCCCGCAGGCCGGCCCCTTCGCGTTCCAGCAGCCGTAGCACCTCCAGGCTGGCAGCGGCGATCGACGGGGCCAGGGAATTGGAAAACAGGTAGGGCCGCGATCGTTGCCTGAGCAGCTCGATGATCGGCCGGCGACCCGACACGTAGCCACCGCTGGCCCCTCCCAACGCCTTGCCCAGCGTGCCGCTGATCAGGTCGATGCGCTGCTGCACGCCGCAGTGCTCGGGCGTGCCGCGTCCGTGGGCTCCCAGGACTCCGACCGCGTGCGAGTCATCGACCATCACCAGCGCGCCGTGCCGCTCCGCGACCTCGCAGATCGCCGCCAAATCCGCGATCGTGCCGTCCATCGAAAACACGCCGTCCGTCACGATCAGCTTGAAGCGGGCGCCGGCCGACTCCGCCGCCTGCAACTGGGCCTGCAGGTCGGCCATGTCGCCGTTGCGGTATCGATGGCGTTGCGCCTTGCTCAGGCGGATGCCGTCGATGATCGATGCGTGATTCAGCTCGTCCGAAATGACGGCGTCGTGCTCGCTCAGCAGAGTCTCGAAAACGCCGCCGTTGGCATCGAAGCAGCTGGAATACAGCAGAGTGTCTTCGGTGCCGAGGAAGCGCGAAATCGCGGCCTCGAGGTCCTTGTGGACCGTCTGCGTGCCGCAGATGAAGCGCACCGACGCGACGCCGTAGCCGTACGTATCCAGACCCTTCTTGGCAGCCTCGATCAGGCGCGCATCGTCGGCCAGCCCCAGGTAGTTGTTGGCACAGAAATTGAGCACGTCTCGGCCGTCGCGCAGCTGGATGTCGGCACGCTGGTGGCTGGCGATCACCCGTTCGGGCTTGAAGAACCCGGACTTGCGAAGGTCGTCCAGCTCGGCTTCCACACGCTGGATAAAAGCGGAATTCATATGAGCCTCACGGCGATCGTGGGATCAGCAATTACGCGCAAGTCTATCGGCCCGGGTCGTGACGATCACCCACCCCGCGATTGCGGCAATGGCTGTCGATTCCTGTCGATTTCAGGTCTCCCCAATCGACTATGTCAGTGAAGGGAACACAACGAGACGCGGGGTTGAAGATGAGGTTCATCAGAGGCATGACAGCAGCGTTACGTCAATTCGGAGCCAGGCTCGGACCGTACCTGATGATCGAGCTGCTGCTGCCGGGAGGCACGTTGATCGCGTTCGCCTTGTTCCTGGTGCGGAACTGGTCGCAGATCCGGCAACTGACAACCGACTGACCGTTTTCATCCAACTAAGGTTTGACCGCAGGCTGAAACGCCGGATCGCCCATCTGCCACAGCGCAAACGACCACAGGTCGGCTTGCAGGACTTCTATCTGCGAGCGCGTGGATCCGATTCCATGCCCAGCGTCGTAATCGACGCGCAAGAGGACCGGCCGGCCGCTCGATGTCGCCGCCTGCACGCGCGCGGCCATCTTGGCCATGTGCCACGGCGCCACGCGCGGATCGTTGGCTCCCGTACTGAACATCACGGCCGGATACGGCGTGCCGTCGCGCACGTGCTCGTAGGCCCCCATCGCGTACAGGCCATGAAAGCCGGCTTCGGTCTTGACCGAGCCGAACTCCGATACGTTGGGTGGCCCGTTCGGTTCCGTTTCACTGCGCAGCGAATCCGACATCCCCACCAGGTCGAGGATCACCCCGAACAGGTCCGGGCGCCACGTGAGCGCGCCGCCCACGGTAATGCCGCCCGCGCTGCCGCCGATCGCACCCAGCAGCTTGGACGTCGTGTAATGAGCGTCCACCAGGTACTGGCCGCAGGCGATGAAGTCGAAGATCGTATTGGTCTTGGTCTGCATGAAGCCGGCCTTGTGCCAGGCTTCCCCGTACTCGCCGCCGCCACGTATGTGCGCCACCGCCAGCACCCCGCCGCGCTCGACCCAGGCCAGCACGACAGGGTTGAAGCTCGGCTCTTCCGAGATCCCGTAGCTGCCGTAGCCTCGCAGGATGGTCGGGTGGCTCTGGTCGAGCGCAGTCCCTTTCTTGTCGATGATCGACAGCGGTACGCGTGTTCCGTCATAGCTGACCGCGAACGCCTCCCTCGCCTCGAGGTCCGACGTGTCCACCTTGGACGGAGGGATCAGACCCGTGTCGTTCGACGCGCCGGTGACCGGATCGTAGGCAAACAGCATCGGCGCCCTCACCCAGCTCTGCATGCCGAAGAGTGCGCCGGACTCGCGCGGGTCGGTGGTCGGACCGATCGCATTGCCCTCGAACGGCAGGCCAACCGATTGCATCTGCTGGCCATCCAGGGACGCGCGCAGCAGATGCGAGACGGCCTCGTCGCGCTCACGGACGTACAAACCCTCGCGGGCCAGGGCGAAATTCGTGATGACTCCGGTCTGCTCGGGCACTACGACCCGAGGCTGGTGGACATCGGGATGGGCGAGCGGTGTGCTCAGGAGCCGGAAGCGGGATGCGCCGTTTTGCGAGAGGAAAAACAGCGTGTCCCCGCTCAGCGCGTATTGCGTGACGCCGTCCGCAACGTCCGCCATCCTGAGCCACGGGGTATCGCTTCCGGTCACGCGGTCGAGCGGGGCTACGAACAGGGTCGACGGATTCCGATCCATGTTGTGGTTCGCGGCGGCGATCGCATAGGCCGAGCCGGGCGCTACCGTGATGTAGGTGCCCTGCCCTTCGGGCACCTCCAGATGCGCGGACACTCCCCGCCCGAACACGACCGCATCACCCTCGCCGTCGACGTGCGCGCCGAGGATGTGCAGATAGGTGCGGCCGTTGTACCGGGTCTGTGACGGCGGCGTGTCGGCGGTCTCCTTCAGGTAGCGCAGGTAGAAGAAGGACCGGTTGTCCGGCCGCCAGGCCACGACGCTGTTCGAGGTGCGATCGATGTTCTCATCGAGCGCCTTGCCGGTATCGACTTCCATGACATGCAGCGCGCTCTGCTCGGACCCGCCCGTCGATATTCCGTACACGAGGCGATGCCCGTCCCATGAGGGCATGAAGTAATCCAGCGAGAAATGAGTCGAGGTACCCTTGCCCAGCGCGCCGGGATCGATCAGCAGATGCTCCTCGCCTTTCAGGCCGTCCCGGTAGTAGAGCTTTGGCAGCGCCGCGTTGGGCTCGAACAGCAGATAGAAGTAGCGCTCGCCGCGCCGCACGAAGGCCACCCTGCGGGTATCGCTGTTGGAAAGTGCATGGATGCGATCCAGCAGTGCCTGGCGTCCCGGCAGGCGCTCGAGCTCGACCCGCGTGTAGTCGGCCTGGGCCTTCATCCAGGTCTGGACCTGCGGGTCCTTCACATCCTCCAGGTACCGATAGTTGTCTACCACCTGCGTGCCGAAATAGTCATCGGTCACCGGCCGGATGGGTGCCACGGGCGGCGCGTCGAGTGCTCCTACTGCCATCGGTGCCAGGCCCGTCAACAGGATCGTCAATCCGGCTGCCCATCGATGACCCGTGTCCCACCGCTTCATGCGTGCCTCCGCAGACCTTCCGATCGAAGGCGGGCAGTGTAGTGGACTGGTCCTGCCATGACGCCGGCGGGGAGCGCGAGGCTACAATCACCGCGCTTTGCGAAGGGCAAAAAAAATCAACCAAGGAGAGACGCCATGCAAAAGGTCGAGGCCGAGTTCGTCGGAACGTTCTGGCTGGTACTGGGTGGCTGTGGCAGCGCGGTCCTCGCGGCCGCCTTTCCCGGGTTGGGCATCGGCTTCGCAGGGGTGGCGCTCGCATTCGGGTTGACCGTAGGAGAGCGGGGCTCTTTCATCAAGCCGCTGCGGGCTCGATCGGTTGCAGGCGCGCCGTGAAATGGCGCAGCACGGGCGCCTGTTCGACGATGCGATAACCGGGCAGATCCGCCTTTTGCGCAGCGACTTCCAGGATGACCTCGGCCAGGTAGTCGACGTGGCTTTGCGTATAGACGCGGCGCGGAAACGCCAGGCGCACCAGGTCGAGCGCCGAGATCCGCTCGGAACCATCCGGCTGGCGGCCGAACATCACCGCCCCGATCTCCACGCCGCGCACGCCGCCAACCAGGTACAAGCCGTTGTTCAGCGACCAGGCCGGGTACTGCTCGGGGCGAATGTGAGGTAGCAGCGCCCGCGCGTCGAGGTACACCGCGTGTCCGCCGGTCGGCTGGACGATCGGGATGCCGCCCGCCAGCAGCTTCTCGCCGAGATACTCGATCGAGCGGATCCGATAGCGCAGATAGCCTTCGTCGAGCGCTTCGTAAAGTCCCTGCGCGACCGCCTCCAGGTCGTAGCCGGCCATGCCGCCGTAGGTTGGAAAACCTTCGGTCAGGATCTCCAGGTTGCGGCAACGCACCGCCAGGGCGTCGTCATTCAGAGCGAGGAATCCGCCGATGTTGGACATGCCGTCCTTCTTCGCACTCATCGTGCAGCCGTCGGCCAGGCTGAACATCTCGCGTGCGATGTCGATCGGCCTGGCTTCTCGATAGCCGGCCTCGCGCGTCTTGATGAACCACGAGTTCTCGGCGAAGCGGCAGGCATCGATGATGAACGCGATGCCGTGGGCGCGGGCCAGCGCGCTCGCCGCGCGCACATTGGCCATGCTCACCGGCTGGCCGCCGCACGCATTGTTGGTGACCGTCATCATCACGGCCGGGATGCGCGCAGCTCCGACCTCGGCAATGGTCGAACGCAGCGCATCGACGTCCATGTCGCCCTTGAACGGATGCGGCACTTTCGGATCGAGCGACTGGGCGCAGGGCAGATCGCGCGCCTCCGCTCCCTGCCGCTCGACGTGCGCCCGCGTGGTGTCGAAGTGCGCGTTGCTCGGAATCACGTTGCCGGGCTTCGCGATGGTGGCGAACAGGATGTGCTCGGCGGCGCGGCCCTGGTGCGCAGGGATCACGTGCTTGAATCCCGTGATATCCTGAACCGCCCGCTCGAATCGATAGAACGAAGACGCGCCCGCGTACGACTCGTCGCTGGCGATCATCCCCGCCCACTGGCGCGCGGACATGGCGCCAGTGCCGCTGTCCGTCAGCAGGTCGATCAGCACGTCCTCCGCTCGCAGCAGGAACGGGTTGTAGCCCGCATTGCGCAGTGCGAGGTCGCGCTGTTCCAGGGTCGTGAAGCGGATCGGCTCGACCGAGCGGACGCGGAACGGCTCGATGATCGACTTCGGCTCGAATGCCTTCATCCGTTAACGCCTCTGTGCCTGCGTGGTCACTTCAGAAGGCCTCAATATAGACCGAGCTCGATGTGGGAACCCGCGACCGACGCGCCATTGCAGTTGAAACAAATCCATGACGAGCGGCACCTCGCTGTGGGTTTAGGATATATGAGCGGTACTGCAAATCGACGAGGAGGGCCCCATGGCAAGCCTTACGATCAATGGCAAGACGCACAGCGTCGATGTAGACCCCGCGACCCCGCTGCTCTGGGTGATCCGCGAGCAAATCGGTCTCACCGGCACCAAGTACGGCTGTGGAATCGCGCAATGCGGGGCCTGCACCGTGCATATCGATGGTCAGCCGATACGCTCCTGCGTGATGCCGGTTCAGGCCGCGCAGAACAAGAAGATCACGACGATTGAAGGGCTTGCGGTCGATGGCAAGCTGAGCCGGGTACAGCAGGCGTGGCTCGACCACGATGTTCCCCAATGCGGCTACTGCCAGTCCGGAATGATCATGGCGGTGGCTGCGTTGCTGAAGGAAAAGGCCAGGCCCACCGACGCCGAGATCGACGCGGCCATCACCAACATCTGCCGCTGTGGCACCTATCAGCAGGTACGCGAGGCGATCCACGCGGCCGCCAAGGCCTGAAGGGAGGCAGCCATGATCGTCGATGCAACGAAAATCGATCGGCGCTCGTTCCTGTTGCGCAGCGCCGCCCTGGGCGGCGGGTTCGCGCTGGGGTTCAACATCCCGTTCGGCGGACCGAAGGAGTCTCTCGCCGCGGAGGCGGGCTTGCCCGCCGTAGCGCACGGCGCGGAGGCGAGCGCTGAAGTCAACGCGTGGGTTGTGATTCACCCCGACGAGACGGTCGTGGTGCGGATCGCCCGCTCGGAGATGGGCCAGGGAACGCTCACCGGCCTGGCCCAACTGGTCGCCGAGGAGCTCGAATGCGACTGGGACAGGGTCACCACCGAATTTCCCAGCCCCGCGCAGAACGTCGCGCGCAAGCGCGTCTGGGGCGACTTCAGTACCGGCGGCAGCCGTGGCATCCGCAACTCGCAGGACTACGTGCGCAAGGGCGGCGCTGCCGCGCGGATGATGCTGGTGCAGGCGGCCGCGGACGAATGGAAGGTGCCTGCCGCCGAGTGCAGCGTCGTCAAAGGGGTTATCACCCACGGACCCTCGAAGCGCAACACCACCTACGGCAAGGTGGCCGAAGCAGCCGCCAAGCTCGATCCACCGAAAGAGGTGCCGTTAAAGGATCCATCGCAATGGCAGATCATCGGCAAGCCATTGAAGCGCCTCGACACGCGGGACAAGGTGACGGGGCAGCTGGTCTACGGCGCCGATCTGCGTCTGCCGGGAATGCTGAACGCCGCGATCAGGGATTGCCCGGTCTTTGGCGGCAAGGTGAAGTCGTTCGATGCGGCCAAAGCGGGAGCGATGCCAGGGGTCAAGCAAGTCGTGCGCGTCGGGGACAGCGCGATTGCCGTCGTCGCCGACACCTGGTGGCACGCCAAGACGGCCCTGGACGCCGTGGCGATCGAGTGGGACGGTGGCGAAAACGCGGCCGTTTCGAGCGCCACCATCGCGCAGATGCTGACGGCGGGGCTGGATGCCGAACAGGCATTCGTGCACAACGAAGCGGGCGACGTCAAGGCCGCGATCGCAGCCGCATCCAGGAAGGTCGAGGCCGTCTACAGCTACCCCTATCAGAACCACGCCACGATGGAGCCGATGAACGCGACCGCGCTCTACACGGCCGATCGATGCGAGGTGTGGTGTCCGACGCAGAACGGCGAGGCGGCACTGGCGGCGACATCCGAGGCCTCGGGCCTGCCAGTGGCTCAATGCGACGTCCACAAGATGCTGCTGGGTGGCGGCTTCGGACGGCGCGGATTCACCGACTACGTGCGGCAGGCGGTGGCCATCGCCAAGCAGATGCCGGGCACTCCGGTGAAGCTGCTGTGGTCGCGCGAGGAGGACATGACCCACGGGCGCTACCACCCGGTGATGCAGGCGCGCCTGACGGGAGCGTTTGACGCGGGCGGCAGCCTGACCGGCCTTCGGATCCGCTTGTCCGGGCAATCGATCCTCGCTTCCGCCCGCCCCGAGGGGCTCGACAACGGCAAGGATCCGATCACCTTCCAGGGCTACTGGCCGACCGGCGAACACTCGCTGGAGTACACGTTCCCGAACCTGTTGATCGATCACGCCATGCGAAATCCGCATGTACCGCCGGGCTTCTGGCGCGGCGTCAACGTCAACCAGAACGCGATCTTTCTGGAATGCTTCATGGACGAGTTGGCAGAGGCGGCCGGGCAGGACGCGCTGGAGTTTCGCCGCAAGTTCATGGCGACGCATCCGAAGTCGCTGGCGGTCCTGAACGCGGCGGCGGACAAGGGTGGCTGGGGCAAGCCGGCGCCGGCGGGAGTGCACCGCGGAATCGCACACTTCAGGGCCTTCGGCAGCTATGTGGCGGCGTGCGCCGAGATCTCGGTGACCGATGGCAACAAAGTCAGGATCCATCGCATCGTCGGTGTCACCGACCCGGGGTACGCCGTCAATCCGGCGCAGATCGAGCGGCAGGTTGCAGGCTCGTTCGTTTATGGGCTGTCGGCGCTTTTCATGGGAGAGTGCACGGTCAAGGACGGGCGAATCGAGCAGGAAAATTTCAACACCTATGATTCGATGCGGATGCGCCAGATGCCGAAAGTCGAATCGATCATCATGCCCTCGGGCGGCTTCTGGGGTGGAGTCGGAGAGCCGACGATCTGCGTGGCGGCGCCCGCCGTGCTGAACGCGTTGTACCGGGCCACGGGCAAGCGCATCCGATCGTTCCCGCTGAAGAACAGCGGCTTCGAACTCATCTGAGTGAAGCGCAGGGTTCTTCTCGGGGTCGCGGCCGCGACCGCGGTGCTGCCGGCGCCGATGCTGCACGCGCAAGCGTCAGTGCCGCGAGTGGCCGTCATCGGCGGAGGTTTCGCCGGAGCCAGTTGCGCCCGCGTTCTGAAAAAGGCGCAGCCGCGCATCGCGGTAACGCTGGTCGAACCCAACGCGGTCTTTCATGCCTGCCCGATGAGCAATGCGGTGATCGCCGGCCTGCGCGAGATGGAGCAGCAGCGCTTTGGGTACGAGGCGGTGCGAGCAGACGGTGTGACGCTGGCACCGCTGGCCGCCACCGCGATCGACCCGGTGGCGCGCCGTGTCGTGCTCTCGGATGGAACTCGCTTGAACTACGACCGGCTGGTTCTCGCACCCGGTATCGATATCCGCTGGGATGTCCT
>DATBCI010000053.1:0-9615 GCA_036270555.1 Burkholderiaceae bacterium
CCCCTCACCCCTACCCCTCTCACCCTGCGGGGGCGAGGGGACCTTGGCTCCCCTCTCCCGCTTGCGGAAGAGGGGCCTGGGGTGAGGCTTGGCTCCCCTCTCCCGCTTGCGGAAGAGGGGCCGGGGGTGAGGCTTGGCTCCCCTCTCCCGCTTGCGGGAGAGGGGCCGGGGGTGAGGCTTGGCTCCCCTCTCCCGCTTGCGGGAGAGGGGCCGGGGGTGAGGGTCGGTGTTCCCCGGGCGTGAGCGTCTTCATCGACAGCGCGTGCACGCGATCGCGCATTCGATCACCCAAGGCCGCGTAGACCAGCCGATGTCGTTCGATGCGGGACTTGCCCTCGAACGCGGAGCTGACGATCAGCGCGTCGAAATGCTGGCCGTCGCCATCGACCTTGAGCCAGTGGCAATCCAGCTGGGCGGCAATCACCCGCTGCAACTCCTCGGGGGTCGGCAAGGCGGAATCCATCGACATCGCAGGGCGCGGGCTCACCCCCGCAGTTTGTACCCGCGCGCCAGCATCCGGATCGCGACGCCGGCGGCCACCAGAAGGAAAGCGCTCACCACAGCGAGGCTCTGCCAGGGGTCCACGTCCGATTGCGCAAAGAACCCATAGCGGAAGCCATCGATCATGTAAAAGAACGGGTTCATCCGCGACAGCACCTGCCAGAACGGCGCCAGGCTGTGCACCGAATAGAAGACGCCCGACAGAAAGGTGGCCGGCATGATGATGAAGTTCTGGAAAGCGGCCAGCTGATCAAACTTGTCGGACAGGATGCCCGCGATGATCCCGAGCACGCCCAGCATCGATGCGCCCAGCAACGCGAAGACCACGATCCAGACCGGCGCGCTGAGCGGCGGCGGGGCAATCATGGCGGTCACCGCAAACACTCCCAGGCCGACCACAACCCCGCGCAGCACCGACGACAGCGCGTACGCCGCGAAGAATTCCATGTGCGACAGAGGCGGCAGCAGCACGAACACCAGGTTGCCCATGATCTTGGACTGGATCAGCGACGAGGAAGAATTGGCGAAGGCGTTCTGCAGCAGCGACATCATCACCAGGCCAGGCACCAGGAATGCGCTGTAGCGCACGCCCGCAAAGGCTTCGACCCGCTGATCCAGCACGTGACCGAACACCAGCAGGTAGAGCACGGCGGTGAGCACCGGTGCGGCGATCGTCTGGAACGCAACCTTCCAGAAACGCAGCACTTCCTTGTACAGCAGCGTCCGAAATCCAACCCACGACGAAGCGATTTCCGAGGGCGCCGACAGCGCTCCGATCGGTGCGGGCAAGCCCTCCGTCGCGCGAAGCGCGGAGGAGGGCGCGGGCAAGCTTTGCTCGATCCGGTTCACGCGGCTTTCCTCTGGCCGGTATCGGACATCAGCTGCAGGAACACATCCTCCAGGTCGGCGTGGCGCACTTCAATCTCGTCGATCTGGCAACCCGCTGTGCGGCACGCCGCGAGCACCGACTCCACATCGGCCGGGTGCGCGACCCGCAGCACCGTGCGTTCGGCCGAGCGCTCGAGAACCTGCGCGCCAAATTGGGCCGGCAATTCGCCCCGCAGCTTCAATACCAACTGTACGCCGGACAGCCGCGCGAGCAGGTCGCCGGTCGGCTCCATCGCGACGATCCGGCCCGCCTTCAGCATCGCAATACGGTTGCACATCTGCTGCGCTTCTTCCAGGTAGTGCGTGGTCAGAACGATGGTGTGGCCATCCTTGTTCAGGCGCCGAACGAACTGCCACAGCCCCTGGCGCAACTCGACGTCGACGCCCGCGGTCGGCTCGTCCAACACGATCACGGGAGGACGGTGCACCAGCGCCTGAGCCACCAGCACGCGGCGCTTCATGCCACCCGACAACGAGCGCATGTTAGCGTCCGCCTTGGCGCCCAGGTCCAGGTTGTCGATCACCTCGTCGATCCAGGCCTCGTTGTGCCTCAGTCCGAAATATCCCGACTGGATCCGTAGCGTCTCGCGCACCGAAAAGAACGGATCGAATACAAGTTCCTGGGGCACCACCCCCAGGCAGCGGCGCGCCAGCCGATATTCGCGGACCACGTCGTGCCCCATCACGGTCACGCGGCCCGAGGTCGCGCGGGTCAGCCCCGCGACAATCGAGATCAGCGTCGTCTTGCCGGCACCATTGGGGCCGAGCAGGCCGAAGAATTCGCCGGGCTCGATTCGCAGGCTGACGCGATCGAGCGCCGTCACGCGCGGGTAGCGCTTGACGACGAGGTCGGCTTCGATTGCAGCGACGGGCATGAAATGAGGGAAGCAACCCCGTACAGCGAGGCAAGGCTGCACAAACTGGCGGGGACTCCTTCCAGTTCCAGATGCAGGCCACGGGCATGCGCGGCACGCTGCCAGGCCAGCAGCAGCGCCACCGCCGACGAATCGATATGCCGCACGGCGGACAGGTCGAAATGGGAATCGCCATGGGTGATCGCCGTTTCGCCCACCTGCAGCAACGAGGCCGCGTTGGCGTTCACGATCCGGTCGGCGTCGATCTTCACGATTTGCCGTTCGAAGCGGCCAGTTGCTTGTTGCGATCGGCCAGCGACTTGATCAGCCCGTCCACGCCGCCCTGGTTCACCTGGCTGGCGAACGCGTTGCGGAACGTCTCCACCATCGAGACGCCCAGGATCGTCACGTCGTAGATCTTCCAACCGGAATCGGTCTTTTCGAGACGATAGTCGAGCTGGATCGGATCGCCGGCCGAAGGCGCGACCTGGGTGCGAACCAACACATCCGTGTCCGAGGGCTGTCCTTTGAATGGTCTCATCTTGACTTGATGGTCGGTCACGCGCGACAACGCTCCGCTGTAGGTGCGCAACACGTAGGTGCGAAACTCGCGGATCAGCGCCTCGCGCTGCTCGGGCGTCGCGGAACGCCAGCCGGGCCCGACCGACAGCCGCGTCATGCGGTCGAAATCGACGTACGGGGCGACCTTGTCGTCGATCAGCTTCTGCAGCTTGTCGAAGTCGCCGCTGTGCAGCGCCGGGTCGGACTTGATGCTGTCGAGCACTTCGGTCGACACCGATTGCACCAAGGCGTCTGGCGCCATGCTGGCGCGGGAGGCAGCCTCAGCGGCCGTCGCCGGCCGCGCCACCCCGATGAGCGCCGCTGCCGAAGCTAGGGCCAGGATCGCCCGGCGCAGTTCCTGCCTGGAATTTGTCTTCATTTGGGTCTCCACGAAGCCGCGGCCACCATCCGGCCCGGCCGATTGAACGGCTGATCATAAGCAGGCGAGAAGTTTCCCCTTTCCCACGGGTGAAAAGGGGCCGGGCCGAGGGCTTCCGCAGATACTTTAACGCTGATCCCCTGAAGGCGGTTGAGCGGGTGCCGTGGTGGTTGCGGGCGGTTCAGCCTGAGGCGGAGCGGTTTTCGCCTTGCCCGCGGCCGGACCGCTATCGCCGCTGTCGTCCTCGTCTTTCGGCAGCGGTGGATTGCCTTCGTACTGCAGGCTGAAACGCCGCTGCAGGTAGGCATCGCGCGTAAACTGGTAGCGATCGAGCGCGGTCCGATCGATCAGATCGGTCGCATCGAGCAGCCCTGCACGGGCGTCGATCACACGAGCCCCCGTCAAGTAATAGCGAGCACTGACCGGTGTGATGTACCCGATCGGCGACGTGTAGGTGTCCGGAATCTCACCGAGGCCGTCGCGCAAATCGCTCGGACCCAGTACCGGCAGCACCAGGTAGGGGCCAGTGCCCGCTCCCCAGCGGGCCAACGTCAGCCCGAAATCCTCGTGGCGCCGCTCCAGGCCCATCCGAGTCGCCACGTCGAAGCATCCAGCCACTCCGAGGGTCGAATTGATCACGAGCCGGCCGGTGTCGGTCGCCGCGCCACCGGCCTTCGCCTGCAGAATGTCGTTCACCGCATTGCGGATCTCGCCCATGTTCGCAAACCCGCTGCTGATGCACAGGCGAATCCCATCCGGAACCGCCCAGACATAGCCCTTGGCAATCGGTTTGAGCAGGTAGCGGTCCAAGGCGTCGTTGAATGCGTACAGGTGTCGGTTGACGCGCTCGTACGGGTCGCGCGGGTTGTTGCCCGCGTCTGGCGGCACCGTGGCACAGCCTCCGAGCAACAGCGCAAGCGCGGCGACTTGCGCGAGGCGCCACTCAATTCGACCGCGTGCGCAGCTCACTTGGCGCCTTCCCGCTTGTTGCCGCCGCCCTCGGCCGCTTTGCCGTACAAGGCCTTCCCGATCAGGTCTTCCAGCACCACGGCCGACTGCGTCAGCTTGATCGAATCGCCGGGTTGCAGGTTCTTGTCATCGGCCCCGGGTTCCAGTCCGATGTACTGGTCCCCCAGGAGTCCTGACGTCAGGACCTTGGCCGAGGTGTCGGTGGGGAACTGATAGCGACGATCGAGCTCCAGCTTCACAACGCCCTGGAAATTCTTGTCGTCGAAGGAGATCGACTTGATCCGCCCGACCGTCACGCCGGCGCTTTTGACGGGGGCGCGGATCTTCAGGCCTCCCACGTTGTCGAAGCGGGCCGTCACCGAGTAGGTCGAATCGAACGAGAAGCTGGCCAGGTTGGCCGCCTTCAGCGACAGGAACACGAGGGCCACTGCACCGAGCACGACGAACAAGCCGACCAGTGTCTCGAGGTTTCTTTTCTCCATCCGCAGCTCCCCTGTCTCTGTCTAGGGCTTGACGCTGAACATCAGCGATGTCAAGAGGAAGTCCAGGATCAGAACGGACACCGACGAGAACACGACCGTGCGCGTGGTCGCCCGCGCCACGCCCTCCGGGGTGGCGTCCGATTCGTACCCCATGTACAGCGCGACGAACGTCGAGGCGACTCCGAACACAATCGTCTTGACCACGCCATTGCCAACGTCCTTGAATACATCCACGCCGTCCTGCATCTGGGACCAGAAGGCGGCCGAGTCGATCCCGATCAGCTTCACCGCGATCACGTAAGCGCCGCCCACGCCGACCGCTGAAAAGATGGCGCTCAGCAGCGGCATCGAAATGATGCCGGCCAGGAAGCGCGGCGCCAGCACACGGCTGCGCGGATCCACCGCCATCATCTCCATCGCCGCCAGCTGCTCTCCGGCCTTCATCAAGCCGATCTCGGCGGTCAATGAAGTGCCTGCACGCCCGGCATACAGCAACGCGGTGAGCACCGGCCCCAGCTCGCGCAGCAGCGACAGCGCCACCAGCAAACCCACCGACTCGGCAGCGCCGTACCGATCGAGCGCATAGTAGGCCTGCAACGCAAGCACCCCGCCCACGGACGCGCCCGACGTCACGATGATCACCAGCGACAGGTTGCCGATCGCATAGATCTGAACCAGCGACAGGTCGAATCGGCGCACCGCGGCCGGCGTATGACGAACCAGCTCCACGAAAAAGGCCGACGCGTGGCCGAGCGACGTCATCAGCCGCACCACATGGGCGCCGAGCGCAGCCAACAGGTCGAGCGGATTCATGGACGGTGCGAAGATCCGACAGTCAGTTGGGAAGCCTGAACTCCTGCTCGATCGGCTCGGCGGGGTAGTGGAAGGGAACCGGACCGTCGGGTTCGCCGCGGATGAACTGCCTCACTTCGGGATCCTCCGAAGCGCGCAGCTGCGCCGCAGTGCCGTGGCCGGCGATGCGCCCGTTGGAAACCAGGTAGGCGTAGTCGCAGATCTGGAAACACTCGTCGACATCGTGGGAGACGACGATCGACGTCGCGCCCGTGGCGTCGTTCAGTCGGCGGATCAGATTCGCCGTGACGCCGAGCGAGATGGGATCCAGGCCGGCGAACGGTTCGTCGTACATGATCAGCTCGGGATCGAGCGCGATGGCGCGCGCCAGCGCAATCCGGCGCGCCATGCCCCCGCTGACCTCGGAGATTCGCAAGGACGCCGCCCCACGCAGGCCGACCGCGTTGAGCTTCAACAACACGATGTCCCGGATCATCGATTCGGGCAGATTGGTATGCTCGCGCAGCGGAAAGGCGACGTTCTCGAACACGCTCAGGTCCGTGAACAGCGCCCCGAACTGAAACAGCATGCCCACGCGCCGGCGCAGTGCGAACAAGGTGTCGATGTTGGTCGGGTCGACCGGCTCGCCGTCGAACAGGATCGAACCGGACTGCGGCGTCACGATGCCGCCGATCAGGCGCAGCAGCGTCGTCTTGCCGCCACCCGAGCTACCCATGACGGCAACCACGTTACCGCGCGGGAACTTGAGCGACACGTCGGTCAGAATGGTCCGGCTGCGATCGTAGCCGAAGGTCACATGGTCGATCTGGACCAGGTTGTCGTTTGTTGTCAAGGTGCGCGTGATCGAAGAGCAAAGCGGGCGCGATTGTCTCATACCGCAGAGCAGCGGCGGCCAGGTCCTCTCCCCCGGATATGTCAATGCTGCGTTGCAGGTCCCGGCCCCTCTGCCTAAAGACAGAGATGGCCTCTGCCTAAAGAGAGACAGCCGGGGCCTGCGCAGGACTTTTGAACGGCCTGCTAGCGCGGCAGCTCGCTGCGGCCCATCAGGAATTCGTCCACCGCACGCGCGCACTGGCGGCCCTCGCGGATGGCCCACACCACCAGCGACTGGCCACGCCGCATGTCGCCTGCTGCGAACACCTTTGGCACGCTGGTCGCGTATGCGCGCTGCCCACGCGGCCCGTCATCGACCAAGGCGCGCGCGTTGCCGCGCGCGTCCGTTTCGACGCCGAACGATTGCAGCACCGAGGCCACGGGCGAAACGAACCCCATCGCGAGCAGCACCAGCTCGGCCGGAATTTCGAAGTCGGAGCCCGCGACCTCCCCGAACTTCATGACCCCGCTCGCGTCCTTGCGCATCTCGACCCGGACCGCGACCAGCGAGCTGACACGTCCGTGGCCGTCGTCCTTGAACGACTTGGTCGCCACCGACCAATCCCGTTGGCAACCCTCTTCGTGCGAACTGGATGTACGAAGCTTCACCGGCCAGTATGGCCACGTCATCGGCTTGTCCTCGCACTCGGGCGGCTGCGGCAGCAACTCGAACTGCGTCACCGAACGCGCGCCTTGCCGGTTGGAGGTGCCGACGCAGTCCGATCCCGTGTCACCACCCCCGATCACCACCACGCGCTTGCCGCCAGCCAGCAGCTGGTCCGCGACCTTGTCGCCGGCAACGACCCGGTTCTGCTGCGGCAGGAAGTCCATCGCGAAGTGGATTCCCGCCAGCTGTCGGCCGGGCACCGGCAAGTCGCGTGGCGTCTCGGCCCCACCGGCCAGCACGACCGCATCGAACTGCCCGATCAGCTGGTCTGCCGCGATGCCATCCTTTCCCAGGCAGATGACGCCGGCGCCGAGCGCGGCGGCGCTCGCAGCGGGCCCGACCAGCACGCCCGGACGGAACTCGACACCCTCGGCGACCATCTGTGCGATGCGCCGGTCGATGTGCGACTTCTCCATCTTGAAATCCGGGATGCCATAGCGCAGCAGGCCGCCGATCCGATCGTTTTTTTCGAAGACCGTGACCGCGTGGCCAGCGCGCGCGAGCTGCTGCGCACACGCCAGGCCCGCCGGTCCGCTCCCCACCACCGCCACCCGCTTGCCCGTCCTGAGCGCGGCCGGCTGGGGCGCAACCCAGCCCTCGGCCCAGCCGCGGTCGATGATCGCGTGCTCGATCGACTTGATGCCGACCGGATCGCTGTTGATGGTCAGCGTGCAGGCCGCTTCGCACGGGGCGGGGCAGACGCGGCCCGTGAACTCGGGGAAGTTGTTGGTCGAATGCAGGACGTCGAGCGCCTGCTGCCAGTCCTTGCGATACACCAGATCGTTGAAGTCCGGGATGACGTTGTTGACCGGGCAGCCGCTGCTACAAAACGGGATGCCGCAGTCCATGCAGCGCGCGGCTTGAACGTTCGCCATGTCGTCCGCCAGGTGCGCGATGAACTCGTGCCAGTGGCCGCGGCGCTGCTCGGGCTTCTCGGCGGCTTCCTCCAGCCGCGCGAATTCCATGAATCCGGTGACCTTGCCCATCGACGTCCTACGCCGCCAGTTTTTCAGCGCTCGCAGCGGTCGCGCTGCGCTTCGCATCGGCCATCTGCTTGAGCGCGCGCCGGTACTCGTGCGGGAATACCTTGACGAAGCGGGCGCGCATGCGTTCCCAATCGTGCAGGATTTCCTTGGCCCGGAAGCTGCCGGTGGTGCGGAACTGCTTTTCGATCAACTCGCGCAGGATCGATTCGTCGGTGGCCGGCCCGGCTCCGATTGAGTGCCAGATCGCGGGGTCGACGCGCGCCTTCTGCTCCTGCGACGACAGCACCGGCTCCAGCGCAACCATCGAGGTGTTGCAGCGTGCGGCGAAGTCGCCCTGCTCGTCGTACACGTAGGCGATGCCGCCGGACATACCGCCCGCGAAGTTGCGGCCGATCGAACCCAGCACGACCACGGTGCCGGACGTCATGTACTCGCAGCAGTGGTCCCCGCTGCCCTCGACCACCGCGCAGGCACCCGAATTGCGCACCGCAAAGCGTTCGCCCGCCACGCCGTTGAAGAACGCCTCGCCGGCGATCGCGCCGTACAACACCGTGTTGCCGACGATGATGTGCTCAGGGCCGAATCCGCGGAAATCGTTGGGCGAGCGCACGATGACGCGCCCCCCCGACAGGCCCTTGCCGGTGTAGTCGTTGGCGTCGCCCACCAGGTCGAGCGTGATTCCGCGGGCCAGGAAGGCACCGAAGCTCTGGCCGGCCGCACCTTGAAGCTGGATATGGATCGTGTCGTCGGGCAGGCCCTGGTGCCCGTAGCGGCGGGCGACCTCCGAGGACAACATCGCACCGACCGAGCGATTGATGTTGCCGATCGGATGGATGAAGCTCACGCGCTCCTGTCGCTCGAGGGCGGGACGGCTTTGCTCGATCAGCTTGTGGTCGAGCGCGTGCGCCAGACCGTGGTCCTGATGCTCGCACTTGAAGCGGGCCACGTCGGCCGGCATCGGCGGGCGATAGAAGATCCGCGCAAAGTCCAGCCCGCGCGCCTTCCAGTGCTCGACGCCGCGGCGCATGTCCAGCAGGTCGCTGCGGCCGATCAGCTCGTCCAGGCGGCGCACACCGAGCTGCGCCATGATCTCGCGCACTTCCTCGGCGACGAAGAAGAAATAGTTGACCACATGCTCCGGCTGGCCCGTGAAGCGCTTGCGCAGCGCCGGGTCCTGGGTCGCCACGCCGACCGGACAGGTGTTCAGGTGGCACTTGCGCATCATCACGCAGCCCTCGGCGACCAGCGGCGCGCTGGAGAAGCCGAACTCGTCGGCACCCAGCAAGGCACCGATCACCACGTCACGGCCTGTCTTCAACTGACCGTCGACCTGAACGCAGATGCGGCCGCGCAGGCGGTTGAGCACCAGCGTCTGCTGCGTCTCGGCCAGGCCCAGTTCCCACGGCGTGCCGGCGTGCTTGATCGAAGAAAGCGGCGAGGCGCCGGTGCCGCCGTCGTGCCCTGCGATCGTTACCCCATCGGCCTTGGCCTTGGCCACGCCCGCTGCCACCGTGCCCACGCCGATCTCGGAAACGAGTTTGACCGAGATCGCGGCCTTCGAATTGGCGTTCTTCAGGTCGTGGATCAGCTGCGCAATGTCCTCGATCGAATAGATGTCGTGGTGCGGCGGCGGGGAGATCAG
>DATBCI010000054.1:0-2778 GCA_036270555.1 Burkholderiaceae bacterium
GGTCGCGGCAGTCCCGGCGATTCCGACGTTCAAGCGCAGACAGAAAGGCGGCGCCAGAAAGTTCACCGTCCTGACGCCCGAACAAGCCGCAACGTTCTTCAAAGAGCTGCCGGCGCACCTTCTGCCGATGGTCCGGTTTGCGCTTGCCACCGGGCTGCGCGACTCGAACGTGCGCGGGCTGCTCTGGCAGAACGTGGACCTTGGGCGGCGCGTGGCGCGCGTCTGGGGTGAGGATGCCAAGGCGGGTGAGCTGATCCCTGTCCCGCTCGCGGATGACGCTGTGGCCGTATTGCAGGGCTGTCTGGGCGAGCATCCGACGCACGTTTTCACGTTCGCTAAGATCGGCAAGAAAGGAAGGATCCTCTGGCGCCGGCCGATCACGAGCGGATCGAACAACACGGGCTTCAGAAAAGCGCGCGTGCGCGCCGGCCTGCCCAAACTGCGCTGGCACGACCTGCGGCACACTTGGGCGACCTGGCACGCGCAGGCCGGCACCCCGGCCATTGTGCTTTAGACGCTTGGAGGCTGGAAGGATGCGCGCATGGTGCGCACCTACACGCATCTGGCTGCAGTGGACCTGCTGGACCACGCTAATGCGATCCGGCTTCCGAGCGCTCCGCTACCCGCGGGTACAGATTCGTCCACAGTGGCAACGGCGGACGACGGGGAAGATGAGCAAGTAGTTGATGTTATTGGGGTGGACGATGGGATTCGAACCCACAACAACCGGAATCACAATCCGGGACTCTACCGTTGAGCTACGTCCACCGCGGCAGATAACTACGCGTTTCTTTGGCCTGCCCGACAGGACTCGAACCTGTGACCCTCAGCTTAGAAGGCTGATGCTCTATCCGGACTGAGCTACGGGCAGTCCGCAAGTCGTCTGTCAGGAACAACATCCATACTCTGGACCCCCACCCGCGCCCCTCTCCCTGGGGAGAGGGGAGGCAACGGTCTGGTCGGGGCGACTGGATTCGAACCAGCGACCCCCTGCGCCCAAGGCAGGTGCGCTACCAGGCTGCGCCACGCCCCGAAAGGTTTGGATCATACCGGCCGCTTGTCACAGGGGCAACGCGCCGGCGCCCCTCACCCCCGGCCCCAGTCCCGGCGTTGCGGGGAGTGGGGGGTTTTACGCCGCTTCGAGCTCGTCCGCCGAAGGCACACGGCGCGAGGGCGGAAACCACGCCGAAAACAAGCTCCCGCGCCCGACCTCGGACTGGATGTCGAGGCGCGCCTGGTGCCGGATCAGCACGTGCTTGACGATCGCCAGCCCCAGCCCCGTGCCGCCGGTTTCGCGCGAGCGACTCTTGTCGACCCGGTAGAAGCGCTCGGTGAGTCTTGGAATGTGCTCGGCGGCCACGCCGATTCCCGTGTCCTGCACCTGCAGCGCGATTCCCCCATCCTGTTCGAGGCAGCGCAGCCAGATATTGCCGCCCACCGGCGTGTAGCGCACGGCGTTGGATACCAGGTTTCCATAGGCGCTGCGCACCTCGTCGCGCCCGCCGCGCAGCTTGACCTTCTGCACATCGACGCTGATGCGATGGCGGCCGGCCGATAGCGTGCGCGCTTCGTCGGCCACCTCCGATACGAGCTGGGCGGCGTCCACCTCCTCCTCCACGTCGGGCCCCTGGTTCGACTCCAGGCGCGACAGCGTGAGCAGGTCCTCGATCAGCCGATGCATGCGGTCGCCCTGCTCGTGCATCAGGCCCAGATGGTGCAGCCGCGTCGCATCCAGATCCGAGCCGTTGTCGATGATCGACTCCAGGAACCCCTTGATCACCGTCAGCGGCGTGCGCAATTCATGCGACACGTTGGCGACGAAATCGCGCCGCATCGCATCGACCCGCTCGCTTTGCGTGATGTCGCGCGTGATCACGATCGAGCGCGCAGGGTCGAACTCGACCATCGCCAGCGAAAGCGTGGTTCCAAGCAATGCCAGTGGCGTGAACAGCAACGGCTGCTCGAAGCGTCCCGCGCTCATGTACGCGACGAACGCCGGATCGCGCACCAGATTGGTCAATCGCACCCCCAGGTCACGCTTGAGCGACACGCCCAGGTGCCGTTCACCGACCGGATTGCACCATTCGATCTGCAGCGACGCGTCGATCAGGATGATGCCGTCCGGTAGCGCACTGATGGTGCGCCGGAACCGCTCTTCATTGTCGATCAGGCGCTGCTGCGCGATCTCGCTGGCGCGCTGCTGGCGGTACAGGCGCGCAAACACTTCGCCCCAGGCTCCAATGCCGTCCGGGATCGTGGACAGCGACGGCCGCTCGAGCCAGTTGCCGAGCGCCATCAGATAGAACAACTGGCCCAGGTACAGAATGGCCAGGCCGACCACGCCCAACCACAGCCCGGCACGTGCGCCGAGCAGCCATCCGGCGCCGGCACAAAACACGCCGAGTATCGCCAGCCGCCCGATCGCCGGCAGGATGATCCGAAAGCGACCGCCCTCGACGTTCGACATTTAGAGCAAGTCTAGCCGGGCCACAGGCCCTCCGTGCGCTCGGCGCGAGCGGCGCGGCTCAGCGGTCGGGCCGGGTCGAAAGGCGGTAGCCGAGGCCGCGCACCGTTTGAACCAGGTCCTGGGCTTGCGCCTGCATCAACGCCTTGCGCAGCCTGAGCACGTGTACGTCGACAGTGCGTTCCTCGATGAACACGTGATCGCCCCACACGTTGTCGAGCAACTGGCTGCGCGAGAACACCCGCTCGGGGTGACCGGCCAGGAACCGCAGCAGCTTGAACTCGGCCAGGCCCATCTTGACCGGGCGCTCGCCG
>DATBCI010000055.1:0-17598 GCA_036270555.1 Burkholderiaceae bacterium
TTCGGCGCTGACAGCGCGCAAGGCGACCCAGGCCTCTTCGGCCATGCTGGACAAAGTCGTTGTCGAGGCAAGTTTCGACGCCGCCAAGGACGACAGCGAGCGCGAAGCCGCGCTCAAGCTGGCGCGCGATGCGACGACCCGCTTTCCGATTTCGCGGCTGACCGCGATCGAATACATCGACCTGCTGCAGCGGATGGGCCGTCACCGGCAGGCGGTCGACTACCTGCACAGCCAGCTGGCGGTGACGCACTCGGACGCGCGCTACTTCAAAATGCTGGCCATCAGTCACGCCGCCTTGCAGCAGAAGACGCTGCAGCACCAGGCGACGGCCGAGCTGTATGTATTGCAGGGGTCCGTGCCGGCCGCCGTTGATCAGCTCAAGCTGGCCCGCAGTGCCGCCGACGCCGACTTCTACACGATGTCCGAGGTCGACGCCCGCTTACGCGAGCTCAACGGCCAGATCGAGGAGCAGCGCAAAGCGGCCGGCAAGCGTGCGCCACCGCCGGACGACGACAGCAAGGGCAAGAAGTCGCACTGATCAGCGTTGCTGCGGCCCTTGGCAATCCCCTCTCCCGCTTGCGGGAGAGGGCAGGGTGAGGGTGAGCGCGCTGGTACCAAGCCGGTTCAGTGCGCCCTCACCCCCGGCCCCTCTCCCACACGTGGGAGAGGGGAGCCTCCCGCAAAGCGAACCAACGTCTTGCAAGGTCACATCTGGCGTGCGGCGCGCGCCTGGTGCGATGAGCAGGGGGTCAGTGCACCGGCCCGTGTGGCGTCTCGATCACCTCGGCGGCCCGCCCCTGCGGCGCGGGAGCCGCATGATGCAGCACCATCTTCCAGCCGGCCGGTGTCTTGGCGAATGCGTTGGTGGCGATCACATGCACCAGCTGGCGGCTGCCGCCCTGCGCCACCACCACCTCTTCGATCACGTTGGTGACCGCGATGGTGGCCGACTCGAAGCACTTGCGCGAAGCGGTGCGGATCTGCACCGGGCCGTTCGCCAGCAGGCTCACCAGGGAGGAGCGCACCGCCGCGTAGCCCACCAGTCGAGGCCCGCCCGGATGGATGCAGCACACATCGTCGTCATCCAGCCAGGCGTCGCTGACCGCCTCGAAGTCGGCCGCTTCCAGCGCCTCATAGAACGCCTGTTCGCATTCCTCGGGCGATGCGAACAGCAACGGCTTCGTCAGTCTGGACATCGTCTCTTATCGACGCCTGACCTGGCTTCAGGCTTTCTGTTACGCATGCGCGCCCTTGACCACCTGACCGGGCTTGAGCCGATAGCGCGTGCCGCAATACGGACACATCGCCTCCCCCTGCGGCCCCAGCTCCAGAAATACGCGTGGGTGATGGTTCCACACCGGCATCGACGGGTTGGGGCAGAACGCCGGCAGACTGTCGGCGCCCAATTCAACAACCGGAGGCAGAGTCTTCGTCATACCGCTGTCAGCCATTCACGATACCTGGGCGTGCGCCCGTTGACTGCATCGAAAAACGCGGTCTGGATTTTCTCGGTGATCGGTCCGCGCTGGCCGGTTCCGATCGGGCGGCCGTCCAGCTCGCGAATCGGCGTGATCTCGGCGGCGGTTCCGGAAAAGAACGCCTCGTCGGCCAGATACACGTCGTCGCGCGTCATCGGCCTGGCCTGAAGCGGCAGTCCCAGGTCGCGCGCCAGCTCGATCACCGTGTGCCGCGTGATGCCCGCCAAGCCGGACACCAGTTGCGGCTCGAACACCTGGCCGCCGCGCACGATGAACAGGTTTTCACCGGCCCCTTCGGCCACAAAACCCTGCGTATCCAGCAGCAGCGCCTCGTCGTAGCCGTCGCGCGTGGCCTCCAGGTTGGCCAGGATCGAGTTCACGTAATGGCCCCCGGTCTTGGAGCGCACCATCGACACGTTGATATGGTGGCGCGCATAGGAGGACGTTTTGACCCGGATCCCCTTCTGCAACCCGTCCTCGCCCAGATAAGCGCCCCAGGGCCAGGCGGCGATCGCCACGTGCACCTTGGCTCCGATCGGGCTCACACCCATCTTCTCGGATCCGTAGAAGGCGATCGGGCGCAGATAGCACGACTCCAGCTTGTTGTTGCGTACCACCTGACGCTGCGCGTCCATCAGCTGCTCGGGGGTATACGGGATCTGCATCATGAAGATTCGCGCCGAATTGAACAGCCGCTCGGTGTGCTCGCGCAGCCGGAAGATCGCGGTGCCCGCCGAAGTCTTGTAGGCCCGCACGCCCTCGAACACCGACAGCCCATAGTGCAGCGAATGGGTCAGCACATGGGTGGTGGCTTCGCGCCACGGCACCATCTTGCCGTCGAACCAGATCCAGCCATCCCGGTCGGACATCGACATCGGCACTTCTCCACGAGGTTTGGGGTGATTTTATCGCGCCTGACGTCCGCATAGAATCCTCCGCATCTCGTGCTCCAAACTGAGTCCATCGAAGCGGTACCGACCTTGCCTTTGCCCCTGCAACTTCTTCGCTCCGACCGGTTCACGGCATTGTTCGGCCGCAACGCACCGCTGGCGCAAGTGCGCCGCGCTGCGTTCATGGACGGAATGCGCTCGTTCACTCCCGGGCTGATCGCAACCGCGGCATGGGCCCTGGTGACCGGTGTTGTCACGGTGCGCACGCTGCTTCACCTCGGACAGGCGCTGGCGATGACCGGTTTCGTCTTCGCCGGCAGCGCGCAGCTCGCCGCGTTGCCGTTGATCGCGGCGGCCGCGCCGGTCTGGGTGATTTTGCTGACCGCCACGATCGTGAATCTTCGGTTCGTGATCTTTTCGGCCGGCCTGCAATCCTATTTTCGCCATTTGAGCCTGGGCCGGCGCCTGTTGCTCGGCTACCTGACCTCGGACCTCGGCTATCTGCTGGCGCTGCGGCGCTGGGGCAGCCAGCGCGGGGGCTCAGCCAGCACCGAACAGGTCTGGTTCTTCCTGGGAATTTCGTTCGCCAACTGGGTGACCTGGCAGACCATGTCGATGGTCGGCATCCTGATGGCGGACCGGATTCCACCGAGCTGGGGCCTGGAATTCGTCGGCGTACTGGCGCTGGTCACACTGGTCGTGCCGTCGCTGACAGACGTGCCGTCGGTGGTCGGCGTGGTGGTCGCTGCCGCGGTGGCCGTGCTTGCGCGCGGGCTGCCCTTGAAGCTGTCGGTGCTGGTGGCCGTGCTGGCGGGAGTGGCCGCCGCTATCGGCACCGAGGTGGCGCGCGAGCGCCGTGGGCCCGGACCATGAGCGACCTGACGTACGCCCTCGTGGTCGCAGGCCTGACCTTGGTGACGGTGGGGACCCGCTCGTCGTTCCTGCTGCTCGGTGACCGTGTGCGTCTGCCCGAGCGCATCCGGCATGGCTTGCGCTACGCGCCCGCATGCGCCCTGGCCGCGTTGATCCTGCCACAGCTGGTGCTGACCGATCAGGCGCTGAATGTCTCGCTTCTGAATCCGCGCCTCGATGCCGCGCTGATCGCGTTCGTCGCCATGCGGATCACAGGCAGCATGCTGTGGGCCATGAGCGGCGGCACGGCGGCCTTCGTGCTAATGCGCGCCCTGCTCTGATCCGAACACCGCCTGCCACAGCCGCCCCACCACGTCGATCGCCTCGGAAGCCTGGGCGGGCGGCACGCGCGCGAACTCGGCCCCATCCAGCCGCATCCCGTGCTGGATGCGGCGATACTCGCGATACACATCGGCCGCGGCCAGTGCGAGCTGCGGCTCGATCAATTCCAGGCGCGCGGCGACCTTCAGCAAGCCGATGTTGCCCAGGTTGGCCAGCAAATCGGGATGCCCGGCCGATTCGGCCAGCACCAGGAACTGCACCACGAACTCGATGTCGACCATGCCGCCGCGGTCGTGCTTCAGGTCGAACAGGCCCGAGCGGTTCGGATGTCCCTGCAGCATGCGGTCGCGCATCGCCAGCACCTCGGCCGCCAATTGCGCCCGATCGCGCGGCCGCGCCAGCACCCGGCGCCGCAATTGCTCGATGCGCTCGCCCACGCGCCGATCACCGGCGCACGCCCGCGCGCGCGTCAGCGCCTGATGCTCCCAGGCCCAGGCTCCGCGGCCATCCTCGTTGAGTTGATAGCGCGTGAAGGCTTCCAGCGAAGTGACCAGCAGACCCGCATTGCCGTTCGGACGAAGGCGCAGATCGACATCGAACAGCACCCCGCTGGAGGTTGGAGTCGACAGCCACGTCACCAGCCGGCGCACCACCTGCGCATAGACCGTCGGCGCGTCCGGGTCCGGATCGTCATAAACGAAGATCAGGTCCAGGTCCGACGCATAGCCAAGCTCCTTGCCGCCCAGCTTGCCGTACGCCAGAACCGCCAATTGCGCAGGTGGAGCCTGCGGGCCCCGCAGCAGGCGCCACACGGTGGCCAGGCTCACATCGAGCGCCGCGTCGGCCAGCGCCGAGAGCTGGTCGGCCAGCGCCTCCACACTCAGTACACCGTTGACGTCGGCTATCAACAGGCGAAACACGTGGGCATGGTGCGCGTCGCGCAGCAGGTTCATCAGTCGCTCGCTGTCCTGATCGGCCTCAAGCAGCTGGTGCTGCAGATCCGCACTCCAACGCCGGACGAAATCGTGGTCCGGTGGCTGTGCCGCGATGCGGTCGTCCAGCAGCTCGTCCAGCACCACGGGGTGGCGCGTCAGGTATTCGGCAGCCCAGCGGCCCGCTGCCAGCAGGCGCACAACGCGCGTCACGGCTTGCGTGTACTCGTCGAGCAGCGCGATGTAGGTGCTGCGGCCGCCGATCACCTCCAGCAGCTGCAGCCACCGCCTGAAGATCTCCTCCACCGGAGCGCCGGCACGTGCTTGGGCCCGGCGTGCTTCCTCGGCGATGGCGGGCAAGGCGCCGTGCACCAGGTGAGCCATCCGCATCTGATTGGCTTCCGAGGTCGATGCCACCCGAGGCGATTCGAGCAACGTCGTAACGCGTTGCGCGGTCGCTGGCGGATCGGGGAAACCCAGCGCTGCCAACGCGGGCGTCAGGTCGCCGGACGGGCGCTCCGCGCCTGCGCGCACCGGCGCCGCAAAGATGCGATCGAACACCGCCGCCACGGGTGCCACCTGTTCCCGGTAATGCGCCATCAACTCGGCGCCATCGGCCAGGCCGAGCATCAGCGCGATCTGATCGCGCCGGGGCCCCGCCGGCGGAATCAGGTGCGTCTGCGCATCGTCGGCGTATTGCAGCGCATGCTCCAGCCGGCGCAGGAATTCGTAGGCCTGCGCCAACGCGCGACAGTGATCCGGCGCCAGCAGCCCCAGCTCACCCAGTGTGGCCAGCGTGGCGAGCGTCGAGCGCGAACGCAAGCGAACGTCGCGCCCTCCGCGCATCACCTGGAAGGTCTGCACGATGAACTCGATTTCGCGAATGCCGCCGCGGCCGAGTTTGACGTGATTGCCCGTGCCGCCGCGGCCGTTCGCCAGTCGCTCCGCCTGGCGCCGGATCTTCGCGTGCAGCTCGCGCAACGCGCCAATCGAATTGAAATCCAGGTAGCGGCGGAACACGAACGGTTGCACACACGACTGCAGCGAGGCGACCTGCCGTGTAAACGAAGCGCTGTCCGCCAGCGCCGGCTCGGAAATCACCCGCCCCTTGAGCCAGGCGAAACGCTCCCATTCGCGTCCCTGCCGCGTGAGGTATTCCTCCAGCATCGCGCACGACACCGCCAAGGGACCCGAATCGCCGTTGGGGCGCAACCGCAGGTCAGCGCGGAACACCAACCCGTCGGAGGTCGGTTGCGAGATCGCGGCGATCAGCGAGCGGCCCAGGCGCTCGAAGAATTCCTGGTTGCCGATCGGACGCGCAGCAGGCACCGGCGCGCTGCGCGCCTGGCCATCAACACGGGTCTGCCCTTCGGCGTCGTACACGAACACCAGATCGAGGTCCGAAGATACGTTCAACTCGCCGGCGCCACCCTTGCCCATGGCCACGACCAGAAGGTCCTGGGCGTTGCCGGACGCATTCGACGGCACGCCGTGGCGGGCGGCCAACTCGGGCGCCAGGATGCGAAGCGCATGCTGAACACAGCACTCGGCGAGCGCTGTCATCGATCCGGTCACCTCGGACAGATCGGCGCGCCGCGCCACATCCCGTACGATGATTCCGAGCAGCAGGCGACGGCGCAGCCGGCGCATGGCCGCCGGCAACCACACCGTGAGCGCGCGGTCGACATGGGCACTGCGGTCGACCGCCAGCTCGGCCTCGATGCGCGCGCGGTCCCAGCGCTGCACCGCGTTGGCGACAAGCCAAGCGACCTGCGCGTCGGCTTCGGTAGCGGCGCCCAGTTCGACGGTCAGCGAGCGCGCCACGAAGCGGCTGCACTGCAACGCCGTATTGGCCGCCCGGTGCAGTTGCTGGGCTTCGGAAGAATCCGTGTCTGCCAAATTGCGGGTCGGCCGCGCTGCGCGCGGCGCAGGATGCTGCTGCCGCCTGTGCTAGCGTCCGATTCGTGTTTCGCGATGCGCGGTCAGCAGCCATTGTACGCATCGCAACGCCGATTCCATCGAATGTGCTGACTCAAATCGAATGACGTTCAGGCAGGCCAATGGCCCGACCGGATCGGGCGGCGCTCATCCGGCGCGCCATGCGGCCGAAATAATCCACTCGGTCGAGGGCGCTGTCGAACACGCCGTCGAGAGGGCGGAGCAGTCGCTCGCCCGGCGCCTGGGCGAAGGCGGCCTGCAGGTGCTGCTGTGGAGTTTGCGCACGGTCGGCTGGCTGCTGCTCGCTGCCTACTTCGTCTTCTGCGTGTCCTTGATCAGCCTGCGTGTCTGGTGGATGCCGCACATCGACCAATGGCGAGGTCCGATCGAAGCACGCGCCTCGGCCCTGCTGAAACAGAAAGTTACGATCGGACGCATCGATTCGAGCTGGCAAGGTTTCAATCCGCGCTTGCAGCTCACCGACGTTGAGCTGCACGACGCCACCGGTGCGGTAGCGCTGACGCTGCCCCAGATCGACGCGGTGGTTTCATGGACCAGCGTACCCACGCTGCGGGTGCGGCTGAACTTACTAAGCGTACTGGCGCCCGAAATCGAGGTGCGGCGAATTTCCGAGGGCCAGCTGCGGATCGCTGGCATACCGATCGACCTGCAAGCCTCCCAGTCCAACACGGACTCGGTCAACTGGCTGCTCGACCAACGACGTGTGACGGTGAGCCACGCGACGGTTCATTACTACGACGACGCCGCCCGCCCGTCCCAGGACTCCTCGCAGGCCGCGCCGATCGACATGACCGACGTCGACATCCTGATGACGCATGGCTTCGGCACCCACTACTTCGCGCTGCGCGCGCGGCCGCCGTCGGATATCGCTGACACGATCGATGTGCGCGGATGGTTCGAGCATCCCTGGTCGATGCCGGTGTCGAATCTGGCAGGCTGGTCGGGGCGCGTGTTCGCCCAACTGAACTATGTGGACCTGGCCCGCCTGGAGTCGCTGGCTCGGGTGATCCCTGCTCCGTTTCGGCTGGGGCATGCCAACGGCGCGTTGCGCGCCTGGGTCGACTTCGACGCCATGACAGTGCAGCGCGCCCGGGCCGACATGGCCTTCACGGATGTCGAGCTGACCCTGCGGGCCGACGCTGCGCCGCTGCGCATGTCCAGCTTGCAAGGGCGCGTCACGCAGCAAGCCTGGCGAACCGGTGTCTCGCAAGGCCAGGACATCTCGTTCACCCACTTCGCCTTTCAAGGCCCTGGCGGCCTGCACCTGCCGGCCACCGACCTGACCTATCGGGTCTCGCGGCCGCTTGAAAAATCAACGGCGGCGAAGCCCGCGGCGCCAACCCGCACCGAAATCGGCGTCAACGTGGTGTCGCTGCAGGACCTGGACATCCTGGCCGGCCATCTGCCGCTGTCGCCCCAGACCCAGGATCTGATCACACGTTATTCGATGCGTGGCACGCTGGCGGATCTGCACGCGGCTTGGGACGGAGACGTGGATCATATGACCGGCATCGCGCTGCGGACGCGTTTCGACGGGTTGGGAGCGGCGGCACAGCCGGCCGACCCGGCGCTGGACCCGAACGGGCGCCCGCGCGCTGGGCAACCCGGGTTCCAGAACCTGTCGGGCTCGATCGACCTGTCGCCGAGCGGCGGAACCCTGACGCTGGCGAGCCCCGATGCGCACCTGTTCTTCCCCGGTGTGTTCGAGGACCCGGTGCTCACCGCCAACCGCCTGGATGCACGGTTGCACTGGAAAACGGCCGGCACGCTCGAGGTTTCGCTGGACGGCTTCACATTCAGCAACGAGGATTTGGAGATCAGCGGGGCGGCGATGGTGCGGTTGGGCGACACCGGCGCGCCCTTTGCCGACGTGAGCGCCAGCCTGTCGCGCGCCAATGCGGCAGCGGTGTATCGCTATGTGCCGCTGCGAGCCGGCGCTGGCGCACGCAGCTGGCTGCGTTCGGCACTGCGCGATGGCCGCGTCTCGGCTGGCACCTTGAAACTGCGTGGCCCGCTGGATGCGTTCCCGTTCAACGCGCCGGGCAGCGGCGAATTTCAGGCGTCGCTGCATGTGGCCGGCGTCACGCTCGACTACGCGCCCTCCACGGCGCAGCATGTCCGGTCCCGGCCCTGGCCGCTGATGACCGAAGTCGACGCCGATCTGACCGTCAGGAGCGACCAGATCGAAATCGTGGGCGGCCAGGCCTCGGTGTACGGCGTGCATCTGGCCAATGTCGCGGGCCGCATCTCGCAACTCGCCACGCACGATCCGCATCTGGCGATCGCAGGCCAGGGCACTGGCCAGATGGCCGACCTGGTCGGGTACGTGAATGCGAGTCCGGTCGCATCGATGATCGGCGGATTTCTGGACACCGCCAAGGCGACTGGAACGGGTCGCGTGCAGATCAAGCTCGATATCCCGCTGAACCGCGCGACCGATACGGAAGTGGACGGATCGGTGTTCTTGGCCGGCAACGACATCGCACTGCGCGCCGACATGTCGCCGTTCACCGCGGCCACCGGGCGGCTCGATTTCAATCAGCACGGCATCCGGATCCCCGGGATCGTCGCCGGCTTCGTGGGCGGACAGGCGCGCATTACCGGCGACACCAAGGATGGCGCGGTGACGGTCCAGATCGCGGGCTCTGCCACCCCGCAAGGCGTGCGTCGCCAGATCGACTCGGCGCTGGTGCGCCGGCTGCTCGACAACACCCGAGGCACGACGCGCTATGCGGTGACGCTGGTGTTCCGGGGCCTGACGGCGGAATTTCATGCCGTCTCCGACCTGGTGGGCGTCACCGTCGAACTGCCGGAGCCGTTGGCCAAGCCGGCTTACGACTCGCTTGCCCTGCGCATCGACGTCGTGCCGAATTCGGCCACGGCGCCGGCGGCCGCATCGACGACTGCGCCGGCCGCCGCACCGACCGCCGCAGCGCTGGCGGCCGCACCGGCGCGCGACACTTTGCACGTGACCGCGGGGCGGCTGGTCGACGTGCAGCTGGAGCGCGTGGCCGATGGCCCGGACGCCGCGATGCGCGTGGAGCGCGGGGTGATCAGCATCGGTTCACCCGGCGCCCTGCCCGAGTCCGGATTGCTGGTCCACCTGACCCTGCCTCGTCTGGACACTGCCCGCTGGCTTCCGTTCGTCGAGTCGACCCCGGAAGAAACAGGCGCCACCCCCGCGGGCGCCGGCCCAACCATACCGGACCTGATCGCGGCTCACGTCGATGAGCTGGTGGTTTCGGGCAAGCGGTTGAACAACGTGGTGCTGGGCGCGACCCGCGCCGCCGACGGCGCCTGGAACGCCAATATCGAGGCCGATCAGACTTCCGGTTCGCTGCACTGGATATCGGGCACCCACGCGGCTCCCGGACGCCTCACCGCGCGCCTGGCCCGCCTGATCATTCCCGAGAGTGAAACGGTGACCGAGGTGCTGGATGCGCCATCGCGCGATCTGCCCGAGCTCGATGTGGTGGCCGACGACTTCGTGCTCGGATCGACCCGGCTGGGCCGCCTGGAGTTGGCGGCGCAGAGTTCCTCGGCCGGCCGCAGCAGCGCCTGGCAGCTCAAGAAGCTGCAGATCGACAACCCGGATGGCCACATCTCGGGCAGCGGACAATGGGAGCGCGAGGCCGGATCGCTCAAACGCCGCATGACGCTGTCGATCAACGTCGAGGTGGTCAATGCCGGCAACCTGCTCGGCCGGTTCGGACAGACCGGAGCGATCAAGAACGGCTCGGCCAAGCTCGCAGGCGACCTGAGCTGGCTCGGCTCGCCGTTCTCGATCGACTATCCGACGCTGTCGGGCAATCTGCAGTTCAGCGCCGACAAGGGCCAGTTCCTGAAAGCCGATCCGGGCGTCGGGCGCCTGCTGGGCGTGATGTCGCTGCAATCGCTGCCGCGCCGCATCTCGCTCGACTTCCGCGACATCTTCTCGAAAGGGTTTGCGTTCGACACGATCCGCGCCACTGCGAAAATCTCCAATGGCGTGCTCAGCACGAAAGACTTCAAGATGAACGGCGCCGATGCGAGCGTGCTGATCGAAGGTGAAACGAACCTTCAGACCGAATCGCAAAACCTGCACGTGCTGGTGCTGCCCGAGATCAACGCCGGCTCGGCCTCGGTCGTGTATGCTTTTCTGGCCAATCCGGCCATTGGCCTTGGAACATTCGTCGCTCAATGGGTTTTGCGTCATCCGCTGTCGAAGATCTTTTCCTACGAATATGACGTGACCGGTTCGTGGGCCGAGCCGCAGGTGAAGCGCCACGAGCGGCCCAAGCCCGAGACGCCCGAGGACAAGACCGGCTGATCAGGCCATTGATGATTGGGCACGTCGATGCCGAACTCCACGCCGCCGGGCTCCCCTCTTCGCGTAGCTGCGATCCAGATGGTGTCGCGCGCCACGATCGGGCCCAACCTGACCGAAGCCGGCGAGCTGATCGCTGCGGCCGCGCGCGACGGCGCGCAGCTGGTCGCGCTGCCCGAGTACTTCTGCCTGATGGGGATGGAGGATTCGGACAAGCTCGCCGTGCGCGAGGAAGACGGGCATGGGCGACTGCAGGAATTTCTGGCGCAGCAGGCCGCTTCCCATCGGGTCTGGCTGGTCGGGGGCACGATCCCGCTGGTCTCGCCCGCGAGCGATCGGGTGCTGAACACCGTGCTGGTGTTCGATCCCGAGGGCCGGCGGGTGGCGCGCTACGACAAGATCCACCTGTTCTCGTTCCAGCGCGGCGGCGAGTCGTATGACGAGGCTCGCACCATCTGGCCGGGCAAGGCGCCCTGCACGTTCAAGCTCTCGCAGTCCGACCTTCACCTGAACGTAGGCCTGTCGGTGTGCTACGACCTGCGCTTCCCGGAGCTGTACCGCGCTCTGGATGCGCCCGACCTGATCCTGGTGCCTTCCGCCTTCACCGCGACCACCGGGCGTGCGCACTGGGAAACCCTGCTGCGCGCGCGGGCGGTGGAGAACCTGTGTTACGTTCTGGCCCCAGCCCAGGGAGGGCGCCACGAAAACGGACGTCGCACGCATGGTCATTCGATGCTGATCGACCCCTGGGGTGCCGTGCTGGCCCAGCGGGAGGAAGGCCCCGGGGTGGTCGTCGGAGAGGTGGATCCGGCCCGCATCCAGGAATGTAGGCAGTCACTGCCAGCCTTAAGGCATCGCGTCCTCGGCTAACCGCCCCTCAGGCAACGCCTGGGGGACAGGGTTGGCTTGAAAATTCCGGTGGCCGCCAAGACCTAAGAGGTCGGCTTTTCTGGAAAAATTGAGCGATGAAACCGGCCGACCCCTCTCTCGAACGACTCGCCACCGCGCGCGCGCTGCTGCTGCAGCCGTACGGCTTGGACGAGTCTCACCTGCAGCGCGTCCTGGCGTCGATGTTCGAACGCCGCACCGACTACGCTGACCTGTATTTCCAGTACACCCGCAGCGAGTCCTACTCGCTGGAGGAAGGCATCGTCAAATCCGGGTCCTTCGGGATCGACCAGGGCGTCGGCGTGCGCGCCGTCGCCGGCGACAAGACGGCGTTTTCGTACTCGGACGACATTTCCGAAGAAGCCCTGGTGCAGGCCGCGCACACGGTGCGCTCGATCGCGCGCGCGGGTAAGGCGGCGCGGGTTCGTGTCGCCTCCCAGTTGGCACCACGCTCGCACCAGCCGCTGTACGGCACCAGCGATCCGGTGGCCTCGCTGAGCGCGGGCGCCAAAGTCGAGCTGCTCGAGCGCCTGGAGCGCATCGCTCGCACCCGCGACCCGCGCGTGCGGCAGGTGATGGCAACGCTCGCCTCCGAGTACGACGTGGTGCTGGTGGCGCGCAGCGACGGTCTGATCGCCGCCGACGTGCGCCCGCTGGTGCGCATCTCGCTGAGCGTGATCGCCGAGCAGGATGGGCGGCGCGAGCAAGGCTTCTCAGGCGGCGGCGGGCGCGACGACCTCGCCTTCTTCAACGAAGAACGGCTGAACGAGTACGCACGCCAGGCGGTCGATATGGCGCTGGTGAACCTGCAGGCCCGTTCGGCGCCTGCCGGCACAACCACCGTGGTGCTCGGCTCGGGCTGGCCGGGCATCCTGCTGCATGAGGCGGTTGGACACGGCCTCGAGGGTGACTTCAACCGCAAGGGCTCCAGCGCCTTTGCCGGCCGCATCGGCAAACGCGTGGCTGCGCGCGGCGTCACCGTGGTCGACGACGGCACCGTGCCCGGGCGGCGCGGCTCCCTGGCGATCGACGACGAAGGCAATCCGACCTCGCGCACCGTGCTGATCGAAGACGGCATCCTGCGCGGCTACATGCAGGACTCCTTGAACGCCCGCTTGATGAAAACCGACCTCACGGGCAACGGCCGCCGGGAGTCGTTTGCCAGCCTGCCGATGCCACGCATGACCAACACCTGCATGCTGGCCGGGGAGGCCGACCCCGAGGAGATCATCCGCTCGGTTCAAAAAGGCGTGTACGCGACCAATTTCGGCGGCGGGCAGGTCGACATCACCAACGGCAAGTTCGTGTTCTCGATGGCCGAGGCCTACCTGATCGAAAACGGCAAGATCGGGGCCCCGATCAAGGGCGCCACGCTGATCGGCAATGGCCCGGATGCGTTGACCCGGGTGTCCATGATCGGCAACGACCTGCGCATGGACGCCGGCATCGGTACCTGCGGTAAGGACGGACAGAGCGTTCCGGTCGGGGTCGGCCAGCCCACGCTGCGGATCGAGGGCCTGACGGTCGGCGGCACGGGCGGCTGATCAGTTTCCCCATTGGCTGGGAAGGCTTTCACGGTCCATTGACCCGGCCGCAACACCGGCGCAACACTACGCGCGTTCGAGTTGCGGAATAAGCCACACTGAAACAGGCTGCGACAAGTCGCGTCTTGGCAACTAGCGCGAATTGGAGTGGAATATTAGGCATGTCAGTGAGCCCGACGCAAAAGTGGCGTGTGCGTTGGTCGTTGACCTCGCTCTATGCGCTACTTGTAGCCGCCGCACCGGCGTATGCCGACGGCTTGCCTTATCTCGACACCGTCACACCCGACGGTCCGTCGTTCGACAGCCTGAACGAGTGGTCCATCGTCCCGTTGTCCGGAGCCAGGCTCGAGGGGCAGGCGCGGTTCAGCTCACGCCAGGAATTTAAGCTGAGCAGCGTATCCACGGGCCGCTATGGCCTGTCTGGATCGGGCGATCTGGGACCTTGGGCGATGCGCTTCGACAACACGATGGTCGGGCTGGATCAACCGCGCGCGACGTATCGCTACACGTGGCTGTCGATGCGCGAGTTGGACCTGAAGGTCGGACTGACATCGAATCTTGCGCAGTTCGGTACGACACTGCGCTCAGGGTTCGCTTCGCCGCTGCGCTTCGGCAACCTGCCCCAGATGCACATGTCCGGCGTCGGGCGGCTGACCGACAACTGGCGCATCGCGTTGGACGCGGATGGCTTGTGGACGGCACGCGGTCGATCGCTCGATCTGGGCCTTAACGTCGGCTACAGCCTGAGCCGCAGCATGCTGGTGTTCGGCGGCTATCGGCTGACCGACTTCGGCGGCGACGCCGAGGACTTCTACGGAAGCGGAGCGTCCAACACCGCCAACGTGGGGCTGCGCTACAACTTCTAAGCGCTCAGCTCTGGGAGGGCAGTTTGGACCACGGGCCGAAATACGGTAAAGTCAGTGTGGTAGATCGCAGGATCGCAGCCGCCATGCCAGTGCGCTCGTTTTACTACTTTTGGTTCGCGTTTCCGAACGCCCTGGCGGCGGGAGTCGGCTGAGAGGTTCTGCACCCAAGACCCGATAACCCAAACCGCCAGGGACCCAACCCTGGCGGTTTTTTTTCGACCAGCGAGATCGAGATGGACAACGGACGAAAACCGAGCGTGAGATACATGACCGACGATCTCCGCATCAAGGAGATCAAGGAGCTGTCGCCGCCAGCGCATCTGATCCGCGAGTTCCCGTGCACGGATCGGGCGTCGGAGACCGTGCACGATGCACGCAATGCGGTCCACGGCGTGCTGCACGGCATGGACGACCGGCTGGTGGTGGTGATCGGGCCGTGCTCGATCCACGACCCGGCGGCCGCGCGTGACTACGCGCAGCGCCTCGCCGAGCAGCGCAGGCAGCGGACCGCCGACCTCGAGATCCTGATGCGGGTGTATTTCGAGAAGCCGCGCACCACGGTCGGGTGGAAGGGCTTGATCAACGACCCGGACCTGGACGGCAGCTTCCGGATCAATCACGGTCTGCGGCTGGCGCGCGAGCTGCTGCTCGAGATCAACGAACTTGCGTTACCGGCCGGGTGCGAGTACCTCGACATGATCACTCCGCAGTACATCGCCGACCTGGTGAGCTGGGGTGCCATCGGGGCCCGCACCACCGAATCGCAGGTGCACCGCGAGCTCGCCTCGGGCCTGTCGTGCCCGGTCGGATTCAAGAACGGCACCGATGGCAACGTGCGGATCGCGACCGATGCGATCAGGGCCGCCCAGCAGCCGCACCACTTCCTGTCGGTCACCAAAGGCGGTCACTCGGCGATTGTGTCCACGCGCGGCAACGAGGACTGCCACATCATCCTGCGCGGCGGCCACCAGCCGAACTTCGATGCGGCCAGCGTCGAGGCGGTGTGCCGGCAGCTGGCCAGCCTGGGCCTGGCGCAGCGGCTGATGATCGACGCCAGCCACGCCAATTCGCTGAAGAAGTTCCAGAACCAGCTGACGGTGTGCAGCGACGTAGCCGGCCAGCTTGCCGCCGGCGAGGAGCGCATCTTCGGCGTGATGATCGAGAGCCACCTGGTGGCCGGCCGCCAGGACCTGGTGCCCGGTCGCGAGCTGGTGTACGGCCAGTCGATCACCGACGCCTGCCTGGGATGGGACGACAGCGTGGCTGCGCTGGAGGCCCTGGCCGAGGGTGTACGCCAGCGGCGCCTGGTCAAGGCGCAAGCCGGCAAATAGCCTGCGGCTGTCGTCAGCAGCGCGGCGCCCGGCTGCCAGGGCGTCACTTCACTCCCCTCGCCCGCATCGCGGGAGAGGGGCTGGGGGTGAGGGTTGGCCTCCTTCTGCCCTGCTTGCGCTCGGTCAACACGAGGCCGCGAATTGCTCATATGATCCGCGGGCCGGATAGAGGTCATGCGCAAGCTTCCGCCTCGCGGCGCCGCCGCTGGGGAGCGTGGCGCGCGCCGCAAGAGCCCGTCGGTTCGCCAATTGCACGGCGGCGGCGTGGATGTGCCCGTTCGGAGCGAAGAAGCGGCCCAAGCGTCGGAGCTTGTTCAACCGACGGCCACCTCGGCGCAACCGGAGGCGATTTACCGCCAGGTCGTTGCCGCCATGGCCGAAGGGGTGCTGGTACAGGCCCCCGGCGGACGCATTGCGTCGGTCAACCCGGCGGCCGAGACCATCCTCGGCCGCCCGGGGGAGCAGCTGCTGGGACAGGCCATCGAGGTCCTGGGCCCGATGCTCCTCGAGGACGGCACCGCCCTGTCCCCGGACCAGGTTCCGCCCGCGGTCGCGCAGCGCACCGGCGAGTTGCAGTCGGATGTGGTGGTCGCGATCGATCGGCCTGACGGGACGCGCGTCTGGGTCTCGTTGAATTCGCAGCCGGCCTTGACCGGGTCGTCGGGACCGCAGGCGGTGGTGACCACCTTCCGCGACATCACCGAGCGCAAGCGGATCGAAGGCGCCCTGAGCTTCATCGCGCAGCGCGGCTCGGTCGGAACCGCGGAAAACTTCCTGGCGGCTTTGGCGCAATACCTGGCGCAGACCCTGAATGTCGACTACGTGATCATCGACCGCCTGGGCGAGGAGGCAGGGTTCGCCCAGACCGCGGCCGTGTTCGCCAGGGGTGAGCACGCGCCCAACCTCAGGTACGCGCTCGACGGCACACCCTGCGAAAACGTAGTGGGCCGCGAGCTGTGCATTTACCCGCTGGGTGTACAGGCGCTGTTCCCGCGCGACCCGCTGCTGGCCGAAATGAAGGTCGAAAGCTACGCGGGAATGCCGCTGTGGGACACGGCCGGCCAGCCGATCGGCCTGATCGCCGTGATGGACCGCAAGCCGCTGAGCCCCACGTGCCCGGTGGTGCCGCTGCTGCGCCTGGTCGCAACGCGGGCCGCGGCCGAGCTGGAGCGCGAGCGCGTCGAGCGGACTCTGCGCGACCGCGAAAGGCTGTTTCGCCGCCTGGCCGAATCCACACCGGACAAGATCGCACGCTACTCCCTGGATGCGCGAACCCTCTATGTCAACCCCACGCTGGAGCGGACGCTGGGCCGCACGCTGCAGCAGCTCGCGGGAAAAACGCCGACGCAGAACGCCTCGACCCCGATTTCCCACAAGTACGAGCAACACATCCTGACGGTGGCACGCACCGGCGCCGAATCGGAGCTCGAGATGGTGATGCAGGGACACGACGGCCGCGAGCATTGGGACAGCGTCCGCTTCGTGGCCGAGCGTGACGAGAACGGCGCGATCGCGGGCGTGCTCGCCGTGGGCCGCGACATCACGCTACGCCGGCGCGCGGAACAGGAGCGGCTGGCGCACCTGCAGTTCGTCGAGAACCTGGACAAGGTCAACTCGGCCATGCGCGGCGGGGGCGATGCAGAGCACATGCTGGGCGATGTGCTGGACACGGTGCTGGCGATGTTCCAATGCGACCGCGCCTGGCTGGTGTACCCGTGCAACCCCGACGCCGCCACCTGGTACTCGCCGATGGAAAGGACGCGCCCCCAATACCCGGGTGTACGGGTGCTGGGTGCCCAGCAACCGATGAACGACGAGGTCGCGCAGACGTTTCGAAGAATGCTGGCAGCGCCGGGGCCATTGCGGATCGGCGCCGACAGCGGAAACGAGCTGCCGCCCGAGGTCAGCGCGCGCTTCGGCGTCCAGTCGTTCATCGCGATGGTCCTGTACCCGAACGTGGGCGAACCCTGGCTGTTTGGACTGCACCAGTGCAGTCACGCGCGGACCTGGACGGCGCAGGAGGAAAAGCTGTTTCAGGAGATCGGACGGCGTCTGTCCGATGCCTTGAACAGCCTGCTGATGTACCGCAACCTGCAGAAGAGCGAGCGCGAGTTTCGCAGCCTGGCGGAGCATTCGCCCGACGTGATCTCGCGCTTCGACAGCGAGGGCCGCTATCTCTATGTGAGTCCGATCGTGACGCAAGCCACCGG
>DATBCI010000056.1:0-2890 GCA_036270555.1 Burkholderiaceae bacterium
TGAAGGAGCGACCGGATGATCTTCGGGCGCTGTACCTGTTGGGCCTGATGATGCTGCATAGCCAGTCGCCGCAGGACGCCGAGCCGCTGTTGCGCCGGGTCGCGGACGGCGATCCACAGGACGCTTACGCCCAGTACTTTCTGGCGCAATCCGAGCTGTCGCAGGGACGCGCCGAGGCTGCGCTCACGCAGTTTGACAACGCGATCGCATTGGATCCGCGTTTGCGCAGTGCGCAGTACGGCGCTTCACAGGCCCTGGCACGACTGGGGCGCACGTCCGAGGCGAAGGAGCACCTGGACCAGTTTCAACAGCTGCGCAACAACCCGCTGGCCCGCCTGGCCGAGTTCAAGTACACGCGGATGGGCGACAAGGCCGAAGCGATCAACGCGGTCAGAATTGGAAACACCGGCGCAAGCCGCGCGCCCGCTCCAAGCGGCGCGTTGTTCGCCGATGCCGTGCCTCTGCGGACCGGCCCGGCGCCTGCGAGCCGGCCGGTTGCCTCCGCCGCGGACATCGACGGGGATGGGCAGATCGACCTGTTCCTGCCGGGTGGGCGTGGCGCGCGCAGCCAGGTGCTGCTGCGACGTGGCGATCACTTCGAACCCGATCCGGGCCATCCATTGACCGTATATCGCGATGTCGAGTTTGCTGCATGGGGCGATATGGACAACGATGGTTTGATCGACGTGCTGCTGTGCCGTGCGGGCGCTCCACCGCTGCTGGTCCGGCAGGCTTCACGTGGCCATTGGGTCGTGTGGAACGTTCCAGCGCTCAAGAAGTTGGGTGAGGCCCGCGATTGTCAGATCTTCGACGCCGACAATGACGGCAGCCTCGACATGTTCCTGGTGACCAGCCGCGGAGAGCGCGTGCTGCTTTCCAACAACGGCGACGGAACGTTCCGTTCGCTGACCGATCGGCTGCCGCGGCCGCCCCGCAACGACGATGCCATCCAGACGCTGGCGACGGATCTGGACAATGGCCGGCGATTGGCGCTGGTGGTGCTTCACAACAACCCGCCGCACGAGGTATTGGAACAGGACGGCTTGTGGAACTGGCGACCCGCGCCGGGATTCGACGCCTTCATCCACGAGCCCGCCGTGGCGGTCGTGGCCGCGGATTTGCAGGCCGATGGCGAGCCCGACCTTCTGACGTTAACCCCCGACCTTGCGGTACGTCGCTGGACCCGGGGAAGCAACGGCGCCTGGGCCTCCATGACGATCATCCCCGGTGTCGAGGAGAGTACGACTCCGCTTGAAGGCGTCCGCGCTCAACTGGCGACCGCCGATCTGGATGGTGATGGCCATCCCGAGATCGTTCTCACGTCAGGCCACGGGCTGTCGGTCTGGAGCATCGCGAAGCCGGAGCCGCAGCGCACCTTATCGGTCACCGACGAGACGATGACCGGCTGGACGCTCGCGACCCTCGACGAGCAGGGTCCCGCGTTGCTCATCACCCACCGCGATGGCTCGGTCACGTTGCGCCGGGCAGGCCCGGGACGATTCAGCTATGCGCTGCTCGCTCTGAGCGGCCGCGAGGACAAGGCTGCTTCGTTGCGGTCGAACGCTTCGGGAATCGGAGCGCGCGTGGCCGCCCGGGTCGAGGGTCGATGGGTCGTGCGCGACAGCCTGCGCGACTCCTCGGGGCCGGGACAGAATCTGACGCCGCTCGCGATCGGAATGGCAGGGTCGCCGCGCATCGATTACGTGAGCATCGACTGGTCCGACGGCGTGTTCCAGACCGAACTGGCATTGAACGGCGCGGCCCAGCATCGGATCGCCGAAACCCAGCGCCAGCTGTCCAGCTGCCCCCTCGTGTTCGCGTGGAACGGGGAGCGGTACGCGTTCGTCAGCGACATCCTCGGCGTGGGCGGTATCGGGTTCCTGCTCGCCCCGGGCCAGTATGTTGCTTCGCGCCCATGGGAGAACCTGCTGCTGCCCGAGGCGGCATTGCAGCCCAACCAGGGGCGCTACCTGATCAAGATTACCGAGCCTATGGAGGAAGCTGCCTATATCGACTCGGTGCGGCTCGCCGCCTACGATCTGCCGCCCGGATGGAACGTCGTGCTCGACGAGCGGATGCGCACGGGAGGCCCGGGTGTGACCGGTCGGGCTTTCTTTTTCCAGCGCGAAGCGCTTCCGGTGTCGGCCGTCAATGATCGCGGCGAGGACGTGACCGCGCTGCTGCACGACGCCGACCTGAAGGCCGCGGACCCCGGGCCGCACGATGCGCGGTTCATCGGGCGGCTCGCTGACGACAACGTCCTCACGCTCGAGTTCGCGACCGATCTCGATTCGGCGCCAGGGCAGCCGCTGCTGGTTGCCGATGGCTGGATCGAGTATCCGTACTCGCAGACGATGTTTGCCGCGTGGCAGGCGCACGCAGACTACCGTCCCCCCACGCTGGAGGCGCGTGGCGCCGACGGTGTCTGGCGCACGGTGTTCAAGCAGTTCGGCTACCCCGCCGGCATGCCGCGCCGAATGGCAGTGCCGCTGAGCCAACTGCCGGCCGGAACGCGCGCGCTTCGGTTGAGCACCAACCAGGAAATCTACTGGGATCGTCTCGCGGTCGCGTGGGCTGAAGCGGCGGCCGCGGTGAAGCACGAGCTGCCACTGGCCGACGCCGAGGTTGGCCCGATGGGATTTCCGCGGCCGTCACTCGGACCGCAGCGGCAACCGTCGTACGACTTTGGTCGAATCGCGCCGCTGTGGGACACCCGAATACAATCGGGCTTCTATACGGCATTCGGAAAAGTCGACGAGCTGGTCGCCGAGGACGACGACGCGCTGGCCATCATCGGACCGGGGGAGCAGATTCATCTCGAATTCGAGGCAGCGCTGCCGCCCCTGGAGCAGGGATGGACGCGGCGCTTCGTCCTCGAAACGCACGGATG
>DATBCI010000057.1:0-4010 GCA_036270555.1 Burkholderiaceae bacterium
GCCGCGAAGTAGGCCACCTGGGGCTTGAAGGCACAGGCCAGATCGGCGGTCGCGTCGACGATATCCCTGCAGAACTCGAACAGCGCGCCGGGCCTTCCGATCAGAGGGCGCGGCAGGCGCACCGGATCGGGATCCAGTCCGACGCACAGCAGCGTGCGCTGGCCGCTCCAGCGGGCCGAGAGCCGTTCGAGGAAGGACACCGGCGCCTGCGACATGACGGTCATTGTAACTTCCGCCTTTGGCCCTGCAGAATGCGTTGCCCGGTCGCCCTGTCTTCAACCCACAGGAATTCAACCCGCCAGTTGGCGCCATAGGTCAACGTCACCATGAATGGATCAGCACAAGATGCAGACGATTGAAGTTCTTGTCCTGCTGCTCGCGGTCACCGCGGCTGCGGCCGTGGTCGCGAACCGACTGCAGATTCCGGCGGCCATCGTCCTGGTGTTGACGGGTGTCGTCCTCGCCCTGATTCCATGGTTGCCGGCCGTGCATCTGTCGCCCGAGCTGGTCCTGCTGATGGTGTTGCCGCCGCTCATCTACTCCTCCGCGGTGGCGATGAGCTGGCGCGAGTTTCGCTTCAATCTACGGCCGATTTCGCTGCTGGCTGTCGGCGGCGTCCTTTTCACCACGGTCGCGGTGGCCGCCGCCTGCCATTGGTGGATGGGGTTCGCGTGGCCGGTGGGCTTTGTGCTGGGGGCCATCGTCTCGCCGCCCGACGCGGTGGCGCCGCTCGCGGTCGCCCGGCGGCTGCGGCTGCCCAGGCGGATCCTGGTCGTTCTGGAGGGCGAGGGAGTCGCCAACGATGCCACCGCGCTGGTGCTCTATCGCTTCGCTGTCGTGGCCGTTAGCGTTCAGATGTTCTCGTTGGGCAAGGCGGCGGCGCTGTTCGTCGCGATCGTCGCCGGTGAGATCGTCTGGGGAATCGGGGTCGGCTGGCTGATGCTGCGCTTGCGGCACTGGGTTCGCGATCCGCGCACCGAAATCACCCTTGCATTCATTACGCCGTTTCTCGCGTACTGGCCGCCCGAGCATCTGGGTGGCTCGGGCGTCCTCGCCACCGTCAGCGCCGGCCTTTACATCAGCTGGAACGGATTGCGCCTGATCAGCGCCGCCACCCGGCTGCAGGGCATCTTCTTCTGGGATTTCTTCATTTATCTGATCGAGAGCATGGTGTTTCTGATCACTGGCCTGCAGGCACGGACTCTGATCGAGCGGGTTGGTGACGGGCCGCTGTCACAACTGGCCCTTTTCGCCGCGATCGTTTGCGCGGTGGTGATCGCTGCCCGCTTTGTCTGGATGTATCCGGCCACCTATGTTCCACGCTGGCTGTCGGCCGATCTGAGGCGGCGCGACCCTGCGCCGCCCTGGCAGTGGCCGTTCGCACTGGCCTTTACCGGCGTGCGCGGCATCGTATCGCTCGCTGCCGCCCTGGCGCTCCCACTTGCGACGGCGGACGGGCAGCCGTTCCCGCAGCGCGATCTGATTCTGTTCCTGACGTTTTCGGTGATCCTGGTCACGCTGGTCGGTCAGGGCCTGTTACTGCCGGCGACCATGCGCTGGCTTGGCCTGGCCCAGGCCGGACACAAGGAGCGCCATGCCGATCGGGTTCAGGAGAACACCGCACGCCGTCAGGCGATCGAAGCGGCGATGCAGCGCCTCGACCAGCTGGCGGCCGAACGGCACCTGCCGCCGGAGCTCCTCGAGCCGCTGCGTCTGCGTCATCGCGAGCGCCTGAAGCATGTGCCGGGCAGTGGCGAAACCGCCGCCGGTGATCGCAGGCTGGGTGAGCTCGCCGATGACATCGAGCTTCAGCTGGTTGCGGCGGAGCGCGACCACATCAACAACCTGTCACGCGACGGCGAAATCAGGGATGAGCCGCGCCGTCGCATCGAGCGCGATCTGGATCTGCGTGAGGCCCGCATCGCGAATCGGCGATCGGAGGGTTGAGTGCCGACGGCAGTAGCTGCGCTGGGTGATTGAGGATGCTTTCACGCCGCGATACGGTGCTGCTGGTGCTGCTGACGCTGGCGTGGGGCTTCACCTGGCCGGTGATGAAATACGGGGTGCGCGAACTGCCGCCATTGTTCTTCCGCACCTTGTGCATTGCCGGCGCGCTGATGATCCTGGCGATCGTGGCGCGCCTGACATCGATTTCGCTGTCGCTGCCGCGGTCCGACTGGCTGGACGTGGCGAAGCTCGCGGTGCCGAACGTCGTGGTGTGGCACTTCGCGGTGATTCTCGCGCTGACGCTGTTGCCGGCCGGGCGCAGTGCGCTGCTCGGTTACACCATGCCCCTGTGGGCGGCCTTGATCGGCGCGCTGTGGTTCAGCGAGCATCCGCCGGCCCGGCATTGGGTAGGTGTGGCTGCGGCGACGCTGGCAACCGCGTTGTTGCTTTCGTCCGAGCTCACCTCGCTGGCGGGCCATCCGGCGGGCGCGGCGCTGATGCTGTTCGCAGCCGCCGCGTGGGGCTTTGGCACCCATCTGGCGCGCCGGCTCGCGATCCATGTGCCGGCGCTGGCGGCCATCTTCTGGATGCTGGTGGCGGCGCTGTTGGTGCTGCTGATCGCCACGGTGCTGTTCGAGCGCGATCGCTGGCGCATGCCACGACCGGGCGAATGGGCTGCGATCGCATTCAACATGTCGATCTCGATGGCGTTCTGCCATGTCGTGTGGCTGCGTCTGGCGCGGCGCCTGGCGCCGGCGGCCAGCGGGCTGTCGATGATGATGATCCCAGCCCTGGGCGTGTTCTCGAGCATGTGGCTTCTCGGTGAACGGCCGCACTGGCAGGATCACGCGGCGCTGATGTTGATCGTCTTCTCGCTAGCCACCGTGCTGCTGCCATCACGTGGCAAAGCGCGCGGCAAGGCGCAACAGCCCGTCGAGAACTCCTGATTCCCGGTCCTTGCCCGACCGCGGGACCATGCATCAGTTAGGCCGATGAGGTGCAAAGGCCGCGTCTTAAGGATTGGCATTGCATGGCTAGTTCCAAACGTCAAACCTGACCGCGCGCCCGCAGATCGTGCAATTCCAGATGGCGAAGCTCGCCTCGGTCACGTTGGGATGATCCTCGAAGTCGTGATCGCAATGGACATCGCCGTGGCTTTCCCGCATCGAATAGGGGCAATAGATATCGCTATCGAGCAGAATCTTCCGTGGCGGCGTGCGTTGTTGTTCGCGCCCCCTGCTGTTCTGAGTTTTCGCCATTTCCTGTTCTCCGGTACGCGTGCGGATCAAATGACTCAACTTCAAGCGCCTCGCAATCGCATTGACTGACTCTGTCGGGAACAATATGGACTTGAGTGAGTGTCGCTTCAAGAGTGAGTTTTCCCAATTTCGAGGTAAGCCGTCAAACCTCGGACGATCACGGTAGTTGAAAGCAACGCGTGGATTGAACTCGACCGTGCGGCCGATGTGCACGGTAGTTCTTTCGCCTTTATCTGACCGTCTATGCACCGATTTTCATCTGTAGAACAAGGGAATTGACGTCTCCTCGGTTTACCTTTTTTGCGGGCACAATTAGGTTGTGATTCATCTGCTTCTCACTCATAGTGTCAGGCATGAGGCACTCACAGTTGCAGGCATGTGCCACTCATACGGGCGGGCATGAGACCGATCAACATTGAACGCCGGCTTTTTGACTCGCACGCCGCGGCATGGCTGTGGGCCGCAGCGGCATCGTTGGCTCTGCTGGCCTGTGGCGTCTGGCGGCAATCGCTGGAGCGCGACGACGCCAAGGCGAGCACGCGCGAAGCTTCGCAGTTCCTGGTGCCATCCGGATCGCCCGACGAGGACATGCGGGCGGGCGCGACCTTTGCGAAGGAGCTCGACCCGGGCGTCGAGATTTCCTATCGTGATGCGCAGAGCGGCACGCTTTCGATGTCGCGCGTCGAAGGCGACCGCATCAAATGCATCGTGCGCGTGTCTCCCGACACGCGAGAAGCCTTGAAGCCGCTGGACCGCTTCCTGAAGGATCGAATCAGCCAGGCGGCCCAGGCGATGTTTGCCATG
>DATBCI010000058.1:0-16323 GCA_036270555.1 Burkholderiaceae bacterium
TGGGCAGCTGGTCGATGTTCCAGAACCAGCCCATCTCTTCTTCGCCCGCGTTGCGCTCGAGCAAGCCTTCCAGCAGCTTGCCGTGATGGATGGCGGAGATCGATTCGTCCAGATTGATCCGCTCGCGCTCGAACACCGAGATGGCATCGTTGTAGAGTTCGAGCGATTGCGAGTAGGCGCCGAGCTCGCCCATCGCGTACGGCACCGCGAGCTTGGCTTCGAGAACGGCAGCATCCGTGGTGCTGCGCTTGGAGAGCTCGAGCCAGGGAACCAGCGCTTCCTTCGGCTGCTTGCGGGTTGCCGCCGCCCAGCCGAATCCGAGTAAAGCCTTGTTCGCCAGCATGCCGGACAGCCGCACCCGTTCCAGATAGGTGGCGGCGCGGTCCGGCTCGTTGTTTTGCAGCGCAGTGAAGCCGAGCGCCACGTTGGCTTTATCGCGCAAGCTGAGCATTTCCTCGCCCTCGGCCGGCGCCTGGCCGATGTGGTCCAGCAATGCGGTGCCCTGCTCGACCTGGCCGCTCTTGATCAGTGCAACGCCGAGGTTGTAGCGCACGTACACGCTGGCCTTGGGATTGCCGGCCAGCCCCTCCAGGACTTTGGCGGCGTCGCCATAGGCCTGGCGCGCCATCAGCAGGTTGGCTTGCAACAGGGCCCGGTCCTCCTCGAGCTCCGGCGGCAGTTGGTTGCCGACATGGGACAAGGCTTCCTCGGCCTGGCCGGGCAGGTCGCGCTGATACCGGATCTTGGCCAGGTAGTACCAGGCGCGGTCGCGCACCGCGGGCTTGGCGCCCTTTTCGATCAGTCGCGCGAAGATGTCGGCGGCCTCACGATGCATCCCGTACGACAGGTACTCGCCGCCTCGCAGCAGTTCGGCTTCGTCCACGTGGTGGGGCATCCGTGCGAAATGCTGCGACACCATCAAGTCGGTGACCGACGAGAAATAGCGCTGCTGGAAAAAGTAGAAGAGGCTGTCGCCGTAGTAAGGATCCCTCACCACATGCTGCGGCGGAGCTGCCGCGGTCGCGGTCATGCAAGCGGCCAGCGCCGCCACAGCGGCCATCCAACGTCGGCTGGAAGGCAAGCGAGGCTGCGAACAAGCCGTGGCCTTCGTCTTCATTGGCTGGGTGCAGGAGCGGGCGAGTTGGGCCCGGGCCATATCCTGACGTCGAACTCCGGCTGCAGCTTGGCGGTGGAGTCCTTGACGCGCAATTCGATGTACTTCGGGTCGGTGCCCTTGTCGAATTTGACCGTGGTGGCGCGTCGATAGTCGCGCCGGTGCGGCCCGCCGCCGGTAAAGAATGCGACCAGCTCGTGGCTGCCGGTCCTCAAGTTGCCCAGGTACACGCGTTGCACGCCGCCGCGGTGCAGCGCCAGCATTTCCGCGGGTGTGTACAGGTAGTTGGCGACTTCCTTGTCGTCCAGCTTGACCTGCACCGAGTCCAGATCGAACAGGTTACCCACGTCCATCGAAACGAAAATGGCCACCTGGGTACTGGCGGGAAACAGCAGCTCCTCCTCGAGCACCATCAAGTCGCGGTTCAGCTCGATGACCTGGCTTTTCGTGTCCTGGATCCGACTGTCAAGATTGCTGAATTCGCTTGCGGGCCCGGATGGAGCGGCCGGCGCGGTTGTGGACGCAGCCGCCGGGTTGTCCGTTGCCGCAGGCGCCGTCGTGGTCGCAGGTGCCGGGTTGCCCGGCGCGGCGGGCGCGTTCGCCGAGGGAGCCGGCGCATCGGGGGTACTCGCTGACGGAGTCGGCGCAGCGGGCGGGTCGTCCGCGCCCCACGCGGCTGGCGCAGCGCCGGCACCCAGCGCCAACGCGGCGACCCAGCACCATGTCGCGGTCGACCGCGAGATCGATATTCCACGGCAGCCGATCAGCATTCGAAACGGCCCGTCCGCACCTGATGCCTCGATTCTCGATGCACCCATCCTTTTGTAGCCCTTCGTCCAGATAACGGGTTTCAGTACGCGGCCGACACGAAGAATTCCAGCACGTTCGCGTTGAACGAGTACAACTGGCCGGTGCGAATGTCGGTGAAGTCGCGGTATTGGAAGCGAAGCCATTGATAGCCACCGGTGACCTTGACGTCGAAGCGCGATGCAACGCGACCGGCGGAGTACGAAACCTTCAGACCCGGCCCGGCATCCCAGAACGTGCTGAGTTGGCGATTGCGCGACATATACGTCATGTCGGTTGTGAAATTGTCGCTATAGAAAAGCGCATGACCCTGCGTGTAGTAGCGCACGTAGCCCTCGGCCAGCCACCGGTCGCCGAAGTGGCGGGCGTAGCCGAGTTCCGCGGTGTGCGCTCCAATGCCCCAAGTGTCCCCGAAATAGCGGTATTGCACGTGCACGGCGCTGCGCGATCCGATGTCCCCGGCCACCCGCAGCAGCACGGCGCGACTGGTCCGCGTCGTCGGATCGTGCTCGGGCACCGCCGCGCCGAACAGCCGCGCAACACGGTAGGGACTTTGCAGGTAACCATCATCCGAAACCGATTCCAGATTCAGGCTCATCAGCCAACGGGGCGTGAGGATCTGGGTAACTCCGAGGCGGTACTGCCAGTGATTGGCAGGCGCGGAGAAGGAAGGGGTCCCGTGCTTGCCCACCGTATCCCACCCTCGCGTGTACCCGACGCTGACCGTCGTCATGCCCCCGAAAACGTCCTGCGAAATGTCCAGCCCCGCGCTGTCGGCCGAATAATCGGGCTCCTTGCTGTGAGTGCCCGAGAAGCTGATCAGCGAATCGTGATACACGTAATCCAGACCGAGCGCAGCCTCCCTGCGAGTCTCATGATATGGGCTGGCCGTGGTCACGACGTCGATCGACGCATTGCTAACCATGTCCAAGTAATAGGATCCGAACAGCGAGAATCGGTCAAGCAGGCTCTTGCGGATCAAGACGGCGGGCCCCAGGGCAGTGACCCCGCCGCCGTCGTACAGATGGAACATCGTATCCGCGCGGTCTTCCGGCAGCTCCACTCCATTGGCGCGGGCAGCCGCCAGGACGCCACCGAGCAGGCCAGCCAGGCGCGCTCCCTGAGTCCGTTGAACGCGCGCGCGACCCAGCAGCCGCGCCGCACTCCACACGATGCCATGCAGCACGGCGCGGGCCGATCGGCCAAAAGCCGGAGTCAACAGACGGCCTTCGGCTAGACGGCTTCTAGTTACAACCACAGCCGCCTCCCTGGACACCGGTGGCGCCGTGTGCCGCCTCACGGACGTCGAAGACGTGCTCGCGGTGCTTGTCCCCCAGCGGATCGCCCGAGAATTTCATGATCGGATCGGCCAGCCGCTCGCGTTCGTACGGCTTCACCCACGGCTGGATCGAACAGCCGGCCACCAGCAGCACGGCCGTCAGGCCGCCCGCAACGATCCGACAAGCGTTCATTCTCGCAGCAACTCCCGGATCTGCTCTTCGTAGGTCTGCTCGTACCCGTCCTTGTAGCCGCGGTGGATGTAGCGCACGCGCCCGTCGCGGTCGATCAGAACGGTCGAAGGCATCGTACTCAGGTCGTACAGCCGGCTGACCCTCTTCTCGGTATCCAGCAGCACCGGAAAGTGCAATCCAAGCTTGGACGACACGCCGGTCGCGTTGCGAACATCATCGTCGACGTTGACTCCGAGCAGCTGGAAGCCCGAGGCGTGATACTTCTCGTACAGCCGGTCCAGATGGGGCATTTCCTCGCGGCAGGGTCCGCACCAGCTGGCCCAGAAGTTCAGCATCACGACCTGCCCTCGCTGCTCCTGCAGTCGCAGGTTGGACCCGGCCATGCTATGCAGCGTGAAGTCCGGCGCGGGGCCCGAGGTCAGTACGGCGGCCGCGGCGGCGCTCGCAATGGCCGCGAGGCAGACCGCGAGCAGGGTCGTGAAGCGGGACGGTATTGCACTGTCTTGCGAGCTCATTACGGCATCTCCATCAAAAGAAAAAGGTCACCCCGCCGCTGAACTCAAGGTTCTGTGTAGTCCTTCTTAGTCCCAAAACATCGAGCGAAAAGATATGGTCGCGCATGTCGACTTGCAGCGATGCCCAGTTGGCCAGCCATACCCGCGCTCCGAAACCGGCGCTGCCCGTGAAATGCCACTGGTCCAGGAAGCTCGTGGTCCCCAGACCGGCGACCACATACAGCGCGCTGGGCCTGGCCACGTTTTTCCAGACGTAGACCTCGCCGGGCAGCACGTTGAAGCCGCCCGTGAGCTCGTAATAGCTCAGCTTCTCGACCCGGTTCGGAAAGATGCCACCGGGAAGGAACTGGCGGTACACCTCGTCGGTCGCGCGCGTGTTGCCGTAGACCGCTTCCGCGAAGAAATCCTCGGTGATGTGATAGCCGAGCCGCACGCCTCCAATCAGGTTGCTGCCGAAATTCTGGGTGTTGTAGGTGCCCGTAAACAAGCCGAACTCGAAGTCGTTCGACGGAATGTGAAGAACTTTGACCTCGCGGCGATCGAGCCCCGGCTGAATCACCTGATCGCCCGCACCCGGCTGTTTGGCCGCCTCATCGGTGGGCTGCTGATCGGCGGCGCTCGACAGAATCGGCCACAGTCCGAGCGCGGCGATCAGCAGGATGTTGGATCGTGCGGGTTTTCGCATGGGTCGCTCGCGAAACGTTCAGAAGAAAAAACCAAGCCCGATTGTGACGGCTCGATACTGGTCCGTGCGGTTATCCGCGATGTAGCCCAGGTATTGCGTGTAGTCCAGGCGCGCCAGGAAGCGCTCGCCCAGGTGGTAGCGCAATCCGACCGTTGCATCGGCCAGCCTGGCGTTGGTGGTGGCGTTGCCGACCAGGCTTGCGTTCGGAACGTTGATCAGGTGTCCGAGCCCGAGGCCGAAATACGGCGCTGGCACGACCCGCCAGTCCGAAAACGGCTCGACCAGCAGGTTCAGGTGCCACAGGTTGGTGCCTGAGAACGCTCCCGCAACCTGGCCACCGGTTGCCTCGACCGCCAAGGTATCCGTGAAGTTGTAGGCGATCCATACTTTCAGCATCGGGTCGGATTTGAAATGCCCCCAGCCAGCGCCGAATTCGAGGCGGCGATGCAGGTACTCGTCCACCAGCACTTCCCGAAAAGTCGTCTTGGTACCGATCTGGGTCAGCGTCTCTTCCATCTGCTGGCGCGTCACCCAACCTTCCTTCCCGCTTTCGGAGCGCACCAGGAACCAATCGGTGTGGCGCAGCTTGATCTCGACCCATTCATGCCGCCCCGCCACGTAGAAGACCGGGTACCCGCGGCCCGGCCCCGTATGCAACTCGATAAACGGAGCTGCCACTTCCACCTTTTCGCCCGCGATGGCGGGTACCAGCCAAAGCGGCAAAAGGAGTGCAACCAGCGACTTCAGTGACCTGTACTTGGAGATCAAGACAGCCGCCACCGCGGTCAGCTGCACGAGCCTGGGTTGGGGTCGAAACTGAATTCGTCCTGGCCCTGGGGCACCGGGTTGAGGATCCAGGTCTTGATCGTTCCCACGTTCGGGTCCTGATCGCTCGTGAAGACCACCCCGCCGCCGTGGAACACGCCGTTCACCAACGGTTTGTTCAAAAGCAGGCTCTGCGTCGGCGCACTGATTACGGTCTCACCCTGTGCGGAGGTGAAGTTCTTGTACATGTCGGAAGCTCGGATGACGTCGGGCGTGTTGGCCGGATTGGTCAGGTCCACGGGTTGGGCGGTCGCAATGATACGAAATGCGCCACCGGCACCGGTCGCGCTCGCATGGCACGCGGCTGCCGCACACGTCTTCGTGGTCGTCGAGCCACCGACGGTGACCTGCAACGGCGTCACGAAGATCGGGTCCACGCACCTCTGGAAAAAGGCAAACGCCAGCACCTGGGTGCCGGTCGCGGCAGGATCGCTGACCGTGCCGCCGCCGCAAGCGGCAAGGCCGATCACCGCACAGGTGGCCGCGGTGCGTGCTGCTCCCAGGCGTCCTCGCACACGGTATGTCACGGAGTGCAGCCGGCCTTAATCCAGTTGGTGATCGTGTTGTAGTCGGCGCTGCCCTGCGGCAATACCGCCGCCGTCTGGCCAGTAGCTCCTGGTGGATGCGGAATCGTCGACGGCATGCTGAGCAGCAGGTTTTTGCCGATGTCGGTTGCGATCTGAGGATCGCTGCATGACGGTACGTTGCTGATCATCGTCAGCACCACGTTGAAGTCGCTGCTGGCCGTCCCGGTCAGCACCAGCTTGTTGTCGACGAAGGACGTTCCCGGCGGCGGCAACTGGTTGCTGCCGACGCCCTGATGGCAATTCGCTGCGCACGTCTTCATCAATATGGGTTCGACCTGCGCCGTAAAGGCCGACAGGCTGAGCGAGTTCACCATTTGCAGCCCGCTCGACAGGTTGAATGGATCGTTGTAGTACTTGCCGGCCAGATCCATCCATTCGGTCAACAACCGCTTCTCGGCTGCGGTCAGCATTGTGGCATGGTTGACGTTCGCGGGCGGATTCGGGTGCGCGGCCTGCGAAGCCGCATCGGTCATCAGGCTTTCGCCCCACATGATTTCGGTCAACCGGCTCTTGCGCGCCACTCCGATCACGTCGCTTTCGCTGCCGGTCGGGATCACCAGGGCCGGGTTGCGCGCGATCACCAGCACGCCGTCTTCAACCTGCGTCACCGGCGTTCCGCTGGCATTGAGCATCGGAGTGCCGACCAGCAGTGATTCGTACGAAACCAGGCGCCCGGTGCCGGCGATGGTGTTGGTCAGATCCAGTCCGATCGGATCGGAGCTGTTGTGACACGATATGCAGGCGCCGTTCGGCCGGTTGGCGGTGGCCTCCCAGATCGGCTGGATCTGGTCCGGGTAGTTGATGATCCCGTTGCTGGGGACCTGCGACGTCGGTATCCCGGCATACGTGATCGATATCGAGGGTCGCGCGGTCACGCCGGCCCGGGTGGTATCGGCCCACACATCGGTGTAGACCGGATCGTTCGCATAGTTCAGCGTGGCCGGGGTGACCCGGCTCAGCGTCAGCGCCATCGTGTCGCCCGGCTGGTGCTGGCCTGCCATCGCCGACTTCCATGAGGCCGGCACCGTATTGGCGACGGCTCCGGTGTTGATCGCGGCGCCCCGGCGTGGACTGTGGCAGCCGTCGCAGGCGCGGTGCTCGCCCGCGCGCACCTGGATCCAGTTGGTGTGCATCTGGAACGCGCGACCCTCGGAATCGAGCAACTGCAGTGCGATCGGCGTGTCGGCCGGCACCAGCAGCGCGAACGATCCGTCGGGCTGCACCGGCGCGTAGCCCAGCAACTGCTGCATCTCGAACTCGGTGTCTCCGATGGCCTGCCGGGTGCCGGTTCCACCGTCGGGCGGAGCGACCGCGCGCAGCACGCGCACGAAGCGCACCGGCGCGCACTGGTAGGCGGCGTTGGCCGGGTCCTTGATCTTGATCAGATCAGCGACGGTGGGGCGCGTGTCGAGCGGATCGGAGGGCGTGGTCTGGGCGATCGAGGTCGCGCAGGCCGGCGAGTCCACGGCGGGGGCCAGAACCGGATCTCCCATGCGACCCAAGCCGTCGGTGTCGTACACGCTCTGTACGTCGAGCACGCCATAACCCGCCGGCAGCGTCGAATCGAGCGATGTCGGCGCCACCGCGGCCGGCTCGGCAGTGGCCACGATCGGTACCGGATGGTCGTACAGGAAGCCGGCGGGGGGAATGGCCACATTCAGCCAGGTCTGCGCCCTCGGGTCGTACATGTAGATCGCGTAGGACGGCGCCACGTTGTTTTGCAGCGGATCGGCCTGGATTTGCGCGATCAACCTGTTCTCCTGGCTCAGTCGTGCGATTTCGGCCGCCGACAGCGTGGCGCACGGAACCACCACGCCGCTGCGGGTGACCTCGCACGGCGCATACGCCAGCAGCACCCGGCCGGTACCGTCGCGCAGCGGAAACGGCGCGCTGACGCGTCCGTACGGCGATATCCCGGTACCTGCGTTCAGCGCCTGCGCGGTCGGCTGCGCCTGGCCACCCTGGGCCGCAAACGACTTGTTGGCCGGCGTGTTCTCTTCGGTGTAGTCGGCGGCATTGATGAACATCAGCGCGCCGCCTTCCTGCGTGCGGTCCAGCGGCATCGCGTCGCTGGCGATGTACCCCTTGTAAGGGCCGCTCGGGTCCATATCGCGCGGGTGCAGAAAACTGTTGACGCTGTCGTGCGCGCCATACAGCACGAACAGCCCCGTGCCGTCGGGCTTGGTCGTGAACACGGTGAACCGGTTGCGGCCACCCACATGGTCCCAACGTGAATACATGATCGTGCCGTCGGGGCGCACCACCGGGTTGCGGTCGTGGCTCTGATTGAAGGAGATCTGCTGGACGTGGCCGCCGTTCAGGTCCATCGTGTGCAGGTTGAACACGCGCTCGCGCTCGTACTCGTCGAGCGCGTAGTAGCTGTGCCCGAGCGCCTGGTTCGGGTACGACTTGGCTTGCCGGTTGGACGACATCACGAAGCCGGCGCCGCCCGGCAGATAGGCCGGCGCGACATCGTCGTCGTTCGATGAGCTGGTGATGCGACGGAACGTGCCGGCGGTGAGCCCGCCGTTGGTCATGTCGTATTCCCAGATGTTCCAGCGCCCCGTGCAGGCAGGTTGCCCGCCGATTTTCGAGGTGTTCGCCGCCGGGCAATTCATCGCGAACACGAGCTTCTTGCCGTCGAACGAGACTGACGGGTCGGCCACGTCGCCCTTGCCCTGCGTGAACTGCGCCGTGATGTTGTGCTCGGGTGCGCTCGGCGAGGACTTTTCACGGATGATCAGGTCGCCACCCGGCGCGAACGGCCCGCCGGTGAGCGGATTGAGCGTGACCGTGTTGTTTCGCATCGCATAGGCAATCGGCGTGTTTCGGCGACCGTGACGGTGCTCGAATCGGTGTTGTCGCCCGATCCGCAGCTTGCCAGTCCCACGCATGAGACGAGCGCTGCCCAGTGCTTGACCTGCCGTGCCACCTTCGAATCGACGTCCATTCTGGCCTCCGAACCGATCGCTTGATCGAGCTCCATGGGTTTTGTTGCCTGTGCGTTATTGCCCAACCTGACTGCCTGCAAGCAGCCCCGAGGAGTAGTGCAACGCGCCGCTGGCGTCCACCACGACGGCATCGACTCCCTGAAGCGACTCGACCAGCCGTAAACCCTGGTTCACGCCCATCACGAACACGCTTTTGCTAAGGGCTTCGCTGGTGAGTCCATCCGGGGCGACCACGGTCACGCTGCGTACGCCGCAAGGCGATTTGCCGGTGACCGGGTCGATCAAATGGTGGTAGCGAATGCCGTCCCGCTCGAAATAGCGCTCGTAGTCGCCCGACGTCGAGAGCGCCGCGTCTTCCAGCGGCAGCACCGCCACCGTCGCCTCGGCGTTGCGCGGATCACGAATTCCGATCATCCAGGGCCGCCCGCGCCGATCGCCCAGGATGTAACTGTCGCCACCGGCCGTCACGATGGCGTTGTGGATGCCGCGGCCGCGCAGGATGGCGGCGCCATCGTCCACCGCCATTCCCTTGGCGAATCCGCCCAGGTCGATGCGGACTCCAGGACGCGCAAACCGGATCGTGCAGCGGTGCGGGTCCAGAATCAGGTTGCGGTAACCGATCGCGGCACGCCCGCGCGCGAGTTGGTCCTCGCTGGGTTGGACCCCGCGCCGGTAGTCGTACAGATGACCGACGCTGGCGAAGGTAATGTCGAACGCGCCGTCCGACAGCCGCGAGAAATCGATCGAGCGCGCGATGATGTCGTACATCGGCCGGCTGACCGGCACCGGTCGGTCCGAGGCGGCGCGATTGATCTGCATCAACTCGGAACCCGGCTTGCAGTGACTCATCGTCTCATCGATGTGATGCATTCGATCCATCACGGCGGCGATCGCGGCTTCGCCGGCGGCGCGATCCTCGCTCCACAACTCGACCCGCACCGACGTACCCATGATGGCTTCCTCGCGACTCAGCCAATCCCCCCGCGCGCGAGCCGCTGGACGATCCCGGACCGCATCGATCGCGCGCTGGACAGCGTCACTCAATCTGTGAAACATAAAGAGTCCGCTGATTGAGGGCTTCGCTTGAAAGCGATCGACTTTCAAGCCGCTTCGACCGATCGCGCCACCACCCTCCTGGCGCAGCCGGCCAATCCACGTGGACGCGATACGCGTCCCGTCCAGCGGAGCCTTTATAGCTCCGCATTATTGGTATGGGCATCCACTCGTCTCCTTTCTTCGTGGGAGTCCTTTCGACGGACTCCCATTCGTTCAGCCTAGACCGTCCGCTCGATCAAGCTCGACCGGGATCCAGCCGATATCGCGGGGTGCAACCCCTCACAGCGGGGCCAGCGCCTCGGCGATCGCCTGCAGATATTGGTCGAACTCCTGCAGATCGGCGTGTGAGGCTCCGCAGACACGCACCAGCCCGGCGTCGCGTGCCAGCGCGCGCAGCCGCACGCTGTGCTCGAACGGGATCAGCCGGTCCTGATCGCCGTGAATCAGCAGGACTCGACCGTCGATGCGGCCAATGTCCAGAAACGTCATCATCGGGTAACGCAACAGGAAGCCCGGCAGCATCGGATAGTGCTGGCGCGCCAGCTCGGCGATGCTCCAGTACGCAGACACCAGCACCGTCAGATCCGGCCGGATGCGCGCCGCCAGGCGGGCCGCCAGCGCGGTGCCCAGCGAGCGCCCATAAACGACCTTGCGCAGGTCCCGGTAGCGGGCCGCGATGTGCTCCCACGCGATGGCCACATCGCCGTGCAGTTGAGCCTCGCTTTCGATGCGCCCGCTGCTCCTGCCGTAGCCACGGTAATCGATCATGAAAAGGTCAAAGTTGGCGCTCCGGTAGAACTGCGGATCCCCGATCCAATCCTTGACGTTGCCGGCATTGCCGTGAAGAAAGAAGATGACTCCCTTCGGTTGCGGCAGTTTCAGGTGCACCGCGAACAGCGTCGCACCATCGACCTGAATCGGAACCTGCTCGAAACCCGGCATCGCCAGCACGAAATCGTCCGCCAGGCGTTCCGGAAAGAAGAGCAACTTCTCCTGGCGGAAGTAAACGAGGCCAAGCAGGCCCAACACCGCCGTAGCCGCAATGCCGAATGCGGTCGCCACCATCGATCGGACTCAGTTGGACTCTTGCACCAGACCGATGCGCTGGCGCGAGCGCCGGGCCTCATCGAGGGCGCCCGCCCGCAAGGCCTGAATGTTCAGCCACGCCAGCAACGGCCGGCGGCAACCCTGTGGAGTGATCGCAGTCATGCGCAGATGATAGGAGCGTGAGTGACGTCCGGCGACGGTGCGATTCAAGGCCTCGCATTACGGCGCAAGGGCCGCGATGACATCTCCCGCGTGACGGGCGAGCGTCGAGAAGTGGCCTTCGCCCGCGCAGAACGTGGCCTTGCACTGGGGCAGGAGCTCGGCCAGCAGCCGGGCCGGCCCGACCGGAGTCAGTCGATCGCGCTCGCCGTGCCACAGAGCGATCCCTCGCAGAGTGATCTGGTCAAGGCGCAGATTCCAATCGCGCAGGAGCGCCAGGATTTCCAGCCGATTGGCGGTGGTGCCCTGGCGACGGCTCTCGGTCATCGCGCGCAGCAGCGCGTGTCGCACCTGCGGCTGCTGCAGCACGTTTCGGTCCGGCGGGGCCAGCCACGACGTAATGCGGGACAGCCGTATCTCGGCACTGAGTTCGTCGGAAGGCAGATCAGGCAGCAGCATTTGCAAGCCGGCATGGACCAGCTCCGGGTGATGTTGCGCGAGCCACCACCCGGTGCGAGTCCAGGCCGGAGCCTGGCGCAGCACGAGTTCGGGCGGACAGATCGAGCTGATCAAGGCGCACCCGGAAATTCGATCAGCGAGGCGGTGCGCACACGCGAGCGCATAGGCTCCGCCAGCGGAAAACCCCGAGATGGCAAAGCGTCCGATCCCGAGCTGGTCGGCGACCTGGACCACGTCGTTCGGCCAGTCCAGCAGCGTGCGGCCCGGCGCTGGATCCGAATCGCCGATGCCGGGACGGTCCAAACCGATCAGGCGCGCTCCAGCAGCGGCCGCCACGTCCTCGAGCAGCGTCACCTCCAGCCGCGACGAGCCGTTGCCGTGAAAGTGAAAGACGGGGAAGCCGTCGCTTGACCCGACCTGCAGGCAACCGATTCGGCGGCCATCCGATAAGTGCATGGCGTTACGATAGCCTGCGGCGAGGCCGGACCGCAGGGGTACGCAGGCGACCCATGTTGCCGCGCGCGGGCCGGTGGCCTGCCGCCCAGGAACTCAGAAGTAGCGGGCGACTTTGAAAAGCACGCTGCCGCCCTGGGGCAGGCTGCCGAAGTCCGAGTGACGGCTGCCGAACTGCGCCAGCACCAGACCACCGATCGTCCACCAGTCCGACAAGGTGTAATCGGCTGTCAGCTGGAAGCGCGCGGACCCATCCAGCAGGTCGGTGTCGACGAAGCCCGTCAGTTCCAGCTTCGGTACGAAAGCATCGAGCCAATCGGCGCGCACAAAAACCGAGCTGCGGCTGACCGGTTGCTGCTGGTCGAGCGCGTAATCGCGGATGGTCCAGAGCTCGCCCGCAATCGGCGAGGAGCTTGCCGTGCCGCGCCCCGCGCGGAACCAGTTGTTCCAATCACTGCCCGAAAAGCCGGCCTGGTTGTAATTGAATTCCCCATTGAACGTGATCTTGGGCACGACGGTCGTGTAGGAAGCCCCGGCAGCCAGCTCGTTACGAAAGTGCTGACGGGGGTCGTCGGGCAATACCGCGCGGGCGTCCGGTGGCAGCGTTCCGCTCGTGCGCCCGAAACGCAGCGCCTCTTCGATCAAGCCCGGTCCGGATCCGCCCGACCATTCTGCGTACGCGACCACGGCCTGGCCGACGCTCGCGGTCAGGTTGAGTCCCCAACGCGTGCTGCCGTCCTCGTGGTAAGCAAGAAACTCGGGGCTGAGGCGGTCGCCGACATCGACGCTGGCCTTGAGCAGGAAGCGGTCCTGCGCGTTGGTGCGATCGAACATCGGGTCGAAGCTGTGCAGATCGGCGTCGGTATAGATCCGGCTGCGCGAGGCCACGGCCGGCGCGTAGGCAACCGTCAATGAGGCAGCGCGCCACACGCGTTGACCGCGCAGCATCAGTGTCCCGAGGCGGTCCTCGCGCAGCACCACCGGATCGACCGAAACCGGCTCGACCACTGCCCGCGTCTTGAAGAAATCGGTCGGATTGAACCCCAACGCAACGCCGCTCTTCAGGTTGATTCGTCCGGCGTCCACGAATGTTTGCTCGACCGGCTCCCAGCTCGCGTAGGCTTCGCGCAGATCGTTCGTCACGTTCTCGTGGCCCGGGAAGTCCAGATGGTCCTGCGCACGCAGATTCAGCCGCCCGCTGTAGGTCAGCCCGACGTTGCCTCCCAGCCGCCACTCCTCCCGCACATCGAACAGCAGCCGTTCCTCCCACGCCGATGGCGGTGGCGGTGGAACCGGAACCAGCCGACCGCTTTGCGCCCAGGATTGAGTGAAAGTGTTCTCCAGGTACATCCTGCCGGTCGTGCTGGCGGTCGTAGCCGTTGAAGCGGGCGCCTGCCCAGGCGCAGTCGCCGGGCTTTGAGCCGGTTGGGGAATCAGGTCCAGGTCCTTGTTTTCCCCCGTCGGCTCGTCGGCGCGTCCCACCAAGCTGACCAGGCAAAGCGCCAGCGTCAGGACCAGGCGCACGCTCAACTTCATTTGATCTGCAGACGGGGCAGGTAATCGCGCTGGAACCAGGTTTCGGGAACCTCCTGATAACTGGATTCGCCGAAGGTGGCTGTGGTGGCCAGCGAGGAGTCGACGGCATCGATGATCACGGCCTCGGCCGGACGTATGGCGCCGAGGCGCTCGGAGAAGTTTCGGAAGTAGACGATCTTCAGCAGCCGGCCACTGTCCGAATAGAACTTGCCCTTGATCGGATAGAAGCTCCCCTGCTCGACCCAGTATTCGACGCGGCTGTAGGTGGCCACATCGTTGGCAGCCTTCAGCTCCAGGTGCCAGCACTGGCGCGACTGGCGGGTGGCATCGTCTATTTTTTCGACACCGGTGAGCGTGGCGGTGTAATCGACGGCCAGGTTCACGGTCAGGACGTCTCCGATCGCGGCCTGCCCGATCAAGCGCTGCTGTGCCGAAATGCGCACGCTGACTTTGGAGTCCGGGTCGTAGAACCACAGCGAATGCCCGTCGAGCAGAACCCGCTTGCCGGAGTCGCGCGCCGGCTCCACGTACTGGACCAGATTGCGAAACTGCCGGGTGGCCTCGTCCTCCTTGGAAAACAGGGCAAGTACGTCGTGATCGCGCTCCTTCCCACCGACGTACTCGGTCAGTGTCAGGACGGTGCGGAACGGCTTGGTGGGATTTCTGACGCGATCGGTGGCGGTGACGATCTCCTGCGCCGTTTGGGCCAGCGCCGCGCTGCCCAGCAGCAGCGCGAGCGTGAACGTAACGAGTCCGGTTCCGAGTCTCATGGCAGCCTCATACGTGTCTCAATGCATCGACCACCGGCAAGCGCGCGGCACGATTGGACGGCAGCAACGCCGCCAGGGTCGCGACCAGCGCCAGGCCGAGCCACGCACCGATCATCAGAACGGGGCTTCCGGCCACGTCCAGGCGCAACGGGACCGCACTGGCGTTGCCGGGCGGTATCCAGGTCAGGCCGGCGTGATTGATGATCGCCGCAATCAGATAAGCGATGCTCGCACCGAGGGTGGCTCCGATCGCCCCGATCAGCGCACCCTCGACGATGAACTGCGCGCGGACGCCGCTGCGGCGCACGCCCATCGCGCGAATGGTTCCGATTTCATTCGTTCTTTCCATCACGTTCATCGTCATCGTGTTGACCACCGCGAACAGCACGATCACCCCCATCACCAGTGCGATGAACAGGAAGATGAAGCTGAACATCTTGACGACCTGACCATAGAACGGCGTCAGCTCCCCGAAGTCCCGCACGTCCAGGTCCAGGCGGTTCTGCTGGAACAGCGCCGCGAGCCGCGCGCGCGCCGCCGGCAGATCCTCGCTGCGCCGCAGTTGGAGCACGATTCCGGTCACCTTGTGCTCGCCGCGGCCGTAAACCAGCTGTTGCGCCAGCGCAAGCGGCATTGCGACGTAGTTGTCGTCGAGCTCCTTGACGCCTTGCGACTCGCTGCCGCTCACCGTCAGGCTGACCACGTTGGGCGCGCCGCCCGCAGTGGCCGCCAGCAGATCGATCCGCGGACCGCTCTGGTCGGCGCCGCCGGCAGCCACTTCGTGAAGCGCGAGGCTCGCGATGTCCTGCCCTGCGGACGATGCGGGCTGGCCGGCGGATCCGGCAGCGGCCGGCAGCGGCGGGCAGTTCGGCATCCCCAGCGCAGTGCACAAGCCCAGAACGCGAGCCAGCCCGACCCCGATCAGTCCGCGCGATGGGTCGCTGTCGGACATCCTCGCGTCGGCGGTGTACGGTCTGCCCGCGCCGAACTCGTCCCACTGGCGCATCCGCTCGCGATCGGACGGGATCAGACCGACACCGAGGAAGGTCTTGGATGCATCGACCTCGCCGCTGAAATTGCCGGCGATGCCGACCAGCGACTGGGTCGGAGTGATCACCTGGATCATCGGCCCGACCACCGAATCGTGCTCGATCAGTTGCATCACGTCCTGATACTGGTCGATGCCATAAGCGGCCGGGTTGCCCGAGCCCAGCAGGAAGTAGCCCTGACGGAATACCGTCAGATGCCCGATGCGCTGCACGTTGTTGGTCTCCAGGCCGGCAAAGATGTACGACACGAAGCCGCCGAACAGCAGCATCGCCAGCGCACCTGCGGCCACGGCCGAGCCGGTCATCGTCGAGCGGCGCACGTTGCGCAGCAGGTTGCGAAATGCGATCTTCAACAGCAGGTTCATCGTGCGCCTCCGCTTCGATGGTCGATCAGTGCTCCGTCGCGAATCGCGAAGGTCTCATCCGCGTGGGACATCAATTGCGGATCGTGCGTCGCGAAAATGAAGGTGGTGCGGGATTTCTCCTGGACCCGGCGCATCAGTTCGATGATCGACGCGCCAGTGGCCGAATCCAGGTTGGCGGTTGGTTCGTCCGCCAGCACCACCTGCGGGCCTTTGACCAGAGCGCGCGCGATCGCCACCCGCTGGCGCTGGCCGCCTGAGAGCTCGTTGGGGCGCTGGCGCGCCTGGCCGGCGAGCCCGACCGCCTCCAGCATCTCCAGCGTGCGGCTGCGCCGCTCGGCCGGCGCCATGCCCACCAGCAGCAACGGATACTCGACGTTCTCGTACGCCGAGAGCACCGGAACCAGGCTGAAGGTCTGGAAGATGAAGCCGATGTTGCGCGCACGAAAGTCGGACACCGCATCGTCGGCGAGCGC
>DATBCI010000059.1:0-9238 GCA_036270555.1 Burkholderiaceae bacterium
CGCGCTGCCCAGCCAGGCCAAAGTACAGGGCGACGCCGGCGGCGGCAACGAAGGTTGCCAGTGCCGCCAAGGCTTGCACGGTTTGAGCCGGGACCCTGCCAGCCGCTGTTGCGACCAAGACTACGACCACCACCGCGACCGCGAGCACCAGATACGCAAACGTCACCCACTGGGCTCTAAGGGTCCTCACCACGAATCCTCTGGCGTCCGCTTACGTCGGTTGGCGTCTCACTGGAGGCTCATTCGAGCGAAATAGGGCCGGTAGCAAAGAAAGGCAGACCGCGTAGCACCGCGACGCGCATCCGCAGGTAGCATGCCAGAGGCGAATCCGGACGGCTTTCCGGTGATCCGCAGGGTCCGAAAACGCTGCTACCAGCGTGCTACCGAGGCTGATTTTCCCTCTGAGATGATTCCCTTGTGCTACCGGGAGGTGGATCAGCGCGCGCGTCTTACGCTGGGCTTGCTAACGGCTTCCTCACGGAGTATACGGGCCGCTCCGTGTGTTACATCAGTGCGGCGTTTGCTTAACAAGCAGGCAGGGCAGGTACGCGCCGTGCTGACGCCGTTTGGAGCCCTAGTGGCCGCTGTTATCCACACGGACTGTGGATAAAATCCGCTCCTCATTCCACCCAGCGACTGCGCGAATCGATGTCTCGAGCACGCCCCGAAGGCCGCGACTATAGCGAAGCGTCGATCCGGGTCCTGAAAGGCCTGGAGCCGGTGCGCCAGCGCCCCGGCATGTTCACCCGCACCGACAGCCCCCTGCACATCGTGCAGGAGGTGATCGACAACGCGTCCGATGAGGTTCTGGCCGGGAGCGCGTCCCGGATCGACGTCACGGTCCACAAGGACGGAGCGGTCACCGTCGAGGACGACGGCCGGGGCATACCGGTCGGCCTTCATCCGGAAGAGGGGCAACCGGTCATCGAGTTGGTCTTCACCCGCCTGCATGCGGGCGGCAAATTCGAGAAGGGCGGCACAAGCGCCTATTCGTTCTCCGGTGGACTGCACGGGGTCGGAGTGTCGGTCACCAATGCGCTGTCGAGTCGTCTCGAAGTGACCGTATGGCGCGAAGGGCGCGTGCACACCATTTCGTTCGCGGACGGCGACGTCAAGACCGCCCTGGCTTCGCGAGCCGCAAAAGCTGCCGATCCGGCCAGCGGCACGCGCGTGACGGTGTGGCCGAACAAGAAATACTTCGATACGGCTCAAGTTCCGACCGATGAGCTCGAGCGCCTGCTGCGCAGCAAGGCGATGCTGCTACCGGGCTTGCAGGTCAGCCTGACCCTCGAGCGCGACGGAAAGCGCAACGACTGGCGTTACGAAGGCGGCTTGAGCCAGTACCTGGATCAGGCGCTGGCGTCGGCCCCTGTCGCGCCGATGTTCGAGTCCGAGGGATACGCCCCCGAAGACGATCCGACTTGGGCTGCGGGCGAGGGCGCGCGCTGGGTGCTGGCATGGACCGACGAAGGTCCCACCACGCGCGAATCGTTCGTGAACCTGATTCCGACCCCAGCCGGCGGAATGCACGAGGCGGGATTGCGCGAAGGCGTATTCAACGCCGTGCGTGCCTTTGCGGAGGCGCACGGCCTGACACCGAAGGGCGTCAAGTTCCTGCCGGATGACGTATTCGGGCGCGCGAGTTTTCTGCTGTCGGCCAAAGTCCTCGATCCGCAGTTCCAGGGGCAGATCAAGGAGCGCCTGAACAGCCGCGATGCGGTTCGGCTGATCGGGTCTTTCGTGCGTCCTCAGCTGGAGTTCTGGCTGAATCAGAATCCTCAATTCGGTCGCAACATCGTCGATCTGGCGATTCGCCAGGCTCAGGCGCGCGCGCGCGAAGCCCAGAAAGTGCAAAAGCGCAAGGGCTCGGCGGTCGCGGTTCTGCCGGGCAAGTTGACCGACTGCGAATCGACCGATGTGACGCGTAACGAGCTGTTCCTGGTCGAGGGCGACTCGGCCGGTGGCTCGGCCAAGATGGGGCGTGACAAGGAGTTCCAGGCGATCCTGCCGCTGCGTGGCAAAGTCCTGAATACGTGGGAGATCGAGCGCGATCGGCTGTTTGCCAACGCCGAGGTTCACGACATCGCGATTGCAATCGGAGTCGATCCGCATTCAGTCGAGGAAGAGATCGACCTCGCCGGGTTGCGATACGGCAAGATCTGCATTCTGGCCGACGCCGATGTGGATGGGTCGCACATCCAGGTTTTGCTTTTGACGCTGTTTTTCAGGCACTTCCGCCGCCTGGTCGAGCGCGGGCATGTGTACGTGGCGCGACCGCCGCTGTTCCGAATCGATGTTCCGGCGCAAGGGCGGCGTCCCGCGCGCCGCCTTTATTGCCTGGACGAAGCCGAACGCGACGCCACGCTGGCCAAATTGCGAGACGAGGGCGTGCGCGAAGCATCCTGGGAAATCGGGCGGTTCAAGGGTCTGGGCGAGATGTCGGCGGAACAGCTGTGGGAAACCACGATGAATCCGGATACCCGCCGTTTGCTGCCGGTCGTCCTCGGCTCGATGCCGGTGCCGGACACGTCCAAGGCGTTCACGATGCTGATGGGCCGCAACGAGGCTCCCCAGCGGCGCGCCTGGCTGGAAGAGCATGGGCACGAAGTCGAGGCGGATGTCTGAATCGCCCCCCTTTTCGGAGGATTGCCCCTGTTGTGCGCCAGACGGCGGAGCGTACTGTACGGTGCATTGAGGTGGGTTTGGGCGAAATGACAACGGTCGAGAATTCCGCGCTGGGCGGCGCTTTGCGCCCGGGTCCGAGCGAGGCGGGTTGGCCCTGGCCGGATCCGGCTTCAAGTGACGGTGAGCAGCGCCTTGTGTCTCTGCTGGCACAGTCGTGCGACTGGGTCTGGGAGATGGACGAGTCGCTGCGCTTCACGTCGGTGCGGCCCACCCAATATGGCAACGCGTTGTTCAAGGACGAGGATGTGCTCGGCCAGCGGTTTTGGGAACCGCAAGGGGAACTGATCCGGCCAGCCACCTGGGCGGAGCATCAGGCGGCGCTCGAAGCGCACCGCCCCTTCCGCGACTTGATCGTGCGGCGATGGCTTCCGAGCGGCGAGGCCGTCTATCACCTGGCGAGCGGTGATCCGGTGTTCGACATCGAGGGCCGCTTTTGCGGCTACCGTGGCGTCGGCAAGGACGTCACCGAGTTGATGAGGTCGCAGGAATCCGTCGAACGGCTGGCCGCGTACGATCCACTCACGCGGCTGCCGAACCGACAAGCCTTCGACGAGCGCGCGCAGCGCCTGCTGTCCAACGCCTATGCCAACGGCCAGCCCTGCGCGATGCTCTACATCGATCTGGATGATTTTCGCCTCCTGAACAACGGCTACGGGCATCGGATCGGCGACCAGGTGCTGGCGTTGGTCGCAGAACGCATGCGCGCGGTGGTTCGAGCGCCGAGCCTGCTGGGGCGTCGCGGTGGTGACGAACTGGTGGCGCTGCTGGTTGAGATGCCTGACGCCGAGGTGGCGGTCGAAACCTCGCGCCAGTTGATCGAAGCGATCTCGCAGCCGGCCAAGGTATTCGGCATGGAGATCAGCGTGACCGCTTCGGTCGGGATCGCCTTCTTTCCGCGGGATGGTGTCGACCTGGATTCGCTGTTGAACGCCGCCGACGCGGCCATGTACCAGGCCAAAGACCTCGGCCGATGCACCCATGCGTTCTTCACGCCGGCAGTGGCCCGGCGCGTGGACCTGCGATTGCGCCTGGAGCAGCGGCTGCGGCGGGCTTTCGAGGCGCGTGATTTCCGGCTGTACTACCAACCCCTGGTGTCGTTGGTCGACGGCCGCATGGTGGGCGCCGAAGCGCTGCTGCGATGGAAGGACCTCGAGCTGGGCGACATCTCGCCCGCCGAGTTCATTCCGATCGCAGAAGAAAGCGGCTTGATCGTCGGCGTTGGAGACTGGGTGTTGCGCGAGGCGTGCCGACAGATACAGATCTGGCGCCAGATCGGGCTGACCGTGCCGCCGATCGCCATCAACGTGTCCGGTGTGCAGCTGCGCCAGATCGGATGCGTCGACAGCCTGCTGGCGGTGATTCAACAGGCCGGCATGATGCCGAGCGATATCGAGATCGAAGTCACCGAGACCGGCCTGCTCGATATGTCCGCGACTTCGCGCGAAAACCTGCTGCGGCTGAGAGACGCCGGCGTCAAGATCGCGCTGGACGACTTCGGGGTGGGCTTCTCGAGCCTGTCGCACCTGCGAGAGCTCCCGATCAGCCGCTTGAAGATCGACCGCAGCTTTACGGTGGACTGCATGCGGGACGCCCGCACGCTGACCATCGTGAAAGCCGTGATCGAGATGGCGCGCAGTCTGGGGCTGAGCGTCACGGCCGAGGGCATCGAGACCCAGGCCCAGCAGACCTGGATGCAGCACCTGGGCTGCGAGTCCGCACAGGGCTTCCTGTTCGCCCGTCCCATGAGCGCCGAGGATTTCGTGAACGTCTTCGCCGGCCGCAGCGACGTCGGCCGCGAAAAATCCCTGATGCGCTAGTCGAGCGCCCCGCCGCCCGATTTCGGTAACATCCGCCCGCCTTCGCCCTCCTACGCGCTGCGCGCTTCGGAGGGCCACGGCAGGCCTGCCCGCCGAAGCCCGTAGGCCGAAGGCGGGCTCGCAAACCGGGGGATGACAACCGATGTCGGAACAGTTGACGCTGTTGAAACCAAACGGCGACGAAGAGGGCCTCACGCTGGCCACCTTTGCGCAGCGGGCCTATCTCGACTACGCGGTCTCGGTCGTGAAGGCGCGCGCGCTGCCCGATGTATCCGACGGCTGCAAGCCGGTGCAGCGCCGGATCCTGTACACGATGAACACGATGGGGCTTACCGCCGGCTCCAAGCACGTGAAGTCGGCGCGCGTGGTCGGCGATGTCATCGGCAAATTCCACCCCCATGGCGACCAGGCCGCCTACGACGCGCTGGTACGGATGGCGCAGGACTTTTCGCTGCGCTATCCGTTGATCGACGGCCAGGGCAATTTCGGCAGCCGCGACGGCGACAACGCGGCAGCTTACCGTTACACCGAAGCCCGGCTGACCCCCATCGCGCGGCTTCTGCTGGACGAGCTCGATGAGGGGACGGCCGATTTCGCGCCCAACTACGACGGCAGCCAGCAGGAACCGCGTCTTCTGCCGGCCCGGTTGCCGTTCGTTCTGCTGAACGGCGCCTCGGGGATCGCGGTGGGTATGGCCACCGAAATCCCGTCGCACAACCTGGCGGAAATCGTGCGCGCGCTGCAGGTCGTGCTGGCCGATCCGAAGGCCGACCTGGACGCGGTGATGCGCGAAGTCCCGGGACCGGATTTTCCCGGAGGCGGGCAGATCATCTCCGGCGCCGACGAGCTGAAGGCGGTCTACGCCACTGGCCGGGGCGGCCTGAAAGCGCGCGCCAGCTACCGCTTCGAGGAGTTGGCGCGCGGTCAGTGGCAACTGGTCGTGCACGAGCTGCCACCCGGGATCTCGTCGCGCCGGGTCCAGGAGGAAATCGAGGAGCTGGTCAATCCGAAACCCAAGGCCGGCAAGAAGACGGTCGGTGCCGACCAGCAGCAGCTGCGGCAGGTCGTGCTGGCGGTGCTGGACTCGATGCGCGACGAATCGGGCAAGGAGGCGGCAGTTCGACTGGTGTTCGAGCCGCGCACCTCCAAGATCGACCGCGACGAGTTCGCTCGCACGCTGCTGGCCCACACCAGCCTCGAGGCCAGCGTTCCCGTGAACCTGGTGATGATCGGCCGCGACGGCCGGCCGCAGCAAAAACCCCTGGTGCGGATCCTGCAGGAGTGGATCGAGTACCGGGTCGACACGGTGCGGCGCCGAACGCAATACCGGCTGGATCGCGTGAGCGATCGGGTGCACGTGCTGGAAGGCCGACAGATCGTCCTGTTGAGCATCGATCGTGTGATCAAGATCATCCGCAATTCGGACGATCCGAAGCCGGCGCTGATGCGCGAATTCAAGCTGACCGAGCACCAGACCGAGGACATTCTGGAGTTGCGCCTGCGGCAGCTGGCCCGCCTGGAGGCGCTGAAGATCGAGAAGGAGCTCGGCGATTTGCGCAAGGAAGGCGCGGCGCTCAAGAAGCTCCTCGATTCGCCGGCGGCGCTGCGCAAGCAGGTCGGCAAGGAGTTCGACGAGGACGCGAAAAAGCACGGCGATGCGCGACGCACCCGCATCGAGGCAGCCGAGCGCGCGGTGGCCGAGGTCAAAGTGCTGGATGAACCGGTCACGGTAATCGTGTCGGAAATGGGGTTTGCACGGGCGCGGTCAGGGCACGGCCATGACGCGAGCCAGTTCACATTCAAGCCGGGCGACGGGCTGTACGACGCGTACCAATGCCGTACCGTCGACAACCTGATCGCTTTGGGTTCCAACGGGCGCGTGTACTCGATTCCGGTGGCGCAACTGCCGTCGGCACGGGGTGACGGAGCGCCCGTAACTTCGCTGATCGATCTGCAAGCCGGAACCCGATTGGTGGCCTATGCCGCCGGGCCGGCTGACGCTCCGCTGCTGGTGGCCACCAATGGGGGCCGCGGCTTTGCCTGCCGCCTTGGCGACCTGCTGTCGCGCCAGCGCGCCGGCAAGCAGTTCATCAGCGTGGAGGAAGGTCAGGAGCCGATTCGCCCGACCGTGGTTGATCCGGCGAGCGACAACCTGATCGCGTGCGCCTCGGATAGGGGGCGTTTGCTGGTTTTCGAGGCGTCGGAGATCAAGGCGCAGCCGGCCGGCGGACGTGGCGTGATCCTGATGGCACTCGACGACGGCGAGCCCATGGTGGCCGCCACCACGTGTGGCGCGGCCGGCATCGTGGTCCGAGGCAACGCCGCCAAATCCGGCAAGGCACTCGAAGTGGCGCTGGCACAGGCCGAGCTGCAGAAGTACCACAGCCACCGCGCGCGCAAGGGCCTGCTGCTGGCGCCACGCATGCGCGTTGTCGCGATTACACGAGCAAAGTCCCCTGGCTGACCAGCACCGAAGAGCCGCCGACCCGCACTTCGGTGACCCGGTCGCCGTCGCGATCGATGCGCAGGGCGATGCGGCTCGGCCGTCCGATCTCCTCGCCCTGCAGCAGCGTGAACTCCGATCGGGGCGTGGCCTCCGGCGCGTAGCACGCGAGCCAGCCGGCAAAGGCGGCCGCAGCCGATCCGGTGGCGGGATCCTCGGCGACACCGGCATCGGGGGCGAACATCCGTACGCGCCAGGCCGCCCCGGCCCGGGCCACCGGATAGATGTGCTTCGATTCGTAGCCCTCGAGGATTTCGGACCAGACCCTCAGGTCAAGCTGGCAGCATTGCAGCGCGTTGACCGACGACAGCGGCACCACCAGGAACGACAGCCCGCACGACCAGAACTCGGCTGAGTCGAGCACTTCCGAGGTCGCCAGTCCCAGCATCGCCGCCAGGTGCTCACGGGGTGGCGCCGATGGCCCGAGTTGGGGCAGGCGGGGGGCCGTGAAGCGGCACAGTTGGACGCTCCCGGCGTCACGTTCGACCTCGACGTTGACGGGGCCGACCGGCGCCTCCAGGACGATCCGCTCGGATCGAGCCAGGCTGGGTACCTGGCTGGCCAGGACGAAGGCCGTGCCAATCGTGGGATGACCCGCGAAAGGCACTTCGCGTCCCGGCGTGAAGATCCGCACGCGGGCGTCATGGCCGTGCTCCGGCCGCAGCAGGAAAACCGTCTCGGAGTAGTTGAATTCGCGCGCGATCGCCTGCATCTGCGGATCAGACAGGCCATCGGCGTCCAGTACGACGGCCAGCGGGTTGCCGCCGAAGCGGCGGTCGGTGAACACATCGCAGGTATAGAAGTTGAAGCCGCGGGCTGTCGTCATGGGTCCTCCTGCGCTGACAGGATACCGCTCGCTGGCGGGCCGGCCCGAGCGGGCAACGACCCCTGATCGGCGCGTCGAGGGAAATTAGAATGCTGCCTGGTGACCGGGCGGGTGGACGCACGAGGGTGGATCGATGAAAGAAACACTGGGATTCCAGGCCGAAGTCAAACAGCTGCTTCGGCTGATGATTCATTCGCTGTACAGCAACCGCGAGATCTTTCTGCGCGAGCTGATCAGCAACGCGTCGGACGCGTGCGATCGGCTGCGCTTCGAAGCGATCGCCACGCCTGCATTGCTCGAGACGGGCGATGAACTGTCGATTCGGGTCGAATACGACAAGAACGCCCGTACCATCACGATATCGGACAACGGCATCGGCATGACGCGCGACGAGATCGTCCTGCACCTGGGCACGATCGCACGCAGTGGCACGCGCGAATTCTTCGAAAAGCTGAGCGGTGACCAGCAGAAGGACGCCCAGCTGATCGGCCAGTTCGGGGTCGGCTTCTACTCCGGGTTCATCGTGGCCGACTCGGTGACCGTCGTTTCGCGGCGGGCCGGGTTGCCGGCGAGCGAAGCCGTGCGCTGGCAGTCCGATGGTGCCGGCGAGTTCACGGTGGAGCCGTGCGAGCGATCCAGCCGCGGAACCGATGTGACGCTGCACCTGAAACCCGAGGACGAGGAATTGCTGTCGTCCTGGAAGCTGCGGTCGATCCTGATCAAGTACTCGGACCACATCGCCACGCCGATCCGGATGCCGAAGGAGGAATGGGACAAGGACAAGAGCGAGTATCGCCGCACGAGCGAGCTGGAGACCGTGAACCAGGCCTCGGCGCTCTGGGCTCGACCCAAGGGCGACATCACCGAGCAGCAGTACCGGGACTTCTACAAGCACCTGTCGCACGACTTCGGGGATGCTCTGGCCTGGACCCACAACCGGGTCGAAGGCCGCAATGAGTACGTTCAGTTGCTCTATTTGCCGGCTCAAGCGCCCTTCGACCTGTGGGACCGCCGCCACCAGCATGGCTTGAAGCTCTACGTGCGGCGCGTCTTCATCATGGACGACGCCGAGCAGTTGCTGCCGAGCTACCTGCGCTTCGTACGGGGCGTCGTCGATTCGAACGACCTGCCGCTGAACGTGTCGCGCGAGCTGTTGCAGGAAAGCCGCGACGTCAGGGCGATCAGGGAGGGATGCACCAAGCGCACTCTGGGCCTGCTGGAGGATCTTGCGGAGAACCGCAGGGACGACTACGCGAAGTTCTGGGCCGAGTTCGGCCAGGTGCTGAAAGAGGGCGTCGGCGAGGATTCGGCCAATCGCGAGCGCATCGCGCGCCTGTTGCGGTTCCGCACCAGCACCTCGGATGCCGTCCCCGACGTCTCGCTCGCCGAGTACGCGAGTCGTGCTGC
>DATBCI010000060.1:0-23908 GCA_036270555.1 Burkholderiaceae bacterium
CAGGGGCCGTACTTCCAGCAGCCGGCGGCATTCAGCGACGTGCTGACCGCGGTGTTCGCTCAAGGCTCGGAGCTGGCAGCGACTTTGCTGGAGCAGCGCCGCTGCGTGCTGGAGTTCGACCAGTTCAGCCAGAGCTACAGAATCCCGTGCGGCGTCACCCGACTGCCAGCCACGCACCCACGCCACCAGGCCACGTTCTGGCACAACCGCCTGTTCAACGAACACCTGACTCCCGGCGTTGAGGTGCTGGCATTTACGCCCGACTGGACCCATGCGTCTCCTTCGCGAGCATGATGATTCCGACCAGATGATCGATCCGCGCCGGCACGATCCGACTCCCCAGTCGTCAAGCTATCGCAGCGCGATCGAAAGCAACAGGCGCGCCTTGCGCCAGTCGCGCCGCACCGTGCGCTCGGTTACTCCGAGACTGGCGGCGATCTCGGCCTCGGTCAGCCCCGCAAAGAACCGCATCTCGACCACCTGAACCAGCCGCGGGTCGGCGGCCGCGATCTCGTCCAGAGCCTCGCTGATGCGGATGAGCCGGTCTTCGGGTGCGCAGACCGATTCGCCGATCTCGGTGTTCAACGTCACGCGCACGACCTCGCCGCCGTGCCGCTCGGTCTTGCGCTGGCGCAGGTAGTCGACCACCACCGACCGCATCACCCGTGAGGCATACGCCAGGAATCGGCCGCGGTCTGCCAGCGGCACACGCTCGGCCTTCACGCACCGCAGGAACGATTCGTGAACCAGCGATGTCGTGTCGAGCAGTGTCACATGGGGCATGCGCCGCAGCCGCGACCGGGCCAGATCGCTCAGTTCTGAATACAACGACGTGAACAGGGTTTCCAATGCTGTCGCAGCGGCCTGCCCCGATGCCGGGGCCAGCCCCGTCAGATCACCCTCGGGCGGCATCTTGTCCAGCGAGGGCTCGGTGCTCATTTAAGGGGTCACGGTGCCAGGAAGGTTGCGGTACTTCCTATACGCTGACGGAATTTCGGTCTGATCTGCGTCAGCAAAGACCTTGATGGCAGGAGCGTTGAAACTCGATGCGCTTGCGCCTTGAGACTGACGCTGCGGATTGATGCTCGGAGATGGGACGCCGCTGTCCGCTGACGTTGCTCCTGGTGCTCGCCGCTTGTGCGCCGACTGCACCGCTTCCGGATCGTGCGGTTGCCGACGCTGAGGACGTCTTCCGCATCCATCCGGTTCGACCCATCGAGGAGTTGCTCCCGATCGCGCTCGCGGCCACGCCGCCAGTCGAGCACGGCGACTTCCGCAGACCGGATCTGGTCGAGCTGGACACGCTCGATCCGACCGTCAAACTCGATATCCGCTATGCGACGACCCGCAATTTCCTCGGCACGCGCATCTACAGTCAGGCGCGCGCCTTCATGCAGCGACCTGCGGCCGAGGCCCTGGTGCGCGTCCAGCGCGCCCTGGCAAGCGAGGGCTACGGGCTTCTCGTCCACGACGCCTATCGGCCATGGTACGTGACGAAACTGTTCTGGGACGCGACGCCCGAAGCGAACCACAAGTTCGTGGCCGATCCGGCCGAAGGGTCGCGCCACAACCGCGGCTGCGCAGTCGACCTGACGTTGGTCGATCTGAAAACGGGGCAGGCCGTCCAGATGCCGAGCCTGTACGACGAAAATTCAGAGCGGGCGTATCCGACCTATGCCGGGGGGACGGCGCAACAGCGCCGCCTGCGTGACCTGCTGCGCCGGCACATGGAAGCCGAGGGTTTCTCCGTGTACGAATTCGAGTGGTGGCACTTCGACTATCGGGATTGGACTTCGTATGCCATTCAAAATGCGCGCTTCGAAGACCTTGGCGTGAAATAGGGCGGCGGCGTGGATTTTGAGCCGTGGCAAAATGCGAGCCGCACGCCAGGCGAGGGACGTTGAGGGCAGGTCGATGAGTCACCGCCACGCAAACCTGATCCGCTTGATCTTCCATGATCCGCCCAGCGGTAACGTGCACTGGCGCGATATCGAATCGCTGCTGCGGCACGTCGGCGCGGAGGTCGAGCCGATCTCGGGCGCCAGGATCCGGGTCAAGCTCAATCGGATGGAGGGCGTTCTACACCGCCCGCATCACAGCAACGTGCTGACCGTGAGCTCGCTGATCCACCTGCGCGAGTTCCTGGCGCGCGCCGGCGTCACCCCATCGCTCTACGAAGCCGAGCGCGAGCGCTAGGTGCTTCGCAATCCCCTCTCCCGCTTGCGGGAGAGGGCAGGGTGAGGGTGAGCGCGCGGGTACCAGGCCGGTGCATGCGCCCTCACCCCCGGCCCCTCTCCCACGCGTGGGAGAGGGGAGCCTCCGCATCAACGAACGACGAGGACCGGGATTTTGGTGTGCGTCAGCACCTTGACCGTCTCCCCGCCGATCAGCATCGCCGCGAGGCCTCGGCGTCCATGGGACGCCATGCAGATCACGTCGCACGGGGACTTTTCGGCGGCCATGATGATTTCCTGCCATACGTGCTCGCCGCTGCGTGAAATGCAAGTGCAGGCGACGCCGAATTCGCCCGCCATGCCGGCAATGCGTTCAAAGATCTGCTGGGAGAAGGCGGCGTCGTTCTTTTCGCATTGCTCCCGGGTCGCCTTGAGCGCGGACGCGGTCACCGCCAGCACGTGAAAGGGGGCGGTCACATGCAGCGCAACGACGCTGGCATTCAATGACTTCGCCAGTTGCAGCGCATGGCGCACCGCCTGATCGGACAGCTTTGAACCGTCGGTCGGGACGAGGATCGATTTGAACATACGGCCTCCCATCGTCGTTACGCGCGCTCATCGACACGCACGAACACGCACAAACACACGCGAGCCTGCGTGCATTGACGCCGGGATGCGGCCACAACATCCCGGGTACGCTCCCGGGTCCAAACGATTTTCCGCTTGCGATCGGCCGATGGCAATTACCGGACGAATCAGGACAGGCTCCGGCACCCACTCAGAACTTGCGGTAAGCCTTGTTCAGGTCCACCAGCGGGTGGCGCGGCGACATCTGGAACTTGATCAGCAGCTCGCGTGCGATCATGTCGCGGTCCTGCTGGTTGTCCGGCAGCTTCACGCCTTCGGGCAGCGTGACCCACCCGTTCACATTGCGGTCGAACACGGCGGCGCGCCCCTCTTCGTAGCCCAGGTGCACGTCCTCCAGCCAGTTCAGGTCCTGCCACTGCATGGTTTCCATGTATTTGCGCAGGAACGGCGTCAGCCGGCGGTAGTCGGGTACCAGGTTGACGTCGTAGCGGTAGCCGATGTGCTGGCCGATTTCCTTTTCGCGCTGGCTGTCGAGGCCCGCGGTCTTGATGAAGTGGTCAATGTCTTTCGTGCCGCCGCTTTTTATGCCGGCACCGGCGGCCCGCGCAGCGGTCCCATTCTTGGCACCGGTGCCGCTCTTGCCTGCTGCCGTCTTGGCCTGTTTGGCCTTCCTGGCGCGCGCGTACTTCTGCAGTTCGGTGATCTTGGCCATGGCTTGCCGTTTCCTTTCAGTACCGCGTCATGTCGGGGCGGCCGACGGTATGTTGCGATCCTGCCAGCGGCACCATCGCGAGTGCCGAGGCCTCCATCGTCAACGCCGCCAGGTCCTCCGGCTCGAGACTGTGCACGTTGGTCTTGCCGCAGGCGCGCGCCATCATCTGCGCCTCGATCGTCAGGCAATGCAGGAAGTTGTAGACGCGCTCGGCGGCGGCATCCGGGTCCAGGCGCTTGCGCAGCAGCGGATCCTGCGTCGCGACCCCGACCGGGCAGCGCCCCGTGTGGCAGTGGTAGCAGTGTCCCGCCTCCACGCCGATCTCCTTTTCGAAATCGGCCTGCGGGATGTCCTTGTTGCAGTTGAGCGCCATCAGCGCCGCGTGCCCGATCGCGACCGCGTCAGCGCCCAGCGCGAGCGCCTTGGCCACATCGCCGCCGTTGCGGATTCCGCCGGCGTAGACCAGCGAGATTTCGCCGGTCTTGCCCACGTCGTCAAGCGCCTTGCGCGCCTGGCGGATCGCCGCGATGCCCGGCACCCCGGTTTCCTCCGTTGCGATGTGAGGTCCGGCTCCGGTGCCGCCCTCCATCCCGTCGATGTAAATGCTGTCCGGTCCGGTCTTGGCTGCCATCCGAACGTCGTCGTACACGCGCGCCGCGCCGAGCTTCAGTTGGATCGGAATCTCGCCGTTGGTCGCCTCGCGAATCTCGTTGATCTTGAGGGCCAGGTCGTCGGGCCCGAGCCAGTCCGGATGACGCGCCGGTGAGCGCTGGTCGATACCGGCCGGCAGCGATCGCATCTCGGCCACCTGGTCGGTCACTTTCTGGCCCATCAGGTGCCCGCCGAGGCCGACTTTGCAGCCCTGGCCGATAAAGAACTCGCAAGCATCGGCCAGCCGCAGGTGGTGCGGGTTGAAGCCGTAACGCGACTGGATGCACTGGTAGAACCATTTGGACGAATAGCGGCGCTCGTCGGGAATCATGCCGCCTTCGCCGGAGCAGGTGGCAGTGCCCGCCATGGTCGCGCCGCGCGCCAGCGCGATCTTGGCCTCGTAGCTCAGCGCGCCGAAGCTCATGCCGGTGACGTAGACCGGAATGTCGAGTACCAGCGGCCGCTTCGCGCGCGGCCCGATGATGGTCTGGGTTTCGCATTTCTCGCGGTAGCCCTCGATCACGAACCGCGTCAGCGTTCCCGGCAGGAACGTCAGATCGTCCCAGTTCGGGATCTTCTTGAACAGCGAGAAGCCGCGCATCCGGTAGCGGCCGAGCTCGGCCTTGATGTGGATGTCGTCCATGACCTGCGGCGTGAAGATCTGGCTCTGGCCGATCACATGCGTGTTGCGGCTGAGTTTCTTCTTCGTCACCGGGATCTGGGCCGGGACCTTGGTTTCCTTCGCCATGATTGCGTTTCCCGTAGTCGGAGGCGGTTGATGGTCGGGGCGATCGAAATTCGGCTTAGAGGATGAGCTTCTTCTCGGCAGGCTCGAGGTTGTCGTAGTTCCACAACTGGCGGCCGGCCACGATCTTCTGCAGGCTCCTGACGCCCTTGGGCGCGCTCAGGCCATACAGCTTGAGCTTGCGCTCGAGCCAGCCGGCCTCCACCTCGTTGATCTCGCCCGGCACGGCGTCGACGCCGAGGCCGTCGATCTTGCCGCCGACGTAGATCGTGCCGTCGTACATCGAATCGCCGAGGTTCTTGCCGGCGTCGCCCAGGATCACCATCCGACCACGCTGCATCATGAATCCGCAGAACGCCCCGGCGCGGCCGCCGATGATGATCGTGCCGCCCTTCATGTCGATACCGACGCGCGCGCCGACGTCGCCTTTGCAGACGAGGTCACCGCCGCGCATCGCGGCGCCAAAAGTCGAGCCCGCGTTCTTCTCGATGACAATGGTGCCGGCCATCATGTTCTCGGCGCACGACCAGCCGACCCGCCCGCAGATGCGGATGTTGGGGCCGTCGACCAGGCCGCAGCCGAAGTAGCCGAGGCTTCCCTGGATCTCGAGATTCAGGCGGTTCAGGATTCCGACCGCGATGCCATGCTTGGCGCCAGGGTTCTTCAACACGATGGTGCCGTAGCCCTGGCCCATCAGCTCGCGCAGCTTCAGGTTGATCTGCGTCGGCGTGAGGTCGGTCGCGTCGAACTCGGCGCGCTTGCCGAAGTCGACTTCGAACGCCTGTGGGTAGGTGTAGCGCGCTTCTTCCTCGGGTCGGAAGAAGCGCTGCTGGGTGCGTCCGGCCAGCTGCTCGGTGTGCATGCCGGCTTCGGTTGCTCGGGTCATCAATGCCATGTTCGTCGCTCCCGCTTCAATCGCCGTTGGTGCTCAGCTCTGCCACACACGAACTTCGCCCTCGTAGGGGTCGAAGGTGTTGATCTCGTGCGGAAAGACGCTGCGGATCGCCACTTCCTCGGAGGCCAGCGCAATGAAGCGGTCGCTCTCGTACAGCACCATCGGCTTGGCCGCCATCACGTCCTTCGCCATCCCGAGGCTGTCGGATGTGGCGACCAGGTACGTGAAAACGCCGTCGAGCTCTTCGATCGAATCCGTCATCGCGTCCTTCAATGTCGCGCCCTGCGCCATGCGGTCGGCCAGGTAGACGGCGATCAGCTCGGAATCGCAGTTCGACACGAAGCGATGGCCGCGCCGCTCCAGGGCTCGCCGGCCGTTCCAGTAGTTGGTGAGCTGGCCGTTGTGGACGACCGCCACGTCGGCGAACGGATAGGCCCAGTACGGGTGGGCCGAGCGGATGTCGACGTCGGACTCGGTCGCCATCCGCGTGTGGCCGAGCGCGTGGGTGCCGACGAAACCGCTCAGGCTGTATTGCCCCGCGACCTGTGCCGCGTCGCCCAGGTCCTTGATCAGCTCCAGCCCGAGGCCCATCGACAGGATCTCGGCGCCGTCGACGTCTTCGATGTAGTTGGCCAGGCGTCGCCGGTCACCGTCGAACGCGATCCGGTAGCGGAACGCGTACTCGGTTGCGGAGTCGGCCTGCAGCACGTTGGCGCCGAGCTCGGCCAGTCGGCGATCGACCTCGGTGCGCCGCTGCTTGACCTGATGATGAATGTCGAAGCCTTCCAGCATCTCGGCGCCTTCGGCCAGCTTGAAGCGGATGACCAGTTCCTGTCCGCGCGGCTTGCCGTACAGCGCGTAGCCGGTCGAGTCCGGCCCCCGGTGCTTCAGCGATTGCAGCATGGCCGTCATTTCCTGGCCGACGTCGCCGGTGCCGCCGCGATGAATCAGTCCCGCAATTCCACACATGCTGTCTTCTCCTTCGGTCAGTGGCTGCAAGCCATTGACCGCACGAACTTTCCCCTCTGCCTCGGGGCAGAGGACAAAGGGGTGAGGGGGTTGGGCAGTTGGCGGCTCGTCATCTGAGCGCGCTCACGGCAAATAGTCCCAGTACTGCTTCAAGTCCCAGTCGGTCACGGTCGACATGAACTTTTCCCACTCGTCGCGCTTGTAGTGGGTGAAGACCCGATACATGTCGCCCGGCATCGCCGAACGGACGACCTCATCCTGCTCCAGCGCGGTCAGCGCTTCGCCGAGGGACATCGGCAGCTTCTTGACCTTCTTGCCAGCGGCCATCGCGGCGTAGATGTTGCGCTCCTCGGGCTCGCCGGGATCCAGGTTGCTCCTGATTCCGCTGTCGAACGCCTTCAGGATGGCGCCCGCCATCAGGTAGGGATTGACGGTCGAATCGACCGAGCGGTACTCGAAGCGGCCGGGCGCCGAGATCCGCAGCGCGCACGTGCGGTTCTGGTAGCCCCAGTCGGCGTAGACCGGCGCCCAGAACCCGGTGTCCCACAAGCGCCGGTACGAGTTGACGGTCGACGAGCCGATGGCGGTGAGCGCTCCGACGTGCTTGACGATGCCACCGATGCAGTTCAGGCCGATCGGGCCGGGCTTGGCCTCACCCGGCAGCGGCAGGAAGGTATTCTCTCCGCCGGACAGATAGGTGAAGTTGTCCTCCAGCCCCGGCAGTTTTTCGTTCCCGAGCATATTCAGGACATTGCTGCCGCCGCGCCACAGCGACAGGTTATGGTGGCAGCCCGAAGCTGAAACGCCCATGAAGGGCTTCGTCATGAAGCAGGCGATCAGGTTGAACTCGCGCGCCACCTGGGCGCAGATCTGACGGTAGGTGGTCAGGCGATCGGCGGTGCGCAGGCAGTCGTCGAACATGAAGTTCAGCTCGAGCTGCCCGGGCGCGTCTTCGTGGTCGCCCTGGATCATGTCAAGACCCATCGCGCGCGAGTATTCGATGGCCCGCATGAACACGGGCCGCAGCGACTCGAACTGATCGATGTGATAGCAGTTGGGCTTCGTGAAGCCGCCCGCAGGCAGGCCGTCTTCGCCCTTCTTCAGCCACATCATCTCCGGCTCGCAGCCGTGGCGCAGGTGCAGTCCGCCGTGCGCCTTCTTGAATTCCTCGTGGATCCGGCGCAGATTGCCGCGGCAATCGGAGGTCAGGAACCCGCCCGGGTTCTCCCTCTCCTCGCGGTTGCGGAAGCACGTGCAGAAGACGCGGGCCACGCGCTTGTCCCATGGCAGCTGGACGAAGGTTTCCGGGTCGGGGATGCCGACCAGCTCGGAGGCCTCGGCGCCGTAGCCGATGTAATTGCGGTGACGGTCGACAAACAGGTTCGCGGTCGAGCCATAGACGAGCTGGAAGCCACGCTCCGCGGTGCGCTCCCAGTGATCGGCCGGAATGCCCTTGCCGACGACGCGCCCCGTCACCGAGACGAACTGGTAGTAGATGTACTGGATCCCCAACCGGTTGATCTCGGCGCGGACCCGCTTCACGAGCTCGTCGCGGCCTTTGGCGCTGACATGGGCTTCAAGATCTGTCATGTTCTCCCCCGCTCCGGGTCTGTGTTCACTTCAAATGGATAGCGCGGTTGCCAACAGCGCCAACCGCCGGCCTTGCTCGCTCAGCTCCAGGGGAAGGGGCTGTTCGAGGTCGGATGCAGTTTGCCCTCCGCAAAGCGCGAGAAGCGGAACGGCTCGAGCAGCTCGCTCGAGCGCCCGCAGATGTCCTCGGCAATCAGCCTGCCGACGCCGATCATTTTGTAGCCGTGGTTCGAATCGGCAATCACGTAGGCGTTCTGACAGAAGCGATCGAAGACGGGAAAGTTGTCGGCGGTGAAGCTGCCGATGCCGCCCGACGGCTCCTTCTTGTACAACGGGGCCTTGCCTTCGAAACGCTTCTGGCAGTGCGCCAGCGCCGAGCACCACATGTGGGCAAAGTCCTGGCCGACGATAAAGTCCGGCGACTCCGGCCCGTAGGGATCGATCTTCACCTGCGCCGGGTCCGACTTGACCTTGAAAGGCATCGCGCCGCCCTGCACGCCGCCAAAGTGGAAGTCGGGCTTGTAGTAGATGCCCCAGAGGCGGTCGGTGATCACCGACTGGTCGACGTCCGAATACAGCGTGGCATCGGTATCGACGTGGATCACCGGAGGCATCCGGCCGTCGTTGGTCCGTTGCAGCTCCGGATCGACGCCGAGGGTGCCTTCCTGCAAGGACCAGAAGGTCCACATCGGGACGTTCTCATGGACCTTGCCGTCCCGCCCCTTGACCGAGATGGCCGCCGGCAGTGCCAGCATGTCCCAGATCTGCTTGACCCAGGGACCCGCGCCGACCACGACGTACTCGCAGTCGATGTTGCCTTTGTCGGTCACGACGGTCTTGACGGCGCCGGAGTTGTCCTTGACGAAGCCGGTGACCTTGACGCCGGTCAGGATGCGCGCGCCTTCCTGCTCCGCCTTGCCGGCCAGCCCGTAGATCGAGGCGGTGTTGTTGGCGTAGCCGCCCTTTTTCTCGTGCAGCACCGAGGTGATGCCCTGGGCCTGCCAGTCGTCGAACAGCCCTTTCATGTAGGTCATCGAGTCCTTCGCGCCCTCGATGAAGACCGACTCGTAGCCGATGTCCTTCTGCTGCTGGGCGATGGTGGCGACCTGCTCGTGCATCACCTCCGGGCTGATCTGCATGTAGCCGACCGGGTGGTAGTTGAACGCCTTCGGGTCGCTCTCCCACACGGCGACGCTGTGCGCCATCAGTCGGCGCATGGCCGGCTGGAAGTAGTTGTTGCGGATGACGCCGCACGCGATTCCGGAAGCGCCGGACGCGATGCCGGACTTGTCGACCACGAGGATGTCCTTGCCGCTGCCCCGCCCCGACCTGCGCAACGCCTCGCCAAGATTCCACGCGGTGCTCAGGCCGTGGATGCCGGCCCCGATGATCAGGTACTTGGTCTGGGTCGGGAACGCCATTCGAAACCACTCCCTTGCTTCTGGTCTGCGATCGGGTGGGGCTTGACTCCGTGGCCAGATGCTGGCACAAGTACTACCCAATTTCAAACCAATTTTGACCAATTACCACCAAAGGATTAAAGATGGTCACGAGTGGTCAGACCGCGACCTTGGAGAGCGACCCCTCCAGCATCAGGGACCCCGTGCGAGGATCGGCCTGGATCACTGCTCACCTGCGGCAAGCGATCCGCGAGGGGCGCTACGCGCACGGCGAGAAACTTCCGGCCGAGCGTCAGTTCGCCTCTGTGTTCGGCGCCTCGCGCGCGACAATCCGATCCGCGCTGATCCGGCTCGAAACCGAGCGGCTGGTCACGCGACGCCTTGGTGCGGGCACCTTCGTCAATTTTGAAAATCGCATCGACGCCGAGCAGGTGGCCGAGATGACCAGTCCGCTCGAACTGATCGACGTCCGTCTCGGTGTCGAGCCGAACATGGTGCAGCTCGCGGTGCTGAATGCGACCGGCCGCGACATCGAGCGCCTGGCCAACGCGATCGCCCGCATGGAGCAGTCGAGCGGCGATAGCGAGAGCTTCACGCTCTGGGATCGGGAGTTCCACCAGCTGATTTGCGAAGCAACCCGCAACCCTTTGATGGTCTGGATCTACAACCAGATCAACGCCGTCCGCACCCACGATCAGTGGACCGCGATGAAGGACAAGGTGCTGACTCCTGCCCGGATCGCCGAGTACAACCAGCAGCACACGTCGCTCTATGAGGCGATCCGCTCGCGCGATGTCGAGGCCGCGGTTGCCATCATCACCGGACACCTGCAGTTCGCGCGCCGCCAGTTGATGGGTGCGAAGCTGGGCGCCGGCGAATGAGCCAGCGGCGGAGCCAACCGCGCGAAGCGCCGGGTCAGAGCGCCGACGCGAGCGCCGCGGCGGTGCGCGCGACCGGCGGATGCCTGTGTGGCGCGGTCCGCTACGAGGTGCGCGGGCCGTTGCGGCAGGTCGTGGCCTGCCATTGCTCTCAGTGCCGGCGCATGACGGGGCACTTCCTGGCGGCCACCGCTGCGCTTGACGCTGACCTCGGCCTCACGCGGGCCACGACCTTGACGTGGTACGCGGCCTCGGAGCACGCCCGGCGCGGCTTCTGTTCAAGCTGTGGTTCCACCCTCTTCTGGCGCGGCAACGGGCGCGACTACGTCGCGATCGCGGCCGGCAGCATCGACGGTCCGACCGGGCTGAAGCTGGTGCAGCACATCTTCACGGCCGATAAAGGCGACTACTACGAGCTCGATGACGGCGCGCCCCAGTCGGCTTCGGGCCTGCCGCCCGTGTGCCAGGATTGGAGCGAGCGGCCATGACGGCATCGGTGCAAGCCCCGCATCTGGCCGCGCTGCAGGAGTTCTACCAGGGCGAAATCCTGGGCGAGGCGATGTTCGACTCGATGCTGCGGTCTGCCCGAAATGAATCGGAGCGCTACAAGATCGCGCTGATGCTGCAGCTTGAGACCGAGACCAAGGCCCGCTTGCGCCCCTTCCTGGCGGCGCAGGGGCTGCCGCTGCAGGAGGACCCGCGCATGCGGCCCGAAGGCGAGCAGTTCGCGCGCGAGCTGCAACGCGCAACCTGGAACGAAAAGATGCAGGCGTTGGCCGAGTCGATCGACAGGACCTGGCTGCCGCGCTACCGGGAGCTCACCAACACCTTGCCGCCGGCGCTGCGCGCCGTGGGCGAAAGCATGGTCAGGCACGAGCAGGCGCTGTTCGAAATGGCGCGACGCGAGGTGGCCGGCGAGGTCGACCGCTCGGACGAGGCCGTGCGCGATCTGCTGGTCCATCCACTGCCTCGGCCTGAACGCAGTTAGGTCGGGCAGGTCGTTCGAGAGCTCACACATGCGCGCAGCGAAAGCCTCCCATTCGATCACTTCGCTTGTTGGAGCCCAGCAGCGCCTGCACAGTCATCGCGTCGCAACCCTGGATTGAACCTGATGCGCGCGATCACCCCAAGCCAGATCGAGCAATTCCGTGCGGACGGCTTTCTGATCATCGACAACCTGCTGACCCGGCGGGAGGTCGAGAAAGCGCGCGCGCGCTTCGAACCCTTGTTTCGGGGCGAATTCGAAACGGGACTGTATCCGGACGAATGGAACTGGTGCGAGGGTCGCGATCCTGCCGATCGGACGCGGCAGATCTGCAACGGCTGGAAATCCGACCGCACGATCGCTGCCATCGTGCTGAAGGAAGAAATCGGTCGTATCTGCGCCACGCTGGCCGGCTGGAACGGGGCCCGCATCGGCCAGGACAACGTGCTGTGGAAACCGCCCGGCGCCAAGGCGCTCGGGTTTCATCAGGACGACAGTTACTGCAAGTGGGTCGTCCCGCTGGGCTATACGACCTGCTGGATGGCGCTGGACGACACCACGGCGGCCGGCGGCACGATCGAGTACGCGCGCGGTTCGCATCGTTGGGGCGTGTCCCCCAAGATCGGGCAGTTCCACGCGCCCGATGACTACCGCCAGGCGCTGCACGCGGCGGCGCGAGCGGTCGGCGCCGAAGTCGATCTGGTGCCGATCGAGGTGTCCGCGGGCGCCTGCGTGATCCACGCCGGCGGCACCTGGCACGGCTCGGACGCCAACCGCTCGGGCCAGCCGCGCCGCTCGCTGGTGACGCATTGCCTGACGTCCGAAGCGCGCTTTCATCCGACCGAGGTCAGCTATATCTATAGTCGCTATCGCCGCTTCGGCGACGGCGCGATGGATGAGAGCTTCTTTCCCGTCCTGTGGACGCAGTCCGGCCATCGAACTGCGTTCCTGAAGGCCTACGTGTCCGGATGACGCTATTCAAGGGGCCGCAGGTTGCGTGGATCTGCCTGCTGATCGCCGGGCTGCTCGAGATCGTCTGGTCACTCGCGATGAAGGCCTCGCAAGGCTTCACGCGCGGCGGCATGACGGCGCTGATGGTGGTCGCGATGGGACTGAGCGTTTGGCTTCTCAGCGTGGGCGTGCGGTCGCTGCCGGTCGGCACCGCCTACGCGGTGTGGACCGGCATCGGGGCCGCGGGCGCGGCGATCTTCGGCATCGTCTTTTTTGGCGAGCCCACAGGCTCCGCCCGCCTGGCGTGCATCACGCTGATCGTCGCCGGGGTGGTTGGACTGAAGCTGCTGGCGGACTGACGCCCTTCGATCCAAATTGGCCCGTTGGCACGGGCTGACAGAGCGTTTAGCAAAATCTCTGAACGCGGCAATTCTCCCGTCTATCGCAGAGGACCTCTGCGCTGTAGGATGCATGCCCGATGCATGCGGAGATCGGCGCGCATTTGCGTGGGCGGTCTGCGTCAAAGGTGGATGTGACTCTGTTGAAGCGGGCAGCCCTTCAGCGGTTGCCGCGGTGGCTGACATACGGGCTGGCGGTCGGCTTGACCCTGACCGTACTTATGGCCCGTCTGTCATTCGGACCCGCGCCCGGCAACCTGCCCTTACTCATTCTGTTTTTGATGCCGATCATGGTCAGCGCGTATCTGGGCGGACTGGGGCCGGGACTGGTGGCGACCGCAACCGCTGCCCTCGGTGCGGACTATTTTCTTCTGCCTCCGTTGCACAGCTTCGTTATCGAAAGGCCGGTGAGCCAGATCCAATTGACCATTTTGATTTTGGAGGGAACGCTGGTCAGCGTGCTGACCGAGGCCTTACACAGGTCGCGAAGAAGGTCGCAAACGAGGGAGAGACTGCAGGAGGTAACGCTCGCCAGCATCGGCGATGCGGTGATCACCACCGACAAGCAAGGTTCGGTATCGTTCCTCAACGCCGAAGCCGAGCGCTTGACTGGCTGGTCAGACCGGGAGGCGAGGGGCCGTGCGCTCGCTTCGGTGTTCCAGATTGTCAACGAGCAAACGCGCACGCCCGTGGAGGACCCAGTCAAGAAGGTCTTGCTCCTCGGAACCGTGGTAGGGCTGGCCAATCACACGGTCCTGCTCGCCCGTGATGGCCGTGAAACGCCCATCGATGACAGCGGCGCGCCAATAAGAGAGACCGACGGGACCGTGGAGGGCGTAGTCCTCGTATTCCGCGATTGCTCGCAAGAGAAAACGGCCGCGGCGGCCATGCAAAGGAGTCACGCGCAATTGCTGGGCGAAGTGGCCGAACGGCGCCGCAGCGAAGAGGAGATCGCGCGGCTGAACGCGCAGCTGGAGGACCGGGTGCGGGAGCGCACGGCACAGCTGGAGGCCAGTAACCTGGAGCTGGGCCAGGCGAGAAAAGAGGCCGAGCGAGCGAACGAGGCGAAATCCGAGTTTCTGTCGAGTATGAGCCATGAATTGCGCACGCCTTTGAATGCGATTCTCGGTTTCGGGCAGCTCCTCGCCTCGGAAACGATGCCGAAAACCGAAGCGCAGAATAAGGAGTTCGTCGGCCACATCCTGAAAGCGGGAAGACATCTGCTGGCGCTGATCGACGACATCCTCGATCTGGCGAAGATCGAGTCAGGGGGCGTGACGCTCTCGCCGGAGCCCACGTTGATCGCGGAGGTGATCCTGGAATGCCATAAGCTGGTGGAGCCGCTGGCAGGCGAGCGCGGCATTCGGATGGTATTTCCGGCAGACAGCGGGATTTGCGTTGTCGCGGATCGGACGCGACTGAAGCAGATCCTGCTGAATCTGCTTTCCAACGCGATCAAGTACAACCGCGACGGCGGGGCCGTGGTCGTGAGCTGCGAAGTCGCCGATTCCCAGCGTGTTCGCATATCCGTGCAAGATACCGGCGTGGGACTCCGACCCGAGCAGATCCAAGCACTGTTCCAGCCCTTCAATCGCCTCGGACAGGAATCCGGTCCTATAGAGGGCACGGGCATCGGGTTGGTGGTCACGAAAAAGCTCGTCGAGTTGGTGGGAGGGGCCATCGGCGTGACCAGCGCGGTGGGGGCCGGGAGCATGTTCTTCATCGAGTTGAACTCGGCGGTTGCCTCGCCTGTCTCCCACGATCACGCGCCTGCCGAACGGCCCATATCGGTCAGCGAGCCTGCGGATGAAGCCGCAATACCGACGCTGCTGTACGTGGAGGACAATCCGGCGAATTTGAAACTGGTCGAAGAGATGATCCGATACCGCTCCGATGTGCGGCTGCTTTCAGCGCCTGACGCGAGTCTGGGGATCGAGCTGGCGCGCGCGCACATTCCTCGGGTCATTCTGATGGACGTTCACCTGCCGGGCATGAGCGGCGACGATGCGCTGAAGGTTCTGCGTGAACATCAAAAGACTGCGCATATTCCGGTTATCGCGATCACAGCGAACGCAATGCCGCGCGATGTCGCAAAGGGACTTGCGGCCGGATTCTTCCGTTATCTGACCAAGCCGCTGGAGCTTGATGCGTTCACCGAGGCACTTGACAGCGCCTTGGCAGTCGCGAGCCGGCAGACTCGGAAGGACCCGAAAGACGCTTGATGAGTTCGCGTCCGTTCAATCGGACTGATCGACCCGCGCCCGGCCTGGCAGGGCCTCTGCAGCACCCTGGTTGGGCGCGCTGGATGCGCCACACGAGCGCCGCTCTATTGCACGCTGCCGCCGCCGGATCGGGCGCCGCCGTGATTCAGTGCCCACACCGCGGCCTCGAGCCGGCTCTTCAGGTTCAGCTTGCGCAGCAGGTTCTTGATGTGGACCTTGACCGTCGCGTCCGAAATGCCGAACTGGCGCGCGATCTCCTTGTTGCTGTGTCCGAGCGCGAGGCTTCCGAGAATCTGGTTCTCCCGCTCCGTCAGCTCGGCCTCCTCCTGGACCGGGTTCGGCGCCGTGGCGCGCGTCAGCACGGCCGCAATGCGGCTTTCCAGCACCACGCTGCCCCGCGCGGCCAGCTTGAGCCTGGAGCACAGATCCTCAGGTTCCAGATCCTTCAGCAGATAGCCGTCGGCACCGGCCCGCATCGCCTGCAGCACGTCGCGCTCGTCGTCGGATACCGTCAGCATGATGCAGCAGGTGCGCGGGTTCGCCTTCTTGATGCCCTGCAGGGTCGCGATGCCCGACATGCCCTTCATGTTCAGATCGATCAGCACAATGTCCGGCGCAACTTCGCCGGCCAGCTCGATCCCGCGCGCGCCGTCGCACGCCTCGCCGACGAACTGCAGCTCCGGATCGGACTCGATCAGCTGCGCGACCCCACGCCGGAACAGGGCGTGGTCGTCGATCAGCAGTACGCGGGTGGACATCGCTTCAACCATCGCTTCTCGTCGCGGGCTCGGGCGCCATCCGGTCGGGCGCGAACGACACTGAAACGCGCGTGCCGCCGCCCTGTCTGGGCTCCAGAGCGAGCTCGCCTCCCAGGGAATTGGCCCGCTCTCGCATGATACTTAATCCATAGTGCTTGGCGTCCGACTGCAGTGCTGACAGCCCGCGGCCGTCGTCTTCGATCACGACCAGGACCCGGTGGTCCTGGCCATAGATCAGCGCCACGCGGACCTGCTTGGCGTCGGCGTGCCGCACGGTGTTGGTGAGGGCCTCTCGCACGATCTGCAGCACATGGAACTCTTCGTTGATGCCGAGCCGGCAGCCCGCAAGCTGGTTGTCGACCGAGACCTGCAGATCGTTGCGATGAGAGAACTCGGTCGCGATGTCCTGCAGTGCGCTGGCGATGCCGCCGCGGCCCACCTGCGTGCGAAACGCGCTGATCAGCTCCCTGACTTCGCGGTAAGCGGTGTTCAGCCCGTCGCGCAACTCCTGAGCCGTGGCCGCTGCGCCGGCGGATGGCGCTGCGCTGTCGAGGCTGTGCTGCAGCCTCGACACCTGGATCTTCATGTAGGCCAGCGATTGCGCCAGCGAATCATGCAATTCCCGGGCGATCGCGCTGCGCTCCTCCAGCAGGGCCACCCGCTGCTGCTCGTGACTGCGAGTGATGTTGGACAGGGCAACCCCGAGCAGGCGCGCGAAGCTCTCGGCGAACTGGACGCGGGTGTCGTCCATCGCGACCGCAGCGTCCAGCTCGGCAGCCAGCATGCCGACGCCGAAGTCGCCCTTGCGCACGGGGATCAACAGGCTGCGGGTCGTGTTCTTGTCGCGCGCCGGCACGAGGCGGGCCGTGATATCCGCTGCCACGGGTTCGGCCGTCGTCTCGCGCAGGATCCCGGGCGCCGCGCGCGTCGAGAGGATCTCGGGCGCAGCCAGCGCAACGCGGGCGCTCTGGGTCAACCGCAGCCCGACGGTCGCAGCCTGCAGCGTCTGCTCCAGGATTCCCAATGCGCTGACCACGTGCAGTTCGGAGATGTCGTCTTCCCCCAGCAGCTTCGCGGTGCGGCACAGGTTTTCGAGTGCGGTCGTCTTGTCCCTGAGAATCTCACTGCTGGCTTGCCGTAGCCAGCGCGCCTCGGCCTCGAGGCCGGCCTGCCGCCCGGCCAGGTCGCGCAGGCTTGCGGTCAGCCGCTCGATCTCGTCGCCCGAGCGCTCGCCGGTCAGCGGCGCCAGCAAGGACAGTGCGGTGTCCGCGCGGCGTACCAATGCGCCGCGCGCGCTCGTCAGCAACATCAGCACACCGGCCGCCACCAGCATCAGGCACCCACCCTGCAGCAGCAGCACGATCGGATGGCGCTCGCGCCATGTCTTTTGCAGCGCCTGCACGGCGGCGCACATCCGATCTGAAGCTGGCCCGGGGGGCGTGCACGCCTGCGCAATCGCGGCCAGGTCGTCGGCGAAGAAATTCTGAAGCACCACGGTGCCCCAGAACATCAGCGCGCACGCCAGCGTGATCCCGAGCGCGACCGCCAACAGCCGGGCGAAAAGCGGGTACCGTTTCAGGCGCTGCGACCAGACCACTGGATTTCCTGATGACGCTGTACCTGATTTCAGCATGGGCGCTGGTCCTGATCTACTCCGCGGTGATCGCGGCCTGGACCGGCGGCCTGACCGCACCGGCGATAGGCGTCGGAACGCTGGTGCTCGGCGCCATTGTCCTTCAGGCGGTGAACTTCGGTCAGGCCCGGCGCCGGTCCCTGGATGCGGCTGACCCGGCGGGTGGCTTGTGCGAAGCCGTGTCGGCGCCCGCTGCGGCGGTCGTCGCGGGCGTGGTGCGCGATGCCAACCGGGCCTTTCTGGCCCTGCTGGATTTCGGCGGGCGGCGCGACGAGGTGATTGGCTTGCCCATCTCGAACCTGGTCCACCCGCTCGATCAGGCCCGCCTGGGTGCGCTGCTGGCGCCGGGCGCCGATCAGCGCGGCGCCGAGACACCGGCCCTGCTTCGAATGCTGAGGGCCGACGGCAGTTCGGTCAAAGTTCAGGCCTGCACCTCGGAGCTGAACGGAGTGCCGACCACCTCGCTGCTGCAGCTGGGCCTGGAAGCGCTGCCCGTGGTACCCGCGGCGGCCACGGACATCTCCAGCGTTGTCCTGCAGCAGCTCGATCTGGCGGTCGTGTCGATCGATGCGCAGGGCCAGATGACGTACGCCAACCGGGCCTGGGAGCGCCTGGCCGGCGATCCTAAGGTGGACCTGCGCGGACGCATGTTCCGGGCTTACTTGCACCCTGAGGACCGGGACCCGGTCGAATCGGACTTCGCGCGCCTGATCAACGGGCGCCTCGATCACTCGATCCGGGAGGCGCGCCTTGTTTCGACCGACGGCATCGTGCACTGGATGGACCTGCGAGCTCACCCCTGCGTGCTCGGGGACGGCGAGGTGATCGGCGTGCTGGCGACGCTGCGCGAGGTGACGCCTCGCAAGAAGGCCGAGGACGCCGCCGCGGCGCGCTGGCGTGCCACGACGTTGCTCGCTAACTTTCCGGGGATGGTGTACCGGGCCCGCAACGACGCTGACTGGACGATGGATTTCGTCAGCGACGGCAGCCTGGAGCTCACCGGCTTCGAACCGGCCGAGCTGATGAAGAACGCGCGCACGTCGTGGGAGCAGGTGATCCATCCCGACGACCGCGAATACGTCCGCCAGCAGGTCGAATCCAAGCTCGCGCTTCGCAAACCATTCGGGATGACGTACCGCATCGTGGATGCCCAAGGCAAGCAAAGCTGGGTGTGGGAGCAGGGTTGCGGCGTGTTCTCGTCCACCGGCGAGGTGCTTGCGCTGGAAGGCTTCATCACCGGCGTCCGGATGCGCGCGAGTGCCGAGGGGCAGGCCTTGCGGCGCCTGGGCATCGAGCCCAGCCTCGGTCCCGCCGACGAGCCACATTTGAAGCAGGCGCTGTCGTATGTGCTGCATCATTCGTCCGCCGCCCACTATCCGTGCGCCCTGTTCTGGGCCGACATCGACGGCTTCGAGACGGCGCGTGAGCAACTGGGCGCCCGCGGCACCGATCAGGCGATCGCGCTGCTGGCCGAGCGCTTTGACGGGCTGCAGGTTCCGGGCGCGACCGTGGCCTGGCTCGGTTCCGGGCAATTCGCGGTGCTGCTGACCGATTTTCGTCCGGGCGGCGCGCAGCGGGCTGTGCCCGAGGACACCGAGGTCATGCCGGCTTGCTCCAACATCGCCGGTGCGCTGGCGCGGGCGATTGCAGCGCCGCTGTCGTTGGATGGCGGGTCTCGTTCGATGACCGCCAGCATCGGGGTCGCTATCAGCAACGCGCGTTACGAGACTGCCGATCGGATGATCGGGGCCGCTCGCAACGCGGCGCTCGAAGCGCGTCAGCGGCTCGGCCCCGGGCATTGCGAATTCGCCGACGAGTAGACACCGGGCCGGCCAGCAGCCCGACGCGCCGCGTTGGCGCGGTCGATGGGACGCCTCAGCGCCCGCGTGCCTCCGGGTGCGTGCGCAGCCGCAGCGGATCATAAAAAGGCGTCCGTACCACGGTGGCCGCCCGCTCGCTCCCGTGGCTGTGAATCGAGACGCGCGTACCCATGTGCGTCGCGCTCGGCACCAGGTGCACCATGGCGAGCGACTGCATCAGGTACCGGCTGTAGGAGCTCGACGTGACGATGCCCACCTTGTCGCGCCCGATGAAGATTTCCGATCCGGCCGGCACCGCCTCGCTGTGCTCGACGGCCAGGCCCGCCTGACGGAACCGTTCGCGCCCGCGCAACCGCAACACCGCCTGCTTGCCGATGTAGTCGGCCGTCTTCTGCAGATCGACGGCCCAATGCATGTTCACTTCCCAAGGCGTGGTGTCCCCTTCGGGCATGTCGAACGGATAAAACAGGAGGGCGGCCTCGACCCGCGCCAGCTCCAGTGCGGACCACGAAGCAGCGACCACGCGGGCGCCGCCCCCGACTTCAACCAAGGCATCCCAGATCGGTACCGCATCGCCCGATGCGCAATAGATCTCGTACCCTCGTTCGCCGGAATAGCCGCCGCGTCCGATCACGACGGGGCGACCGAACAGGGTCGAGCTGAGGTGGTTCAGGTAGTCCAGCCCCGCCAGCGCTGAAGCACAGTGCGGGGTCAGAACCGCCAGCGAGGCGGGTCCCTGCAGCGACAACACATGCACGTCGCGGTCCGGCTCGATCGTCACCCGCTTGCCCGCCGCGAGCTCGGCCAGCGAGGCCGGCGTGGCACCGCTGCCGTGCGAGACGCGAAATGCATCGGGTCCATCGCGCATCAGCATGACGTCGTCGGCCAGTGCACCCGCGGGGTCGACTTCCGCTCCCAACCTTGCGGCACCCGGCTTGAGGCGCGCCACGTCGATGCCGACGAGGCGGTCGAGCACCTCCTGCGCATCGGGCCCGCGCACGTTCAGGATATTGAGCGCCGACACGTCGTACAGGGCGGCGCGCGTACGGGTGGCGATGACCTCCTCGTGCGGGTCGGTGCGATAGCGCCACGGCAGCGGCATCCGGTTCCATCCTTCGCCGTCCAGCGCCGAGCCCAGCTCGCGGTGCCGTTGATTCAGGATCGACTGGCGTTCAAAGGTTCGCGTATCCATGGGATTCGAGCGAAGTTGCAGCGCAGCGCGCTCAGTCGAAATGTGTTTCGATCGACGCCGATTGTCTGGCGCTCGGCCGGCTGCGAACAATTCTCACGACGAGTTAACACCAAGGAGGTAACGGTGCGTCGCACCAAAGTGGTCGCACCGCCGGCCGCGATGCACACCCGCTTCATGCGGTACGTCGCTCGGATACGGCATTAATACTTTGGTGGTAAGCCCTCATGAGCATTGTTCGATGCGCAAACGCGTCTCGATAATCGGTCGCAAACAAGAAGAGAAATGATGCTTCGACCATCACGAGGGTGATTCGACATGGCGCGCGACTCGAAGTACGACGTACTGTTTCAACCGATCAAGATCGGCCCGAAGACCCTCCGCAACCGCTTCTACCAGGTGCCTCATTGCAATGGCGCCGGGTCCGACCGTCCCGGGTTCCAGGCCGCCAACCGCTCGATCAAGGCCGAAGGGGGCTGGGCCGGCATCAACACCGAGTACTGCTCGATTCACCCGGAATCGGACGACACGCACCGGCTGTCGGCCCGGCTGTGGGACCAGGGTGACGTGCGCAATCTGCGCGCGATGACCGAACACATCCACAAGTACGGCGCGCTGGCGGGAGTCGAAATGTGGTACGGCGGCGCGCACGCCCCATGCATGGAGTCGCGCGCGACACCGCGCGGGCCCAGCCAGTACGCGTCGGAGTTCGAGACGCTGACGTACTGCAAGGAAATGGACCTGGCCGAGATCGCGATGGTCCAGCAGTACTACGTGGACTCGGCGCTGAGGGCACGCGATGCCGGCTTCGACATCGTGTACGTGTACGGCGCCCACTCTTACCTGCCGCTGCAGTTCCTCTCGCACTATTACAACAAGCGCACCGACCAATACGGCGGCTCACTGGAAAACCGGGCGCGCTTCTGGCTGGAGACACTGGAGAAAGTGCGGCGGGCCGTGGGGCAGGACTGCGCGATCGCCACGCGCTTCGCGGTCGACACGCTGTATGGATCCGGGTCGGTGGAGGTCGAGGTCGACGGCACCAAGTTCGTCGAGATGGCGGATCCGCTGGTGGATCTGTGGGACGTGGACGTCGGCGACATCGCCGAGTGGGGCGAGGACGCCGGGCCGTCGCGCTTCTATCAGCAGGGTCACCAGGTCCCGTGGACGCGCTTCATCAAACAGGTGGCCAAGAAGCCGGTGCTCGGAGTCGGGCGCTTCACGGATCCGGAGAAGATGACCGAGATCGTGACCAAGGGCATCGCCGACATCATCGGCGCAGCCCGCCCCTCGATCTCCGATCCCTTCCTGCCGAAGAAGATCGAGGAGGGGCGGATCGACGACGTGCGCGTGTGCATCGGCTGCAACGTGTGCATCTCGCGCTGGGAGATCGGCGGGCCGCCACTGATCTGCACCCAGAACGCGACGGCCGGCGAGGAATACCGGCGCGGCTGGCATCCGGAGCGCTTCCCGAAGAAGGGGTCGGACGATTCGATCCTGGTGATCGGCGCCGGTCCCGCCGGCGGCGAATGCGCGCGCGTGCTGCTGGAGCGCGGCTACACGGTTCACCTGTACGACCAGGCCGAAAAGATCGGCGGCCACCTGAACAGCGTCATCACGCTGCCGGGCCTGGGCGAATGGGGCTATCACCGCGATTACCGCGAGACGCAGATCGGCAAGCTCGTGAAGAAGAACAAGCAGTCGCAGGTGATGCTCGGGCAGAAGCCGATGACGGCCGACCAGGCGCTGAAGTACGGAGCCGACAAGATCGTGGTGGCGACCGGCTCGTCCTGGAACACCGACGGCACCAACTGCCTGAGCCACGATCCGATCCCGGGCGCCGACGCGTCGCAGCCCGAACAGCTCACGCCCGAGCAGGTGCTCGCGGGCAAGAAGAAGATCGGCAAGCGCGTCGTGGTCCTGAACGCGGACACCTATTTCATGGCGCCCAGCCTGGCCGAGAAGCTGGCCGTTGCGGGGCACGAGGTGACGATCGTCACCGGTGTTCACCTGGCCAACTACATGCACTTCACGCTCGAGTACCCGAACATGATGCGGCGCCTGCACGAGCTGCACATCAAGGAGGAGCACAACACGTTCTGCTCCAAGATCGAGAAGGGGCGCCTGCACGTCTACAACATCTGGGGCGACGGCTCCAAGCGCAGCTACCGCGGGCCGGGCAAGCTGCCGCGCGACGAGAACAAGACGCACCGCTGGATCGACTTCGATTCGCTGGTGCTGGTGACCGGGCGCCACTCGGATGACCCGCTGTATCGCGGCCTGAAGGCGCGCGAAGGCGAGTGGGCCGCCAACGGCGTGAAGGCCGTGTACCTGATCGGTGACGCCGAAGCGCCGCGACTGATCGCCGATGCGACCTTCACCGGACATCGGCTGGCGCGGGAAATCGAGGAGCCCGATGCGCAGTACCCCAAGCCGTACCGGCGCGAGGTGGCGGTGTGGGGCGTGCCTCATATGCCGGGAGGGGCCTTCGAAATCCAATATCAAGGTTGACCGCGCGCCGCGCTCGCGCATTCCCCCAAGCGCGGGCGCAACGGCGCGCGGTCTTCTCGTACGGCCTGAGACGACGATGCTGATTCTCCCCTCTCCCGCTCCGCGGGAGAGGGGGTCGGGGGTGAGGGTGGCGGGAGGGGGTCGGGGGTGAGGGTTCAAGCGAGGTGATCATCGGTCCGGAATCGGTCGCGCCACAGCAGATCACGCGAATCCTTTTCGAGGGATTCCCGTCGGCCGCGATCACCCTGTTCTATGTGATCGCGTGGGGTGCGATCGCCGCGTTTGCCTGGGGCTGCTACGTTCAGGTGCGCAAATACCGACGCGGCCAGCCCGATCCGGCCGCGGCCGGCCACCTGGGCCGGCGCCTGCTGCAGATGGCGGCTGCTGTGCTGTCGCACCGTACCGTCGTGCGGCGCGACCCTGCGGCGGGTCGCGCGCATCGGCTGATCTTCTACGGGTTCGCGGTGCTGTTCATCGGCACCTCGATCATCACGTTGCAGGAGGATGTGTCCGATGCGCTGTTCGGCATCAAGTTCTGGTACGGCGACTTCTACCTGGTGTTTTCGCTGGTTCTGGACTTGGCCGGGGTCGGGCTGATCGCGGGCCTGTTGTACATGATGGCCCGGCGCGGCTGGCTGCGGCCGCCCAAACTCGACTACGCGCGTCCCGACCGCCCCGCGGGCGAGCCGGACGCCACTCGCAGCTTCTATAAATTAGAGGACTGGGCGTTCCTGTGGACGCTGCTGCTGATCGGCGTCACCGGCTACGTGCTGGAAGCGGCACGGCTGGTGTGGCTGCAGGATCGTCCCGGGGTCTGGTCGACCCGGATGTGGTCTCCG
>DATBCI010000061.1:0-1842 GCA_036270555.1 Burkholderiaceae bacterium
AAGCTACAGCGCAGACCAGCTGATCGTGACCGCGGGTGCGTGGGCCGGGCAATTGCTGGCGGACCTTGAACCCCCATTGGCAGTCGAGCGCCAGGTCGCATTCTGGTTCGATCCGAAGTCATCGCCCGATCGTTTCTCCGCGGCGAACTGCCCGGTGCACCTGTGGCAGTTCGACAAGGGTCGCTTCGCCTACGGCTTTCCGGATCTGGGCAGCGGAGTGAAGATCGCCCTGCATCAACACGGCATCACCGCGTCACCGGACAGCCTGACGCGGGACGTCTCGCCACAAGAGGTCGAGGACATGCGCTCCGTGCTGCGTCGCTTCCTGCCGGACGCCGATGGCGCGTTGCGGTCGGCCGTCGCCTGCCTCTATACGAACACGCCGGATGAGCATTTCTGGATCGACCGGCACCCGTTGCATGCCAACGTGCTGGTGGCGAGCCCGTGTTCCGGGCACGGCTTCAAGTTCGCCAGCGTCATCGGCGAGATCCTGGCCGACTTGTCGACCAGCGGCGCCGCCTCGTTCGACCTGTCGGTTTTCAGGACCCGCTGGCCGCTGCCGGCGGCGACGCGAAGCAGCGATCCCGATTGACCGCGCCAAGCCAAGCCGAAGCGCAACGGCACGCCGCGCAGTTGACCGGCGCGGTCAGGTCGAGCGCCTCTTCGACACAGGGTCGACGCCGAACCACAGCAGCGCGGCGAGCGCGGCGCACGCCGCTCCGGTGAGGAACGCCGCGTCCCAGCTGTGCTTCGCGGTCAGCATCGCAACCACCGGCGTGCCGATGATGCCGCCGATGTTGCCGCCCGTATTCAGAATGCCTGTCGCCAGCATGCTGTCACTTCCGGCGATCCGCATGGCGGCCGCCCAGTAGATTCCCTCGGTCACTTCGATCGCCGCAAAGGCGGCGCATAGGGCGATCTCGGCAGACATTGCGCTCGGGGCGCTTGCGGCCGCTACGAGCGCAATTCCGCTGACCGGCAGGGCGACCAGGGGGGCGGCGCGAAATCCCCAGCGCTCGCCGAATCGCTGGCGCAGCGCGTCGCAGGCGCCACCGCCGAGCGCGGCTCCGGCTCCAGCCGCGATAAACGGTGCCGCAGCCAGCCATCCGCTGTCGATCGCGGAGAAATGCCGCTCCTGGCGGAAGTACAGAAACGACCAGAAGGTGAGGAAATAGAACACATAGTTCATGACCAGGTAGGACACGGTCAGGAGCAGCAGACTGCGGTCGAGCAGCAGTGCGCGTACCCGGCTCGCGCTCGGAAACGTGCTTGACAATGTCGGTGTGGGTTCGAGCTCATCGAGTTCCTCCAACGAGACGCGCGGATCGTCGGCCGGAAAGTCCCGGGCGCGCGCATACCAGTACAGGGTCAGCGCGATCAGGGGCACGCCCGTCAGCAGCAGCGCGGCCTGCCAGTTCACGGCCACCATCAGGATCGCGATGGCCGGCGGCGCCGCTGCCGACCCCAGGTTCAGGCCGGAGCTCATAAGGCCCTGCGCGAAACTCCATTGGCGTCGCGGAAACCAGGCTTCGGTCGCCCCTGCGGTCGCCGGAAACACCGGCGCCTGTGCAACACCCAGCAGCAACTGCGACAGCAGCAGCACGCTCAGGACAGCGGTGCCCGCGAACAGCGCGGGCGCCGCGACCGTGATCGCGGTCGCAGTCAGCGCAAGAAGGCTGCAAGCGACGAGCGTGAGGCGCGCTCCGAATCGTTGCCCGACCCAGCCGCCCGGGGCCTGCAGTGCGGCGTAGCTCGCCAGGAACGCCGTGAAGAGCCAGCCTACCTGCACCTGGGTCAGGCCGACCTCGGACATCATTCGATCCGCGGCCACGCTGATGCTGG
>DATBCI010000062.1:0-7666 GCA_036270555.1 Burkholderiaceae bacterium
CAGGCTCGCGAGGTTGGAAAGGTGAACCGCCCGGGCTCGATCGTCATCATCTGCCAGTGCGAGCTTGACGGCCTCTTCGTAAAACCCCTCGGCCGCGGCAAAGTTACCGGCGCCGCGGTGAACCTCCCCCAAGCCGTTGAGGGCGCAGGCCAGGCGCCGGCCATCGCCGGTCGACCGTGCGATCTCGATCGCCTCCGAATAGCGGGCGAGCGCGAGTTTCGAATCGGCTTTCGCGTGCAAAGCCACCGCAACGCTCGTGAGTGCGTCCGCCGTCAGCGCCGCATCGCACAGCCGCCGCGCCATCGCCAGACAACGTTCGCCGTAGGCCAGTGCATCGTCGTAGCGGCCAACCTTCAGCGACAGCACGGCCACGGCATTCAAGGTACTGCATCGATCGATCGTGTCGCGCCCTTCGCCAGCGAGGTCGAGCGCGGCCCGGGCCAGTCGGCGACCGCTTTCCGGCTGCGCCGTGAATTTCCAGTAGCGCCACGCAGACCCGATCAGTCTCAGCGCCAGCTCGCCGCCGTCCGGAGCATGAGCGCACCAGGCGAGCGCGGCGAGCAGGTTCTCCTGTTCGTGCCTGAGCGCCTCGCAGGATCCCTGCGGCCGCGGGCCGTCCAAATGGGGTGCGGCTTGTTCCGCCACCGCAACGTAGTGCAGCAGGTGTCGCGTCCGGACTCCGTCGCCTTCATCCGCCTCGTTCAGGCGCTCCTCGGCGTACTGGCGCACCGTCTCGAGCATCCGGTAGCGGGGCTGCGCTCGTGTATCGCGGTCCACCAGCAGCAGCGATTTGTCGTGCAGCGCCGTCAACTGCTCGAGCATTTCGTATTCATCTTCGACGTCACCCGCGACCTGGGTGGCCGCCGCCAGCGTGCTGCCACCCGCGAACACGGCGAGGCGGCGAAACAGTCGCTGTTCAGCCGGCGTCAGGTGACCATAGCTCCACTGCATGGTTGCCTGCAGCGTCATGTGGCGCGGCATCGCGCGACTGCCGCCCGTCAGCAGCCGAAAGCGGTCGTCCAGCCGCGCCCGGATGTCCTCGACCGGCAGCACCCGCACGCGCGCGGCTGCCAGCTCGATCGCAAGAGCGATCCCATCCAGGCGGCGGCAGATTTCACCGATCGCCGAAGCGTTAAGAGCGTCCAGGTCGAAGTCGGGCAGCACGAGTCGCGCGCGATCGACAAACAACCGCACCGCTTCCGATCGACTCATGTCTTCCAGATCGGTGCTCGACGGCAGCGACAAGGAGCGAACCGCAAAGACCTGTTCGCCGGCGATACCCAGCGCTTCGCGGCTGGTCGCGACGACCCTCAGCGAAGCACACGCCCCAAGCAATCTTTCGACCGATTCGACGGCGGTGTCGATCACGTGTTCGCAATTGTCCAGCACAAGCAGTGTTCGGCGCATCCCCAGGTGATCGATCAGGTCCTCGAGTGGAGCCATCCCGTCCGCAAGCCCGAGGGCCGCTGCGACCGTCCCCGCGACACGCTCGGCCTCCTGCAGTGGTCCGAGATCGACAAACCACACGCCGTCCGGAAATGCCGCCAGCTGTTGCTGTGCCAGCTCCAGAGCGAGCCGCGTCTTGCCGCAACCCCCAATGCCGGAAAGCGTGAGGAGCCGGTTGTCCCACAGCAAGGCCCCACATTCGGCCAATGCCGCTTCGCGACCGATGAACCGGGTCCGCCACTGCGGCAGGTTGTTCGGATGAACGGGAATTTCGGCGCGCAGCGAGCTTTGTGCGGCTTGCTCGTCGACTGGGGCGACGAATCGGTAGCCACGACCGGCAACAGTCGCGATCGCGTTCGGTCCGAGCAACTTGCGCAGGCTGCTCACTTGCACCTGCAGGTTGTTTTCCTCGACCACCAGGCCAGGCCAGACCACGTCGAACAGCTCGGCCTTGGTCACCACCCGGTCACGCCGCTCGATCAGGGCAACCAACAGGTCGAACGCGCGCGCGCCGAGGGCCGCCGGCGAGCCCTCGATCAGCAGCTGGCGCTCGCCCGATCTGAGTTCGTAGCGGTCGAAGGAGTACACCCCTCGCATGGTTTTGTCTCGGCGCAATCCAGGCCTGAAGGTTACCGAAGCGCGGCGCCAGGCTCCACCGCCGGCCACCCGAATTCACAACGTTTAAGGACGATTTCGGGTGCCGGATCAGGCTTGGGTGCGCGGCTTGACTCCAATGCCCTTGAAAAAGGTGTAGCAGAAGACGCCATCGGCTTCGGTCGTTCTATGAAGATCCCGAATGCCCGCATCGAATGCTTCCGGCTCGATCAGGCCCGCCTCGATAGCGGCGGGGCGAACGCCTTCGATCATCGCCGTAAACGTTTTTCTCGTAAAGCTGTCGACCAGATCGGGCCGGCTCGCGTCGACGTACACCATCCTGGGCGACACGCGCACCGCTTCGAGGCCTGCCTCGATCAGCAACGGATAGAGCTGGCGGCCGACCAGTGCGTTGCCTGCGGCGCGGCGCTGCAACTCGACCTGACATTCAATGGCATGTCGCGCCGCGCCGCTGTCCGGATGAAAGTACGTCGACCCGTGATCGCCTTCGATGACCGTCAGCGTGCCGCCGGGCCTGAGCACCCTCACCAGTGCCGCCAGTGCTTCGACCGGGCGCGACAGGTGCTCCAGCACAAAACAGACGAAGACATGGTCGAAGGAGTGCGGGGCAAACGGCAAGACGAAGATATCCGCCTGCCTGAATTGCACATTCGCCAGGCCCGTTTGTTCCACGGCTCGACAGGCCTGCGCAATCGACTCGGCGGAGATATCGACCGACACGAAGCGGGCGTTCGGGCTTCGCTGCGCCAGCGTGACCGTCTGGGCTCCGACGCCACAGCCTGCCTCGAGCACCACGGATCCAGCCGGGTATGACGTATCGTGATGCAGAAGGTCGATCAGAGCTCCAGCCTGATCCTTCAGGCGTTCGCTCTCCCGCGCATGGCGGCCATGGACGTAGGCCTCGCTCATGATGTGCGCTTTCGTGGGTGGCTGGACCGGGCCGGGAAGGTCCGCTTCCCCGTAAGTCTACAAACCCGGAATGCGGGCGCGCAGCGCGCGTCCCTGCCGCTCGCTGACGTCGATCGTCGTGCGGTCACGGTCCTTCATGATCAGTTGCAGGTGGCCGCGTGCGTGAGGGCGGATCTCCGACACCAGGTTCAGGTTCACCACGAAGGCGCGGTGTGCCCGAAAAAAGCCCCTGCCCGCCAGCATCGCTTCCAGTTCTCCGATCGCATAGTTGATCCAATAATTTTCATCGGCGGTCTGGGCGCGCACGATGCCCGCATCCAACCAGAAAAAGCAGATGTCCGCCGGGTCCAGCAGCAGCAGGCGACCCGCCTTGCGAGCAACGATCCGGTCGAATCCGCGCGGCCCGGTCTGAAGCAGGCTACGCACCTTCCCTTCGTGCTCGTGCTGTGCTTCGTGGTAGCTATGAATGCTCCACGCGCGCTCGATCGTCGCCTCGAGCTGATCCGGTTCGACCGGTTTGAGCAGGTAAGCCAGCGCCTGCGACTGGAACGCCCGCAGCGCATGCTCGTCGAAGCCGGTCACAAAGATCACCAGCGGAAGGCGCTGCGGCGGGGCGATGGCTCGCAGCACCTCGAAGCCGTCCAAGCCAGGCATTTGAACGTCCAGAAAGACCAGATCGGGGCACAGCCGTTCGATCTGCTCGACGGCCTGTAGACCGTCTTCCGCCTCACCAATGACCTCGATCTGCTGGCGGCTCGACAGCAGTCGTCGCAGGCGCACCCGCGAAGCCTGCTCGTCGTCGATCAGCAGGCTGCGAAGCGCAGACGTCATGCCACGGCGTTCGTGGTGTCGCGCAACGGCAGATACACCGTGGCGCAGGCGCCGTGGCGGGGCCGGCTTTCGAACGAAAGGCGCGCTCGCGCCCCGTATACGGTTGCCAGCCGTTCGCGCACGTTGCGCAGCCCGATTCCCACCCGCGCCACCTGGTGCCCCTGATCCGGCGCAGCGCCGACGCCGTCGTCCTCGACGCTCAGCGCGAGCTCCTGGTGCTGCGCCACGCAGCGCACGACCAGTTGGCACGGTCCAAGCTTGGGAGAAAAGCCGTGCTTGATCGCGTTTTCCACCAGCGGCTGGAGGATCAGCGATGGGACCGGCTGATCGGCGATCGCGTCAGCGATGTCGAACCGCACCTGCAAGCGCTCACCGAAGCGCATCTGCTCGATATCCAGGTAGGCACGCAGGAAATCGATCTCCTCGCGCAGTGGAGAAAACGATTTTTCGGTCTGAGTCAGTACGTAGCGGAATATGCGGGCGAGCCGCAGCGTCATCGATTCGGCCAGTGTCGGGTCCTGGTGGACCAGGGCGGCGATCGTGTTCAGCGAATTGAACAGGAAGTGCGGGTTGATCTGCGCGCGCAACGCACGCAACTCGGCGTCGACCAACTGGTGCATCAGACTCGCCTCGCGCCGGGACAGCTCGATGCGCTCGCGTTCGCGCGTCAGCGCTTCGAGCCTGCGTCCGGCGAGCTGCGCGCCCTGGCGGATCAGATCGACTTCGCTGCTGAGCAGCAGGCCCCGGCGTGAATCGCGCCGGACGGCCAGCATAAGAGGCTCGGCATCGCCGACGGGAATCGGGTGCGTCTGTGCCGCCTCGGTCGGCCCCGCGGGCAGCACGCGCACCTCGACCTGCAGCGTATCGCGGAAGAAGCGCTCGACCACTTCGAACACGGACGACTCGGTCTCGGTCCGCGTCAGCCGGTCGCGCAGATCGGCCGTCAACGATTGTGGGTCGCGCCGACCGAACACGCGCCGGTCGACCCAGCGGTCGGTGGCACGCGCCAACCACACGAAGAGCAGCACACCACCCGCCGTCGCTGCGCAGATCACGGCGGCCGCCACCGCGTCGGCGGCCGATCGCAGCGCCGGCTGGTCGCCACCCTGCGGCCTGTTGGCCAGCCAGGTCACCGCCACGCCAAGCGTCCAGGCAAAGAGCACCCGCAAGGCCAGCTTGGCGAAGCGATCGGAGCCCTGGAAGCGCCCCAGATAGACGAGGACGCCGATCATCGTCAGCAGCATGCTTTGTTTCACCACCAGGTCGAGCGCCAGGTTCCATCCCGCTGCCAGCACCTCGGAGTGCACAAACCAGTGCGCAGTCAGGCTCAATAGCGGTCCGGCCGGGATCAGAACCACCGCAATGCGTTCAACGGGAGAAGCCAGGCGAGGCCTGAGCACCGGCATCGCACCGAGCAGGACCGCCAGCGCGCTGTAGCCGATCGCCAGGCGCACCCATCCCAGCCATTGCTGAAAGGCGAAGGTTGCCAGTACGAGGCTGCAGACCAGGATGGCCGCTGCAGCACTTGCCACAACCAGCAGCCAGCGGGCGTCGCCCAATCGACGTGCCGAGTTTGGGCCCGTCTCCCAGAAGAGCAGCACGCACACCGGCCAAACGGCCGCGGCACTGAACATCAGGCAGCTGATCCACTCCAGAAGCGTCGACCCGCCCGGGAGTCCCGCCGCCAGCAGGCCAAACCGCGCCAGCCCGCCGAGGCTCCACACCGCCGCGCAAGCCGCGTTCAGAGCGCGCGCACGTCGACCCGAGTCGGGCGATTGCCAGGCCAGCACCGCCAGCACAACCGCCAGCGTCGAACTCAGTCCGTAGCCGATCAACTGACCGAACAGTACGACCGGATGGATCTGCTGCTCCATGAATGGGGTGGGTCGCTTTACGTGTGAATCGGCGTCGAGTTTGCCTCGAAACGATGCCGATTGCATCTGAGTCGGGCCCGAACGCGCTGTTTTGGGCGCGAACGCAGCCGGGGTGACGCCGAACGCACCCTTGCCTTGCGCAGACCAAGGGCATCGCGCTGATCGGCTGTGAAACGGCGCTCAGGCGGCATTTGCTGCGCTGATGCAGTTAGCGCTTCAACCGCGTGGCTGTGATTCCTAGGATCTGGGCTGTAGTCGCTGAACCCGAGTCGCTGAACCCGGATCGATACACCTGAGGACTGGTCGCCATGCAAATCGCCTTCAACGGTCACCCTGGGCTGCGCTATCGCGGTTCGACCCTGGAACCCCTTTTAGCTCTGAAGCGGCGCGGCCTGATCGCCGCCGTGATGCTGGCACTGCAGATGAGGCCCGTCCTCGCCGAACCGGCCTGGCGGGTGGACGCCGGTCCTGGCCTGGCGGTGACGCCGCAGTACCCGGGCTCGCGCGGCGAGCTGACGCTGCCTCTGCCCGTGCTGGATATCGCTTACGGCCGGACCCTGTTCCTGAACACGGAGCATGGACTCGGCGCGTACGCGGTCAATCAGGACGATCTGCAACTCGGTTCCTCGTTGTGGTTTCGACGTGGCCGCTTCCACGACGAGAGTTCCAGGCTCGCCGCCCTGGGCGATATCGACAACGCGCTGCAAGCACAGCTCTTTGGACGATACCGGTTGGGTTCCGTCGAGCTCAAGACGACGCTGGCCCGCGACTTCGGCGGCAGCTCGGGCCTGACGGTTGACAGCTCGGTGGCCTTGCTGTTGCAACCGTCGCCGCGTCTTTCAGCTGCGGTCGGTGTGCAGGGATCCTACGGCAACCGTCGCGCGATGCAGGCGTGGTTCGGAGTGACGCCCGATCAGGCCCGGGCGTCGGGCCTCGCCGAATATTCGCCGGGCGCCGGCTTCAGTTCGGTCGGACCCAACGCTTCGCTGAACTACGTGCTGTCGCAACGCTGGACCTTGCATGCACGCGTTGCTGAAAACTTCCTGACCAGCAAGGCTTCCGACAGCCCGATCGTCGAGCGCAACGCGTCGCCGACTATCGCCGTGGGCGCTACGGTTCACTTTCTTCCTTGAACAACGGAGACGAACGATGAACTTGAAACTCGCAGCCTTGTTGTTGTGTTGCGTCGGCCTGCCCGCCGCGGCCGAAGACCTGACGGTCGAAATCCAGCACGTCACTCCGGACGCTGGGCCCGTGATGGTGGCCGTGTACGACAAGGCCGAGGACTTCCCCGCGCCGCAGAAGGGCTTGAGCGGACAGGCGATCGAGGCGCACGGCGATTCGGCCGTGGCCATCTTTCACGGCCTCGCTGCGGGGCGCTACGCCGTGGCGGCTTACCAGGATTTGAACCGCAACGGCAAGCTCGACAAGAACTTCCTTGGCCTGCCCACGGAGCCTTACGGCTTCTCGAAGGACGCCCGGGGCTCTCTGGGCCCCCCGTCCTTCGATGCGGCCGCGGTGGATGTTGCGGCGACCCCGAAAATCGTGATCAATCTTCGCTGAGTCTGATTGCGCTTGCAGGCGCCGGCTATTGGGCGAACACGCGCTCCAGGCTCTCCGCGATATCCTGCCGCACCAGCGGCTTGCGAAGCACGTCGTTCACGCCCAGCGCGTTGGCGCGATGGATCAGTTGGGATCCGGCATACCCGCTCATCAACACGATCGGGATGTCGGGCCTGAGCTTGCGCACGTAATGCCCCAGGTCGGTGCCGCCGAGCTCCGGCATCGTCTCATCGGTGATCACCGCGTCGAAGCGCTCGGGCGCCGCCCGGAATGCGGCGAGCGCGGCCACGCTTGACTTGAATCCGACCGGCTCGTAGCCGAGTTCGGCCAGGGTTTCCTCCGCCAAAGCAACCAGCGTCGGCTCGTCATCGACCACCATGATGGTCTGTCCACTGCCTGTGGGGACGGTGCGCGGGGGCGCGCAGTCC
>DATBCI010000063.1:0-4995 GCA_036270555.1 Burkholderiaceae bacterium
GGCCGGGCTCGCACGCGCTATGGAGTGCGGGTGCCAGCCACCAGCGGCAACGAGCAGTTCGAGCGCGTCTTCAGGGCCCACATGAACACCCTGGAAAATGCCGTGGTGTTCCTGCCGGCGCTGTGGCTGGCCGCGTGGTACTGGAGGCCGGGCTGGGCGTCTGCGTGCGGTGCCGTGTGGCTGATCGGGCGCATCTGGTACGCGGTCGGCTACCAGCGCGACCCGAAGGCCCGTTCGCGCGGCTACACGCTGTCGACAGTCGCGTTCGCGGTACTGGTCGTCGGATCGGCAGTCGGTTGGGTGCGGACACTCGGATGACGATGGAGCCGGCGGTGGAAACCGACTCGAAGGCGGCGAGCGTCGGCTTGCCGGCCCAGCCGGCGACGGCACAACAGGCGCCGGCGCGCAGCCTGAGCACCTTGCGCGCCCTGGCGCCGTTCATCGCGCCCTACTGGCGCCAGATCGCGGCCGCGCTGCTCTTTCTGCTGCTCGCCTCGCTGACGACCCTGGCGCTGCCGTACATGGTGCGGTTGCTGGTCGATCACGGACTGGCGCTGCCGCCCGACGTCGGGATTGCGCCGCGCCTGATCGCGATCCGGCACCAGTTCGGCTGGCTGTTCGTCAACGTGATCGCGCTGGCCGTGTTCGCCTCGGCGCGCTTCTACATGGTGACCTGGATCGGCGAGCGCGTGACCGCCGACCTGCGCCAGGCCGTCTATGCGCACGTGCTGCGCCAGAACCCGCAGTTTTTCGAAACGTTGAAGACGGGCGAGGTGCTGTCGCGCCTGACAACCGATACGACCGTGATCCAGACCGTGGTCGGCTCCAGCGTTTCGATGGGGTTGCGCAACGCGGTGCTGTTCGTCGGTGCGTTGGCGCTGCTGGTTGCGGCCAGTCCGCGCTTGATGCTGACCGTGGCGGGCGTGATCGCGCTGGTGGTGGCGCCGGCGCTGATCATCGGCCGGCGCGTGCGCCGGTTGTCACGCGCCAGCCAGGACCGGATCGCCGACACCAGCGGAATCGCCGGCGAGGTGCTGAACGCGATACCGGTGGTGCAGAGCTTCACGCAGGAACAGGCCGAGGCGCAGCGCTATTCGGACGCCAACGAGGCGGCGTTCGCCACCTCGATCCGGCGCACCGGCACGCGGGCGCTGCTCACCGGGTTCGTGATCGTGGGCGCGTTCGGCTCGCTGCTGTACGGCCTGCACAACGGCGTGCAGGGCGTGCTGAACGGGTCGATTACGGCCGGCCAGCTCAGCCAGATCGCGCTGTACATCACGCTGGCGGCCTCCAGCGTGGCCGTGCTGGCCGAGGTGTGGGGCGACCTGCTGCGCGCCGCCGCGGCGACCGAACGGCTGTCGGACCTGCTCGCCACGCGCCCCGCGATCGCCGACCCGGTCGCGCCCCGTGAGCTGCCGGCCGGCATCCCTCTCCCCCGACCCCTGTCCCGCGCTCCGCGCGGGACAGGGGAGCCGGACAGTTCCTTCTCCCGCGAAGCGGGAGAAGGTCAGGATGAGGGTGGCGGGCTGCGCGTGAACCTGCAGCAAGTGACTTTCGCGTACCCGTCCCGGCCGGGCCGGCCCGTGATTTCGGACCTGAGCCTGATCATCGAGGCTGGGCAAAGCGTGGCGCTGGTCGGGCCGTCCGGCGCCGGCAAGTCGACCATCTTCCAGTTGCTGCAGCGCTTTTACGACGTCTCCGATGGCAGCGTGCTGGTTGGCGGCGTCGACGTGCGGCAGGTGCGCCTGGCCGACCTGCGCCACCGGATCGCGGTGGTGCCGCAGGAGCCGGTGATCTTCTCCGGCACCCTGCTGGACAACATCCGTTACGGACGCTCGGGAGCGACGCTCGAGGAGGCGCTGGCCGCCGGGCGCGCAGCGCACGTCGAGGAGTTTGTCGGACAGCTGCCGCAGCGTTACGACACCTACGTGGGCGAGCGCGGCCTGCGGCTGTCGGGCGGACAGCGGCAGCGCATCGCGATCGCCCGCGCCATGCTGAAAAACGCGCCGCTGCTGCTGCTGGACGAGGCCACCAGCAGCCTGGACGCCGAAAGCGAGCGGGCCGTGCAGCTGGCGCTGCAAACGGCAATGCGCGGCCGCACCACGATCGTGATCGCGCACCGGCTCGCCACCGTGCAGCGCGCCGACCGCATCTTCGTGCTCGACCACGGAGCCATTGTCGACTCGGGCAGCCACGCCGAGCTGGTGGCGCGCGCAGGGCTGTACAGCCGGCTGGCGGCGCTGCAGTTTTCGCTGTAGCTGATCGCCCCTGAACGCGTTGATGACCTAGCCCGTTAACGCGATCCGAGTCCCGTTGCGGGCGACACTGCGCGCGCTGCAGGACCCGCCGCTGTCCTGTTCGATCGTCCACCAGCACGCATCGAGCGCCGACCCGCAGCAACCGAACGAAGTCCGGCCGGCCAATCTTCCGTCCATCCGCCAGCAGCCCTTCCGGCCCTGCGCGCGGCACGCGCTCCAGCACCAGGACCGGGGACTGCGTCAGTGCGTCATCGGCGATTGGAACCGGAATTCCTCCAAACATCCCGGCAACCGCGGCCGCCAGCTCGGCGTGCACCTCGGGGTCTGCCGACGTCAGAACCGCTGGTGTCGTGGATTCCTGCTGCGCGCCGGCGCAGGTCGCGAGCAGCATCGGCGCGCAGAGGGTGGCAGCAATCAGCGCCGATCGCACCACGTGTCAGTGACGCAGGATGCGGTTGCTCAGGAACGGCGACTTGACCACGCGGCCATCGGCCGCCCAGAAACGCCGCACGCCAGCCGGCGCGCCCAGGCCGCTCGGCGTGGGGCAGGCGCTGCCTGTCAGGTTGCTCGCCAGATACGACAGTGCGGCAGCCAGGCGCGCCTCGTTCGGGTCGCCGAGCGCATGCGAGAAGTCGTCGTAGACCGAGCAGCCCGGTAACGTGGCCGCCGCAGCCACCGGCACGGGCGCGTTTTGCGGCGCGAAGCCGTCCTGATAGTCGCCGAAGCCGCTGGCGTTGACGCCGCGGAACTGGATCGAGAAATAGGTCGTCCCGCAGTTGTCGGCCGGGTAGAAACCAAAGGGTTTGCCGCAGGTGGTTGACCCGACCTGGATCACCGTCACGCCGATTCCGCGCAGGCTGTTCATGATGGACTCGCTCGCCGAGCAGGTACCGGGGCCGGTCAGTACGACCACGCGCGCCAGGTCCAGGTGGGGCAAGGGTGTGCCCGCCGCGGGGGACGCCGTAAAGCCCTGCGACGTGGACAGGAACGGCAGCGGTGTGATCGTCATCCCGCTCACGGGATCGACGGTCGGGTGCTTGCTGTTGAACTGAGTGAGCTCGAAGGTCTTTCCGCCGGTGACGGTCGGGCTCGCGATCATGTAGGCGAGCTCGCTCGCAATGGCCAGATATCCGCCGCCGTTGTAGCGGATGTCGATCACCAGGTCCGTGATCTGCGCGGCCTGCAGCGTGGTGACCGCGCTGATCAGCGCCGGCTCGGCGCTCGCCAGGTGATCGTTGAAGAGCATGTAGCCGGTTGTGGTGCCGGAGATCACTCCCACATTCTGGACCGGTGTGGTGTCGACATTGGCCGAAACCAGCGTGATGCTTCGCTGGGATCCGGTGAGATCCTGGACGAAAAAGGTATGCGATTCGTTGGCGCCGGCCGGAAACAGGCCCGCATTCAAACTGTTGACCCCGGCCTGGGTGTTGTCGTTGATATCCACGCCGTCCACCGCCAGCACGGTCGCGCCGCGCGCCAGCGGCGGGCTCAGGTTGGTCGCGGGCGAGTTCGGCTCGGTATAAGCGACCTCGACCAGGCGCGGTGGCGTTCCCGAGACAAGGCTCCACACGGCTCCGTAGCCGGCCTGCACGCCGGACTGGGACAGCGCTTCCCACACGGCGGTCGGGTAGGTGAAGTGGAAGCGATCCACCGGCTTGCCGCTTGGCGTCGTCGCATTGGTCTTCAGCACGTTGAAGTAATCGATCGCGGTCGGGTAGTTGGCCGGAATTCCGTACGACACCTGGTCGAACCACAGATACAGATCGTTCGTCCAGGAGGCCAGCCAGTTCTGCTCGTCCAGCAATGAACCCTGCCGGTCCGGATAAGGCATCCCGGTCAACGGGTCCGTGCCGGATCGCGGCGAGGCACACCGGGCGGCCAGGGTGGACTCCGCTGCAAAAGTGGGACCGCTCGGAGGGGCAGGCGCCGGGTTTCCGCCGCCGCCACCGCCGCCGCCGCAGGAAACGAGCAATGCCGCAAAGACAACGCCCGCTGCCTTCCGTCTCATGTCCCCTCCTCGACGCATCGAGCGGTCTTCTCTGATGGTCGAGGCCGCTCGTCCAAGCGATCGCCCCTTATTGCGACGCGTGGTTCATTGCGCCTCAAGCGGCACGGTTTGTCAACCCGGATACACGGTGGATCTATCAACCCTGTCAACCGGCACCGGCCCGGTACCCGGTATCGAGGCCCTGGATCCGGTCACTGCGCCACGGCGAGGAAAGATCGGGGTCGCTAAAATGCCGTCCATGGGCGAGTACGAAAACTTTATGCGGTTCGTGTACGAGCATGGAACCGACAAGAGCGACCGCACCGGCACCGGCGTTCGATCCGTGTTCGGCCATCAGTTGCGGTTCGATTTGAGCCAGGGCCTGCCACTGGTGACCACCAAGAAGCTGCACATCCGATCGATCATCTACGAGCTGCTGTGGTTCCTGGAGGGCACCAGCAACATCGAGTACCTGCAGCGGCACGGCGTCACGATCTGGGACGAGTGGGCCGATGCGAGCGGCGATCTCGGGCCGGTGTACGGCGTGCAGTGGCGTTCGTGGCCATCGCCCGATGGCCCGATCGACCAGATTGCTCAAGTGATCGAGCGGATCCGATCGGACCCGGACTCGCGGCGGCTGATCGTCTCGGCGTGGAACGTTTCCGACATTCCGAAGATGAAGCTCCCGCCCTGCCACCTGCTGTTCCAGTTCAACGTGACGGCCGGACGCCTGAGCTGCCAGCTCTACCA
>DATBCI010000064.1:0-8340 GCA_036270555.1 Burkholderiaceae bacterium
CGGAAGTCGATCGCCTTGTCGACCAGGTTGTTCACGCGCGTGAGAAACAGCAGCTTGAACGACAGGAAGCCGAACAGCATGCCGACCGAGAAGCGCCCGTCCATCACCAGCACGGTGCCGAGCCAGATGACGGCGACGTTCTCGAGGCCGAAGATCAGCCCGTTGGCGGCCCGGTGCAGGATCGTCAGGTATTGCACCACGACCCCCGCGTTGACCTGCTCGACCACCAGGTTCTGATAGGCGGCGCGGCGCGCCGCTTCGCGCAGATTCAGCTTGATCGCCATCATCCCGCGGATCGTCTCGATGAAGTGGGTGCCTGAGCGGCCCTCGTGCACCAGCTGCTCGTCCAGCGCCCGGCGCTGCGGCCCGTAGAAGGTCCAGCGCGCCAGGCCGTACAGGGCGGCTGCCGTCAGCACGATGGCGGCCAGCAGCGGGCTGTACCACAGCATCACGATCACCGTCAGCACGACCATCGCGCCGTCGATGACCGACTCCAGGAAGGCGAGCGTCAGCGTGCGCTGGATCGCATCGACGCTGCGAAAACGCGACACGATATCGCCGATGTTGCGCTTCTCGAACCACACCAGCGGCAGCCGCAGCAGCTGGCCGAACAGCGAATCGAGCAGGCGCATGTTCAGCGTGGTGGACAGGTACACGCCCAGCCAGCCGCGCACCCCGGTGGTGGCCACCTGCATCAGCACCAGCAGCGCGAATCCCAGTCCGAGCAGCGTCAGCAGGTCTTCGTCCCTGCCGACCACCACGCGGTCGACCACGATCTGCACGAAGAAAGGCGATGCGACCGCGAACACCTCGAGCACGAGCGACAGCAGGATGACCTGCAGGATGGTTCCCTGCAGGCCGCGCAGGCTGCTCATCAGGTGCCAGGCCGTGATCTTCTGGCGCTCGTCGCGCGGCGCGAAGCCGATGCTCGGCGTCAACTCGGCGGCCACCCCGGTGTAATGGCGCGACGCCTCCGACAGCAGCAGAACCCGCTTGCCGCGGGCCGGATCGTGGATCGTGATGCGGTTCGAATCGACGCGCGTCAGCACGACGAAGTGGTTCATGTCCCAGTGCAGGATCGCGGGCAGCCGCAGCCGGCCCAGCCCCTGCAGGGGTGCCTGCACGCCGCGCATCGACATCTTCATGGTGCCGGCGATAGCGGCGATGTGCTGCAGCGTGACGCCCTTCATCGAGGGCGACAGGCGCATCCGCATCGCCGACAGGTCGGTGCGGAAGCCGTGGTAGCCGGCGACCATCGCCACGCAGGCGATGCCGCACTCGGGGGCCTCGCTCTGCAGGATCAGCGGAACGCGCCGCTTGAAGGCGTTGGGCAGCACGGGTCGGTCAGCGCAGCCGCTCGCGCAGCGCCAGCACCGGCTCGAACACCCATTCGAAAACGGTGCGCTTCTCCAGCAGGATGTCGGCGCTCGCCAGCATGCCCGGGCGCAGCGGGAACTCGCGCCCTCCGCTGCTGACGGTCTGGCGCTGCAGCGCCACATCGATTCGGTACACCGGCTCGCGCGTGGTCAACGGCCCGATCTTGTCGCCCGGAGACCACACGGTCCCGCTGACGCTGGCCACGGTGCCGTGGTACTGGCCGAAGCGCTGGAACGGAAAGGCGTCGTAGCGCAGCACGACGTTGTTGCCGGGCGCGATGAAGCCGATGGCGCGGGTCGGTACCAGCAGCTGCGCGTGCAGCGTACCGACCGGCAGCACGGTGGCCAGCAGCGCGCCGGCCGCGACCGAGTCGCCCTGGCTGGGCACGATGTTGGTGACGACCCCGGTGATCGAGGCGAAGATGACGATCTCCTGCTTCGCCTTGTTCTGCAGCAGATCCTGCTCGAGCTCGCTCTTCTGCTGCTCCAGCTGCTGCACCTGGTTGCGCGCGCGCAGCTCGATCAGCGGAAGCTCCTCCTGCGCGCTGCGCAGCTCGCGTTCGGCAGTGGACTGCGTGCGCCGCAAGGCCTCCAGCTTCGACTGCTGGTCGAGCTGGTCGTTGCGATGCTCGCGCACCATCGCCTCGGACGCGAAGCCGTCCTTGGCCAGCTTCTCGAAGCGGTGCAGCTCCTGCTGGGCCGACGTGGACCGCTGGTCCTGAACCTGGACTGCGGTCTTGGTCTGCTCGACTTCCCTGATCTCGTCGTCGATCTTCTTGCGCTGCTGCACCAGCTGCTGCTGGCCGATCATCTGCGCCTGCGTTTCCTCGCTCTCGATGCCGTGCTTGCGGTTCAGCAGCTGCTGCTCGACCTGCTCCGAGGTGCTGCCGCCCCCCGACTGGCTGTGCTCGAGCTTCAAGCGCGCGATCGGAGCGCCGGCGCTGACCTCCTCGCCCTCCTTGACCAGCAGCTGGCTCACCGTGCCCGAATCGGGCGACAGGATGCGGGCCGCCCCGGCGTCACCCGCCAGGTAGCCCTCGACCCGCTCGCGCCGCGTGTACTCGCCGACGAACGCGAACACGACCAGCACCGCGGCGAACGCCACCGCCAGCGCCGTGAAGATCCACAGCGGAACGGGACGAGCGTTCGACAGCTCGCCCAGCAGCTTCTCGCGCTGGGCGTCGATCGCCTCCTGGCGAAACAGCGACCGCGGCCGCTGCGCAGGCGTCGGGTCCGACGGCGGGGATTCGGGAGCGTTCACGGCGCCCCATTATCCATGAGCGTGGGTGACTAGGGGATCATCCCGGCCGACACCGTGTTGAAGCCGGAATCGACGAACGTGATCTGCCCCGTGATCGCGCTGGCCAGGTCCGACAGCAGGAAGGCGGCAACGTTGCCCACATCGTCGATCGTCACGTTGCGACGCAGCGGTGCGTTGTGCTCGACAAATTGCAGAATGCGGCCGAAATCCTTGATCCCGGAAGCGGCCAGCGTCTTGATGGGGCCGGCCGAGATGCCGTTGACCCGGATCCCCTTGGGTCCGAGGGACGACGCCAGGTAGCGTACCGAGGCCTCCAGCGACGCCTTGGCCAGGCCCATCGTGTTGTAGTTTGGAACCACCCGCTCCGAGCCCAGGTAGGTGAGCGTGAGCAGCGCACCGGCGCGGTTCTGCATCAGGGGCAGCGCCGCCTTGGCCAGCGCCGCAAAGCTGTAGCTCGAGATGTCGTGCGCCACGCGGAAGCCTTCGCGCGACAACCCCTCCAGGAAGTCGCCGGCGATCGCCTCGCGCGGGGCAAAGCCGATCGCGTGCACCAGCCCGTCGAGTCCGTCCCAGTGCCGCGTCAGTCCCTCGAAGGTGGCTGCAATCTGGGCGTCACTGCCGACGTCGCAATCGAACGTCAGCTCCGAGCCGAATTCGCGCGCGAACTCGCCGATCCGCTCCTTGAAGCGCTCGCCCACGTAGGTGAACGCCAGGTCGGCCCCTTCGCGCCGGCAGGCGCGCGCGATGCCGTAGGCGATCGAACGGTTGGACAGCACGCCCGTGATCAGGATGCGCTTGCCGGACAGGAAGGGCATGGGTCGGAGCGCCGCTTCGCGAAAGACCGACGGCGGGCGCGCGGCGCGCCGCGCCCGAACCGCCTAGTGCGAGCTCGATGCGCGGGCGACCGTCGTGCTGTCGCTATTGGCTCTTTTGCTGCGCGACGATTTCTTGTGGCTGATGGCCGATGATGCCACGGTCAGGCTCAGCCGCTGGCCGGCCAGCAAGGCCGGCGAGCGCAGGTCGTTCCAGGCGATGATCTCGTCTTCGCCGACGTGCCAGTGCCGTGCGATCGCTCCGATCGATTCGCCGCGGCGCACCTTGATGGTGATCTTGCGCAGTCCGGGCTGCTCGGGCACCAGGGCAACCGAGCCTTCCAGCAGGTCACCCGACACGTCTTCGCCCGCCGCTTCATCGCGCGGCACGAGGATGGTCGACCCCGCGCCCAGGATGTAGCGCGGCGGCACGTGGTTGGCCGTGCGCAGGGAGGCTTCGCTGACGCCGATCCGCTCGGCCACGGCCGTCAAGGTTTCTCCGCCCTTGAGCCGGTACGCGGTCCAGCTCGCCAGCGGTTGACCCGTCGCCTCCCAGGCGGCCAGGTTGGCGCCAAACTTGTCGCCGCGGTCCGCCGGCAGCAGGATCGTGGGGGCCATGGCACCGACGATCAGCGGGCGGTTGAACGCGGGGTTCAGAGCCTGGAAGTCCTCCAGCGGCATATCGGCCAGCTGGGCGGCGGTGGCGACGTCGATGTCGCGCGACCCGCTGATGCTGACGAAATAAGGCTGATCGCGGATCGCGGGCAGCTCGATGCCGTACCGCTGCGGATTGGACACGATGTTCTTCAGCGCCTGCAGCTTCGGGAGGTAGTACTGCGTCTCGCGCGGCAGCTTGACCAGGCTTTCGTACGTGAGCGGCTTGTGGTGCTTGCGGTTGTAGTCGAGCGCCCGTTCGACGCCGTTTTCACCGTAGTTGTAGGCCGCCAGCGCGAGTTGCCAGCTGCCGAACTCGTCGTGCAGCTTCTGCAGGTAATCGAGTGCCGCCCGGGTCGATTCGACCACGCCGAACCGCTCGTCCTTCCACAGGTTCTGCTCGAGCGAGTACATCCGGCCGGTGGACGGAATGAATTGCCACAGGCCCGCGGCCTGGGCGCTGGAGATGGCCTGCGGCTGCATCGCGCTCTCGACGAACGGCAGCAGCGCCAACTCGGTCGGCATCCCGCGCTTCTCGATCTCCTGCACGATGTAGTACAGGTACAGGCTGGCGCGGGTCGTCATCCGGTCCAGGTAGTCGGGCTGACCGGCGTACCAGCGGGTGCTGACGACCGCCTTCTTGTTGGTCAGGTCGGGCATCTGGAAGCCTTTGCGGATCCGCTGCCACAGGTCGCCCGCCGCAATGGCTGCGGCCTGTGCGGCCTGATCCTCGGAGGCTGCCTTGGCCGCTGCGGGCATTGCCGGAGCGGTGGCCGGAGCTTGCGCCGCAGCCGGGGCTTGAGGCGAGGCCGGCGTCTTGGCTTCGGGTGCGGGGGATGCCTCGTCGGGCGTTTCCAGGTCCTGCACCGACGGCACCGCGTCGGTCGCCGCTCCGTTGGCCGGAGCGGTTTGCGGCATGTTGGGGCTCTCCTGCACCTCGTCCGGCGCAAATTGCGTCTTGGAGCCGTCCGTGGCGGGCGCGGGATGTGCGGGATCAGGTGGCAGCGGGGCGACCTCGGGCACCGTCGGGTGCACCGTTTCCAGGGTCGCGCTCCAGGCGTTGGCGGCCAGGCACAACGTGCCCGCCCACGCGATCGCAAAGAAAGGTCGCATCAGCATCGTTTTCGACCCTTTCGGGGTCAATGTCTATCGGGAATCACATCCGAGTGTATGGGGCCGCTAGTGACCGCGCAAGGTTCCAAGGTCACCGAAATGGCGTGCCATTTGCACACTGCGGATCCGATGTCCGTCCTGGGCAAACCCTGGATGGTCTTCAGGATCTGGCCGCGGTTTCGCTTCAGAACTGGTTCTTCCACGCGCGAATGGCGGCGAAGGTTGACACGGGATCGCCGCCCGCGCCCGCTGCGCGCCGCTCGGCCGCGGCCCGCACGGTGGCCTGACCGGAGCGCAGGAAGGGGTTGGTGGCCCGCTCGACGCCGATGGTCGACGGCACGGTCGGCTCGCCCCGATCGCGTTGGCGCTGGCAGTCCTGCTGGCGCTCAGCGAGCTCGGTGTTGTCGGGCTCCACGGCACGGGCGAAGCCGATGTTGGCCAGCGTGTACTCGTGCCCGCAGTACACGCGGGTCGCATCCGGCAGGCTCGCCAGCTTGGTCAGCGAGTCCAGCATCTGCGCCGGGGTGCCTTCGAACAGGCGCCCGCAGCCGCACGCAAATAGCGTGTCGCCGCACAGCAGCGTGTCGATGACCGAGGCATGAAAGGCGATGTGCCCGAGCGTATGGCCGGGAACGTCGATCACCGTGAAGCGCTGGTCCATCAGCTCGATCGAGTCACCCTCGGCGAGCGCCACCTGGCGTCGCGGGATCGACTCGCGCGCCGGTCCCCATACGCGGGCACGGTAGGCATCGGCCAGTTCGGCCACTCCACCCACGTGATCGCCGTGGTGGTGTGTGACTACAATGCCTGTCAGCTTCAGCCCATTCTGGCGCAGCGCCGCGTGTACGGGCTTGGCATCGCCGGGGTCGACGACGATGGCTTCGCTCCCGCGTGCCAACATCCAGATGTAGTTGTCCTGGAATGCAGGGATGGGACTGATTACGATCGAACCGGTGGTCGGGGGAGAATCCATCGAGGGGCTATGCCGTGTCGGTGCTGCGCGATGCGAATGACCAGATGCAGTCTAACTTGAGCTTCTCCGATTTCCTGGCGTCGCCGCCGGGTCAGTACGTGCTGCGCTGGGAGCTGGAGCACCTGGACCGCGCGGTGGCGGACATCTTCGGCTACCACGCGATCCAGCTCGGCCTGCCCGAAATCGACACGCTGTCGGAAAACCGGATGCCGCTGCGGCTGTGCGTGTCGGATCGGCTGATCGACGAGACCACGGTGCAGGCCGACGGATCGTTCCAGTTGAGCCAGCGGCGCGTGGCGGTGATCACGCGCTTCGAGGAGCTGCCGTTCGCAACGCAGTCGATCGACCTGCTCGTGATGCCGCACATCCTGGAGTTTGCGCAGGAACCGCACCAGGTGCTGCGGGAGGTCGACCGGGTGCTGCTGCCGGAAGGGCAGGTGATCATCACGGGCTTCAATCCGGCCAGCCTGTGGGGCCTGCGCCAGGCGCTGGTGCGCGCGGGCGCAGGGCCGTATCTTCCGCGCGAGGGGCAGTTCATTTCGCTGCCGCGGCTGAAGGACTGGCTGAAGCTGCTGTCGTTCGAGGCCAATCGGGGCCGCTTCGGCTGCTACGCGCCGTGGGCGGGCAGCGAACGCTGGCTCGCTCGCTGGTCGTTCCTGGAAAAGGCGGGCGACCGCTGGTGGCCCGTGTTGGGCAGCGTCTATCTGCTGACCGCCGTCAAGCGCGTGCGCGGCATGCGGCTGGTGGGCCTGGTGAAGAAGCACAGGGAGGAGCGCCGCGTGACGCTGGCGCCGGCCGCGACTCCGCGCAGCCGCACCCCAGCGTCCTTCAGCGTGCGCATCGAGCAGCCCGACGACGCGGCCAACGACACCGCGCGCGATGCGGCGCGCGGGTGAGGCATGCTCGCTCGGTTCGGCTTACTGAGCGGCTCACCGTCCCGCTTGCGCCGCGGGGCGCTGACGCACCCGTCCTGGGGGCCACGCCGAGCACGACCGCGGTGAGCGAAGCCGCGGCGATCGAAATCTGGACCGACGGCGCCTGCCGCGGCAACCCGGGACCCGGAGGATGGGGCGCGCTGTTGGTCAGTGGCGGGCACCGTCGCGAGCTGCATGGCGGCGCGCTCGGCACCACCAACAATCGGATGGAATTGACCGCGGTGATCGAGGCCCTGGCCGCCGTCAAGCGTCCCAGCCAGCTCGTCATTCACACCGACTCGCAATACGTGAAGCTCGGTATCACCGAGTGGATTTCCCAGTGGCAAAGGCGCGGCTGGAAGACTGCCGCCAACAAGCCCGTGAAGAACGTCGACCTGTGGCAGCGCTTGGCCGAGCTTGCGGCGCCGCACCGGATCGAGTGGCGCTGGGTGCCGGGACATGCGGGCGTTGAAGGCAACGAACGCGCCGATGCGCTCGCCAACGAGGGTCTCGACGGCGTGCTGAACTCGAGTCGGAGAGGTGCGTGAGCCGCTGCGATCGATCGCCCCTCTCCCGCTTGCGGCAGAGGGGTCGGGGGTGAGGGTCTGGCGGTGCGACAAGTCGTGCTCGATACCGAAACCACGGGCCTGGAGCCCAAGGATGGCCACCGCATCATCGAGCTCGGCTGCGTTGAGCTGGTCGGGCGCCGCCTGACCGATCACCGGCTGCACAAGTATGTGAATCCGGGCCGGCCGATCGACTTCGGCGCCCGGGAGGTGCACGGCCTGACCGACGAGTTCCTGGCCGATATGCCGCGGTTTGCCGACGTGGTCGACGACCTGCTCGACTATGTGCGCGACGCCGAGGTGATCATCCACAACGCGCCTTTCGACCTGGCGTTCCTGGACCTGGAGCTGGCGCTGATGGGCCGGCCGCCGTTCGCCGAGCATTGCGCCAGCGTCACCGACTCCCTGCGCCTGGCGCGCGAGCTGCACCCCGGCAAACGCAATTCACTGGACGCGCTGTGCGAGCGTTATGGCGTGTCCAATCGCCACCGGACGCTGCACGGAGCGCTGCTGGACGCCGGGCTGCTGGCCGAGGTTTATCTGGCGATGACACGCGGCCAGGACAGCCTGGTGATCGACCTGAGGCACGAGCTGGCGGCGGACGTGGCGCCGGTGGACCCGTCGCTCCTGATCGTGGTGGCGGCCAGCCCGGAAGAGACCGCCGCGCACGA
>DATBCI010000065.1:0-16913 GCA_036270555.1 Burkholderiaceae bacterium
GAGGTTCGGGCCCACGGCCACACGCGGCTGCTGGACGCAATCCAGGACTTCCAGACGTCCGATGGACACGGGATGCTGAAGGTGTGGATGAGCCACGGTGATCGCGTGGTGCAAATGCCGCCCGGTTTTGAGCGGATGGCGTCGACCGATACCTGCCCCACCGCCGCCATGGCGGATGAGAGCCGAAGCTTGTACGCGGTCCAGTTCCACCCCGAGGTCACGCACACGCCGCAGGGACAGGCGATCCTGACGCGCTTCGTGCGTGACATCTGCGGCTGCCGGGGTGACTGGAGCATGCCCAACTACCTGGAGGAGGCCGTGCGCACGATCGGCGCGCAGGTCGGCCGCGAGGAAGTGATCCTGGGCCTTTCGGGCGGCGTCGATTCGTCGGTGGCAGCGCTGCTGATTCATCGTGCCATTGGCAACCAGCTCACCTGTGTGTTTGTCGACACCGGCCTGCTGCGCCTGAATGAGGCCCGCGAGGTCGCTGAAACCTTCAGGACTCACCTGGGCCTGCAGCTGGTGACGGTGGACGCCTCTGAGCGTTTCATGAAGCGCCTGGCTGGCGAGGTCAACCCGGAGAGCAAGCGCAAGATCATCGGGGCCGAGTTTGTCGAGGTGTTCCAGCAGGAGGCGGCACGTCGTCCCAACGCGCGTTGGCTCGCGCAGGGAACGATTTATCCGGACGTGATCGAATCGGCCGGCGCCAAGACGAAGAAGGCGATCAATATCAAGTCGCACCACAATGTCGGTGGCCTGCCGCAGACGCTGCACCTGAAGCTGCTCGAGCCGTTGCGAGAGTTGTTCAAGGATGAGGTGCGCGAGCTCGGACTGGCACTGGGCCTGCCGCGCGAGATGGTGTTTCGCCACCCGTTTCCGGGGCCCGGACTTGGCGTTCGCATCCTGGGCGAGGTTCGGGCTGAATATGCCGATCTGCTCCGGCGCGCCGACGCGATCTTCATCGAAGAGCTGCGCGCGAGTGGCTGGTATGAGCGCACCAGCCAGGCTTTCGCTGTCTTCCTGCCGGTGCGCAGCGTTGGCGTGATGGGCGACGGCCGCACCTACGAATGGGTGGTCGCACTGCGCGCGGTACAGACGCAGGATTTCATGACGGCCCACTGGGCGCCCTTGCCGCACGAGCTGCTGGCCCGCGTGTCGAATCGAATCATCAACGAGGTGCGCGGCATCAATCGGGTTGTCTACGACATTTCCGGCAAGCCGCCGGCAACCATCGAGTGGGAATGACCGGCGAAAGCGTGAAGGGGGCCTGGCTGAAACGCGCCGCCCAGGCAATCGAGGTCAGTGAAGGCGGTGAAGCGCCGGTCGATCCCGACCAGACCTTCATGCGGCTGGCGCTGGATCAGGCGCACAACGCCTGGGCGCTGGGGGAAGTCCCGGTCGGCGCGGTGATCGTCAAGGACGGTGCGGTGATTGCGACCGGATTCAACCAGCCTATCGGTCAAAGCGATCCGACCGCTCACGCCGAAATCCAGGCGATTCGTGCCGCGGCTGACTGGCTGGGCAACTATCGGTTGAACGACTGCTCGCTATACGTGACCTTGGAGCCCTGTCCGATGTGCGCCGGTGCGATTCAGCAGGCGCGTATCGCACGCCTGGTCTACGGCGCGCCGGATCCGAAGACCGGGGCTTGTGGCAGCCTGGTCGACCTGTTTGCGGAGCCGCGCCTGAATCACCACACGAGCGTACGCTCGCGTGTGCTGGAGCAGGCTTGCGCCTCGACGCTGAGCCGTTTCTTCGCCGAGCGGCGCGCGCAGCAGCAAGGCGGCGGCGAGGCCGATCCTGGGAACTCGTAGCCGGCGGTCGGGGCCATGAGACTTCGGCGGGTGGGTCTGGTAGCACCGTCGGGCTATCTGCCCGATCCCGCCGTGGCCGATCGCGCCGCCTCGTTCTTTTCCGAGCGCGGATGGCAGGTGTGCGCCGGCGATACGGTATTCGCGCGCGAGCTGCGCTTTGCAGGTTCGGACGAGCTGCGTGCCACCGAGCTTCAGCGCTTTGCCACCGATCGCTCGATCGACGTGGTGATCGCCGCGCGCGGCGGCTATGGTCTGTCGCGCCTGCTCGATCGCCTGGACTTCGACGCCATCGGCAAGGCTGGACCAATCCTGGTGGGCTACAGCGATTTCACGGTCTTCGGCCTGGCGCTGCTGGCACGCACCGGTGCGGTCAGTTTTCAGGGTCCTTCGGCAGCCGATTTCGGCTCGCGCGGCGACAGCGAATTCACGATCCGCAGTTTTTTCAGCGCGATCGAGAACCCCGAAGCCTCGCTCGAGTTCGAGGCGGACGGGCCGGAATTGGACGTCGAAGGCCGATTGTGGGGCGGCAATCTGTCGATGTTGTGCGCTGCCCTGGGCACTGCGTATCTGCCAAGGGTGCGAGGCGGGATCCTGTTTCTTGAAGACGTCAATGAAGCGGCTTACCGCATCGAGCGGATGCTGCTGCAGCTGCAGCAGTGCGGGATTCTCCAACGCCAGCGTGCCCTCGTATTGGGCGATTTTTCCCCGATCCCCGTCCTGCCCAATGACAATGGGTTCGACCTCTCCACGGTGGTCGGATACCTGCGCTCGGTGCTGGCCACGCCGGTCGTGACCGGACTGCCATTTGGTCACGGCCCGCGGCGCGTCACGCTGCCGATCGGTGCGCCGGGCCGGCTTCGAGTTCAAGCGGGACGAGCCACGCTGCAATTTCACGGTCACCCCACGCTGCAGGCCTGACCCAAAGCCCTCGCGGCCTCGCGTGCGCGCCCCGTTCAATAGCGCAACGGCGGAGCGCATGGGGACGCAGTAGTTCATTATGATGGGGCCATGGCGGGTCCCCTGACGCGACTCGGCTTGGGCGACGAGTCGCCCGAGCAGCGAAATCAGCGAATCACTGCGGGCGTGATGGCCTCGGTTTACCGGCAGGTCCCGCAGTCGGTGCTCGGCAGTATCTTCGGCGGCATGGCGCTGGTCGCCGCGTTCTGGCACAGCAGCCGCGAAGGGGACGAGCTGCTCCAGAACGAGCTGCTGATCTGGTTCATCGGGATGCTGCTTGAATCGCTGCTGCGGCTGCGGGCAGCCCGGGCCTTTCGGCTTGATCCGGAGCCGGCCAAGCGCGCCAAGCTGTGGGCCTCGCGTTGGGTTGCCATTGCGGTGGCCGCGGGACTGTTGTGGGGGGCGGCCGGGAGCGTGTTCTTCACGCCCGAGTCGCCTCTGCTGCAACTGGTGCTGCTGGCGGTCGTTCTGGGCGTGGCCTTCGGATCGCTGACGCTGTATGCCGGGTACCGGCGGGCGTTGTTCTGCTTCCTGCCGTTGGCGATCCTGCCGATGATCGTGCGCATGGTGGGTCTGCACGACGCGGCGTACTACAGCGCCGCGATCGTGCTGTTCGCGGTTTTCCTGTTCACCCTGTTTTTTGGCCGCAATTTCGGCGAAACCATGTCGGAGGCGGTCAGGAAAAACCACGAGAACGAGGTGCTGGTCGAGCAGCTGATGAATGAGAAGCGGCTCGCCGAGGAAGCGCGGCGCGCCGCCGAGAACGCGATCCGATCGAAGACGCAATTCTTCGCCGCCGCCAGCCACGATCTGCGGCAGCCGCTGCAAGCGATCGGGATCTACTGCTCGCTGCTGCGCAAACGCGCCCAGGGGCCGCTGGAACCGTTGACCAAGAACCTGTCGACGGCGGTCGAATCGCTGTCCAAGCTGGTCGAGGAGCTGCTGGAAATCTCGCGCCTCGATTCGGGCGCGGTGCAAGCCAGCAAGCAGATCGTCGACCTCAATGAGGTCTTCTCAACCTTGAGGCAGGAGTTCGTCCCGATTGCTGCCTCCAAGGGGCTTCGCTTCAGGGAGCGGCGTGCCCGCCTTTACGTGGAAACGGATCCGTTGTTGCTGCAGCGGGTGCTGCGCAACCTGCTGTCCAACGCGGTCCGCTACGCAACAGAGGGTGGGGTGCTGCTGGCGGCGCGCCGACGTGGCGGCCGCGCCAGTCTGGAGGTGTGGGATACCGGACCGGGTATCCGTCGCGAGGAATTCGACCGCATCTTCGAGGAGTTCTACCGGGGAGAGAGCTCCAAGACCGAAACGTCCGGTGGATATGGCCTGGGCCTGTCGATCGTTCGGCGCATCTGCAGCGTATTGGGCCATTCGCTGTTCGTTACCAGCCGGCCCGGCTCGGGGACCGTGTTCCGGGTCGAGATTCCGCTGGCGCCGCGGCCCGCGAAGATGCGCACGCGCCCGGTCGCGGCGACCACGAGCACGGTCATTCCGTTCCCCGATCACATGATCGTGGTGCTGGAAGACAATCCGGAAATTCTGACCAGCCTTGCCCGTTTACTGGGGTCGTGGGGCGCGCGCGTGCTGCCGTCGCCGAAGTTCGACAGTGTGCTGATGCAGCGGCTGACGAGCGAGCCGAAGATCGACCTGATCATTGCCGACCACAACCTCGGCGGGCCCATCAATGGAGCCGAAGCGGTATTGCGCATCCGTGAGCTGGTCAGCCATCCGGTGCCGGTCGTGATGCTGACGGCGGTGCCGGCTCACGAGGTGATTGCCGAGTTCAAACGCCTGCTTCAGGCCAGGACAATAGCCGAACCTTCGATCGCGACCAATATTTCGCGCCGTCGCGGCGAGGAACCCGTGGTGTTGCAGAAGCCGGCCGACGCTTCGTTGCTGAACTCGACAATCGCGCAGGCGCTCGGTCTGGTGCCATCGACCGGGGCCGACCGTCCTGCCACCTCTCCCGTGTAGCGGCCTGTCAGCCGACGTCGTAGCCGTTGCGGCGTGCCGCCAGCAACGCTTCGGTGCGATTCGACGCTCCGAATGCTCGATAGATCGCGGTCACGTGCGTCTTGACCGTGCCTTCCGACAGTCCGAGCTCGCGACAGATGATCTTGATCGGAGCGCCGCGCGCCAGCAGTTGGAGCACTTGCTCCTGCCGTTCCGTCAGAGCGATGCGGGACGAGCCGAGCGTGGCGTTCTGCACGCGCGGCGGCGGCCCCGACAGAGGGCCGAGGCGCTGCGCTTCCTCGAGCAGATCGGCCGGAATGTAGAAGCCGCCCGACATCACGAATTTGATCGCCGACAGCAGTTTGTCGGTGGCCATCGACTTGGGCACGAATCCGGCCGCGCCCAGCTGCAGGGTTCGCAATACGCTGCGCTGGTCCTGCATGCCGGACAGCACGAGGATTTTAAGGTCCGACACCTGCGCCACGATCGCCTCGAGCAGCGACGTACCGGTGGCTCCGGGCACACCCAGGTCGAGCAGCAGAAGATCGGCGTCGGGGTGCTGCTCAACCAGCTTCATCGCCCCGGGCGCGGTGCCGGCCGTGTGGATCTCGACGTCCGGATCGATATCCTGCAGCAACGCGCTGACAGCGTCGGTGATCAGGGAATGGTCGTCGACCAGAAGGACTTTCATCGCTTCGTTACACCTGGGTTGCGCGGCATTTTAGCCCGGATCTACAACCACGGCGCGCATCTTACGTGGTGATAAGCCGTCGTCGAGCCCCGAGCCATGGCACTATGCCAGAGGTGGTCCCGGGCCATGCGCGCGCTGTAAACGCGTGATTGGCTAGACTAGGCGGTCGTGCTCGATCAACGCGTCGCCCCAGCTTCCCCTTGGTCACCGCTGCGCCAACACACGTTTGGACGCCTGTGGCTCGGCTCGCTTGCCAGCTATCTGGCAGTCTGGATGCAGAGCGTTGCGGGCGCGTGGCTGATGACCTCGCTGACCTCGAGCGCATTGCTGGTCGCGCTGATGCAAACGGCCATCAGCCTGCCGATGTTCCTGTTCTCGTTGCCGGCTGGCGTGCTGGGAGATCTGGTCGATCGCCGCCGGTTGATCCTGTCTACCCAGGGGCTGATGTTGCTGGCGAGCGCTTCTCTGGCCGCCCTGACACTGCTCGGGGCGATCGGTCCAGGCGGCCTGCTGGCGCTGACGTTCGTGTTAGGTACCGGTATGGCGCTCAACGGTCCGGCCTGGCAGTCGTCGATGTGCGAGGCGGTCGACCGCACTGAGCTCGCGCAGGCGCTGACGCTGATCGGCATCGCCTATAACATCGCGCGCGCGGTCGGTCCCGGTCTGGCGGGCGCTGTGCAGACAGCGAGCGGGCCGTGGCTGGTCTTTGTCATTAACGCGGCGGCCTACGCCTGGGTCGTCAACGTCGCCTGGCGCTGGCAGCCGGCAGCGATTCGCTCACAGCTGCCGCCCGAGCGCCTGATCAGCGCCATTCGTGTCGGGTTGAATTACGCGGCGCACACGGCGGCGGTGCGAGCGCCAGTCATTCGAACGGCCGCTTTCATGCTGCCGGCCAGTTCGCTGTGGGCGCTGCTGCCGGTCGTTGGCCAGGCGCGGCTTGGAACTTCGGCGGCCGGCTTTGGTTTGCTGATCGGAAGCCTGGGCGTGGGAGCGATCCTGGGCGGCCTGGCACTGCATTGGCTGCGCGAACGCGTTGCGCTTGAAGCGCAGATCGGAACTGCAGCGGCTGCTTATGCTTTCACGCTGGCGCTGTCTGCGGTGCTGTCGGACGTGCGCAGTCTGTGCCCTGCACTGGTGCTGGGCGGGGCTGCGTGGAGCATCGCATTGACCTCGCTCAGCACGGCGCTGTTGACTTCGGTTCCGATGTGGGTGCGGTCGCGCACGATTGCTCTATCCATGCTGGCCTCGCAGGGCTTCATGGCGGGCGGTGCGGCGCTGTGGGGCGTGGTCGCGAATCATGCAGGCACCAACCTGGCGCTTGCGATGGCGAGCGGGTTGATGGTGGTGCTGATGATCTGGGCGCGCCGCTACCCCGTGGTGTTCGGCGAGGAACGCGACGTGAAGCTTTCACCGGCTGAAGTGCTGCCGCCGCTGTCCGGGTCGGTGCCGCCCGAAGCCGGACCGGTGGCGGTCGAGATCCGCTATCGGATCGACCCGCGGCAGCGAGAGGTCTTCGTGCAGGCATCAGAACCCGTCGAAAAGCTCAGGCGTCGCAACGGAGCCCGCGTCTGGCGCCTGTACCGGGATCTGTCGGACGAAAGCGTGTTCGTCGAGCGCTTCATCGTTGACTCGTGGGTCGATTACCAGCGGCAGCTCGCGCGCAGCACGGTGGCCGACCATGGCTACGAGGAGCAATTCCGATCCTTTCTGCAAGCCGGCTCTGCCATCGAAGTGTCACATTACCTGGCCGAGCGCTGACCCGGCAGACCCCAACCGCCGTTGATCGGTCCCAATCGCCTGAGGCACGCCTGAACTTGTCGGGTTTGACCGACTCCTCACGTCTGTAGGCGCGGAGGCCGGCAACGGGCTCCATCCCCCCGTGGTTCCCGGCAGCCGCGCGGCCCATCGCGCGGCTGCCGGACTCTTTCGCCGGATCCGCTGCACCCGTTTGAAAGTTGCCCTCACAGATGCATTCCGTGCGTGGGTCCCTGGCCACAACGCCCAACAATTGCAGAGGAGAAACACCATGAGCCGCAGACTTTCCATCGCCGCCATCGCCATGGCAGCGACTTTTTCAATGCCCGCCGTGTTTGCGCAGGAACAGGTGAGCTGTCCCGTATCGCAGGCTGCTCTAAGGACTGCGCTCGTGAACGCCGTCGCGCAGAGCAACGGCGGGCTGGGACTGAACATGTGGGCCACCATCGTCAATCGCGAGGGCTATGTGTGCGCCGTCGCCCGTTCGGGTGGCACTTTCCAATCGCAGTGGCCGGGAAGCCGCGTCATTTCCGCGCAAAAGGCCAACACGGCCAACGCGTTCAACCTGGGTCCGAACAGCAATGCCCCCGGGCAATCGGGCAGCTTCGGTGTCGCCGGGCTTGCGCTGTCCACCGCCAACTTGTTCTCCGCGGTCCAACCCGGCGGGTCGCTGTACGGCCTGCAGCACAGCAACCCGGTCGACACGACCAACGCGTACGATGGCGCCGCTTTGAACTTCGGCACATCGGGCGATCCGATGGTCGGCAGGCGTGTGGGTGGGGTCAACGTTTTCGGCGGCGGCCTGGGGCTGTACGACGTCAACCACCGCGTGGTCGGTGGCGTTGGCGTCAGCGGCGACACGTCCTGCACCGACCACATGATCGCCTGGCGCGTTCGCAATCTCCTGACTCTGGACCACCTGACGGGCGTGAACGGAGTTTCGGGCGATGCGAGCCGCCCCGACAACATCGTGTTCGATATCACGCCGAACCCGGACGGGGGAAGCGGCATCAGCACCGGCGGGTTTGGACACCCCACCTGCCTCAATAACCCGGACCCGAGCACGCTGCCGACGGTTCGATAACTCCGTGACCCTAGACCTTCCGGCAGCCGCGCAATTCATCGCGCGCCTGCCGGATTATCGTTTCGGTGGTCGCCCAATCCACGCACGGATCAGTCACCGAGCAGCCGTACTTCAATTGCGACAGATCGGCCGGGATCGGCTGGTTGCCCCATTCAAGGTTGCTCTCGATCATCCAACCGATGATGGATTGGTTGCCATGCGCGATCTGCGCCAGGCCGTCCCTTAAAACGACCGGTTGCAATTCGGGCTTCTTATATGAGTTGGAATGAGCGCAGTCGATCAGCACGTTGCAGGCCAATCCTGCCTGTCGCAGCGCAGCTTCCGCAAGCGCGAGACTGACCGAGTCGTAGTTGGGACGTCCGCCGCCGCCTCGCAGCACCAGGTGACCGAACGCGTTGCCGCGGGTACGGATGACCGCGGTCACGCCGTTCGCGTTGATCCCCAGGAAGCTGTGCGGCCGCGAGGCCGAGACGATCGCATTGATTGCGCCGCTCAGATCGCCGTCGGTGCCGTTCTTGAAGCCGACGGGTGTTGAAAGCCCGCTCGCCATTTCGCGATGGGTCTGCGATTCCGATGTTCGAGCTCCGATGGCGGTCCAGGTGATCAGATCGCCCAGATACTGAGGGGCGATCGGATCGAGTGCTTCGGTCGCAGCCGGCAAACCGAGCTCCGAAACGTCGATCAGGAAACGGCGCGCCCGCTGCATCCCTTCGGCGACCCGGAATGAGTCGTCCATCCGGGGATCGTTGATGAAGCCCTTCCAGCCGACCGACGTGCGCGGCTTTTCGAAATACACCCGCATCACGATCAGCAGCGTATCGGCCACCTCGATCGCGAGGCTTCGCAAGCGTCGTGCGTATTCGAGGCCGGCATCCGGATCGTGGATCGAGCAGGGGCCGACGATGATCAAGCGCCGATCGTCCTGCCGGCGCAGTATCCGGCACAGTGCCGCGCGGCTTTCAAGAACGGTACGCGCGGCCTCATCCGACAAGGCGATCTGCGTCTTGATCGAGGCCGGCGGCGGCATCACCTCTGACGCCGCTACATTGAGGTCTTCGGTCGGGGCGTGGCTCATCGACTGCGGCGATCAGGACTCGGAGGCCGAGCTCGCGGCCGGCAGGTCTGTCAGCGCGCCGCTGCGCTGGCGGGCCGATACCGCGAGGTAGATCTCGCGCAGGAACAGGGTGAGCGACGTGATCAGCGAGACCATCGCCAGTATGAACAACACCGCCAGGACCTTGGCCAGATCGACTTCGAACAACACTCCGACGAAAGCCAGCGCGACCACCAGGCAGATGAACAGTCCCGCGATGACGGCCGCCAGAACCGCCAGATAAGAGAGATGGGCCCGGCGACCCAGCAGCGCGAATTCGCGCTGCCGTGTTGCGACGTTATACCTTGCGGCAACCGTTAACGACTCTTGCAGGGTGCGCTGGCGATCGACAATGCGGCCGAGGCGCACGTTCAGCGCCGAGATCAGCGTCGCGATCGCGGTCATCAGAAAGACCGGAGCCACCGCGAGCTGAATAACGTGAGTGACGCTGGTTACATGGTTTTCCATCCGTCAAGGGATCAATTTTCGCGCGCCTGGCAGCGGCGGTCAGCGAATGCGCACACGCCCGTCCTTCAAGCGCACTGCGTTGCCGGCCTTGACTGCGTTTGAAACGGCCATATACGCCGTTCCCTGGAACCGTTTGAGTTGCTCGGGCGGAAGACCCTTGTCGTAACCTTTTTTGTGCGCCAGGGCCTTGACGATGTCCGACGCGGTCATCGGCGAACGGACGATCTGTTTCATCAGGCCAACCGCTTCGCCCGACGAAAACCACTGCCGCAACTTGCGCACCTTCTTGCGACCCGGGCGGCCGGAGGACACCTCGGGCCTGGACGCTGAGCTCGACAGCATCTTTGAGCCGCGGTCCGGGCCATTGGCGTCGGCGCGTGCCGAGATATCCAGCGCCTGCTGAATCGCCTTGAGCTTCGAATTGACGCTTGCCAACTCAAATTCGAGCGCTTTGCGCCGAGATTCCAGTTCCGATACCGCGCTTACGATTGACGCCATTTTGAAATGAACCTCTCAGGTTTGGATCAGATTGCACAACCCTCTGCGTACACCCCGGACGTGCACAACGCGGGCCTCTCGCGAGGATACGCGCTGCCCCGTACCCATGCAAATCCACAAACTGCTCATGCAAGTACGGTCATGTCGCTTTACCGGGCGCAGGGCTCCGCCGTCCATGTTGTCCAAGCGCTGTCAACAGTCGATCAACATCCGGCTCGGCATGCGCCGCGCTGAGTGAGATGCGCAATCGCGCCGTGCCGGTCGGCACCGTCGGCGGCCGAATGGCAGGAACCCAGATTCCGTCTCGACGCAGCGATTCCATCAATGACAACGCTTCCGCGTTGTCTCCGATGATCAAAGCCTGGATCGCTGTGGTGGACGGCACTAGTGGCCAGCGCAGCCCGGTCAGGCCTGACGAAATCCGTTCGATCAATGCCGCCAGATGGCTGCGCCGCCACGACTCCGATTCGATCACGTCGAGGGCCGCCAGCAGCGCGCCCGCCAGCATGGGCGGACTGGCCGTGGTGAACATGTAGGTGCGCGCGCGCTGAAGAATCCATTCAATGACGTCGGAGTCGGCCGCTGCAAACGCGCCGAATACGCCGGCGGCCTTGCCCAGTGTGCCGATGTAAACCAGCCGTTGCGAGTTCACACCCCAGTGACTCAGCGCGCCAGCGCCCGATTTCCCCAGCACGCCGAAGCCGTGCGCATCGTCAACCACCAGCCACGCATCATGATGCTCGCACAACCTCAACAGCTGTGGCAGTGGCGCCAGATCGCCGTCCATGCTGAAGACCGAGTCGGTCACCACCAACTTGGAGCGTTGTGCGCTTTTGTACATCAGCAGATCGAGCGCCTCGACGTCGCAGTGCGGATACACAATCACGTCAGCACGCGACAGGCGCGCGCCATCGATCAAGCTGGCATGGTTGAGGCGATCCGAAAAGATGACGTCGCCAGGTCCCGCCAGCGAGGGAAGCACACCCAGGTTGGCCATGTAGCCAGTGGAGAAATGCAAAGCGCGTGGCAGGCCGACAAAGCGCGCCAGGCGCTCCTCCAACGCCTCGTGCAGGCTGGTGTGCCCGCAGATGTGAGCGGAGGCGCCTGCACCGACCCCGAATTCATCCAGCGCGCGGCGTGCGGCGTCGGCCAGCGCCGGATGCGCCGCCAGGCCCAGATAGTCGTTGCTGCAGAACGCCAGATAGGTTGTGCCGTTGACACGCAGATGCGGACCTTGCGGCCCCTCGACCCGGCGCCGGCGGCGCATCAGGCCCGTGTGCTCGAGCTCATGCAACCGGCTTGAAAGCTCGCTGCGTCGCATGAGGTTGACCGTCCGATCGCATTAGCGGAAATTCGTCGCTAGCACCAGCTGCCGGCTGCGCTCATCGTTGAGCGGGCCTGGCCCGAACCAGCAGCACGTGAGCCGGGGCGACGCGGGCAACCGCTTCGGCCACACTGCCCATCAGCAGATGGTTGATCCCTCGACGTCCGTGCGTTCCGAGGACGACAAGGTCCGCCTTCCAGCGACGCGCCTCGGCCGCCAACACCATGGCCACGCGATCGTCGATAGCATCGTCGCCGACGATGGCGGTCTCGGCGTCTACGCCCAATGGTTGTGCAATCGCTTTGCCGCGGTCGAGCGCCGCTTGCCCGGACTTGCGCAAGGCATCAAGAATTCCTTCCAGATCAAGTGCGACCGGGCCGGCGGCCGCGAAGGCGAGGCGGGACTGCTCGATCGCGTGAACAATCCGCAATTGGGCATGCTGATCCTTAGCGAGCCGTGCGGCCTGCTCGACGGCCTGTTCTGACGTGGGGCTGCCGTCGGTGGCGACCAGGATTCGAGAGTACACGGGTGACCTCCGGTTTGAGATCGACCTTGAATCGCTGCCACTAACATACACTCTTATTGAGCTGAAATTGGCCCAAACCGAGCCCGGAGCGCAACGCGCCCCTTTGAATATGCAAAGGCCGACCATTGTCTAATCCCGCAAACGACCAGGCCCGGCGACTCCACGAGGTGGTTGTGGTTGGAGGAGGGGCGGGCGGCCTCGAACTGATCACGCGGCTGGGCGAGCGTCTGGGCCGTCGCGGGCGCGCCCGCCTGACGCTGATTGAGAAGACGCGCGCCCATTTCTGGAAGCCCCATCTGCACGAGATTGCTGCCGGCAGCATGGATCTTGGCAGCTATGAAACGAACTACCTGGCCCAAGCGCATTGGCACGGCTTCCGCTATCGGATCGGTGAGATGAAGGGGTTGGATCGTGAGCGTCGCCTGGTTCATGTGGGGCCATTCATCGATGAGGACGGCGACGAGGTCACGCCCGCCCGTGCCATCGAGTACGACACGCTGGTGATCGCGGTCGGCAGCCTGACGCACGATTTCGGCATTCCGGGGGTTGCTCAATATGCGATAAGGCTGGACACGCCGTCGGAAGCCGCCCGTTTCCAGCGCCGGCTGGTCAACGCCTGCATCCGGGCCCACGCGCAGACGACCCCGCTGCGTCCTGGTCAGTTGCAGGTTGTTCTGATCGGTGCGGGAGCGACCGGGGTTGAGCTGGCCGCCGAGCTGCATCGGTCGACCCGTACGCTGGTGTCGTACGGACTGGACCGGATCGATCCGGATAAGGACATTCGCCTGATTCTGCTCGAAGCCTCACCTCGCATTCTGCCGGCGTTGCCGGAACGCCTGGCGAAGGCAGCCAACGGGCTGCTCGAAAAGCTGGGAGTGAAGGTGAGAACCTCCTCGCGCGTGAAGGAAGTCCTGCCCGACGGGGTTCGACTCGACAGTGGCGAGACTCTTCCCGCCGAGCTGGTGGTGTGGGCCGCAGGGGTAAAAGCTCCCGAGTTCCTGAGGAACCTGAACGGGCTCGAGACCAACGCGATCAACCAGTTGGTCGTCACACCCTTGCTGCAAACGACCCGCGATCCCCACGTATTCGCGATCGGCGATTGCGCGGCCTGCCCGTGGATCGGCAGGGCGCCGGGAACCCTGGTGCCACCGCGAGCGCAGGCGGCTCATCAGCAGGCATCGCACATGGTGGGTCAGATCGAGCGCCTCTTGCAGGGTCGTCCGCTGCGGCCCTGGCGCTATCGGGATTTCGGGTCGCTCGTTTCCCTCGGCGAATACTCGACGGTGGGCAACCTGATGGGGGGCCTCGTCGGGGGAAACATCTGGATCGAGGGGTACTTTGCGCGCCTGATGTATCTGTCGCTGTACAAGATGCACGAGCTGGCGCTGCACGGAATCTGGAAGGTCGCTCTCGATACGCTGGCCAGGATGATCACGCGGCGCACCGAACCGCACGTGAAACTGCACTAGCGCGCCGTCGCAAGCAATCCCGCCGGCTGACCCGCGGCTCTCATTCGCGGGCCTCGCGATCAGCGGTACCATCGAGCTGCGCGGTCACGATTGCGCCGGACCGGGACTGGATCTCATGAGACTTTCCGAAACGACACAGGCCAATCTGCAGGCGGCCTATCAGAGTGGGTTCGGCAACACCTTCTCGACTGAAGCATTGCCGGGTGCCCTGCCGGCCCACCAGAATTCGCCGCAGCGCTGCCCCTACGGTTTGTATGCGGAGCAGCTGTCAGGGACGAGCTTCACTGCGCCGCGCGCCTCGAACCGGCGCTCATGGTTGTACCGCATCCTTCCCAGCACGCTGAATGGCCCGTTCAGCCGCATCGAAGCGCACCGCTGGAGCAGTGAGTTCGCTGACGGCGACACGCCTCCCGATCCGCTGCGCTGGGACCCGCTTCCCGAGCCGTCGGCCCCGACCGACTTTGCGCAAGGCCTGGTGACGATGGCCGGTACCGGCGGGGCCGCCTCTCAAAGCGGCTGCGGCATTCACGTGTACGCCATCAACCGGTCGATGAGCGATCGCGTGCTGTACGACGCGGATGCCGAGTTGCTGATCGCGTTGCAGCAGGGCGCACTGCGCTTTTGCACCGAGTTCGGGATCATCGAGGCGGAGCCGCATGAGGTGGTCGTGATTCCGCGCGGCGTACGCTTCCGCGTCGAGTTGAAGGAGGCCGGGGCTCGCGGCTACGTCTGTGAAAATTTCGGGGCCGCGTTCCGGCTGCCGGACCTGGGCCCGATCGGATCCAATGGCCTGGCCAATCCGCGCGACTTCCTGACGCCTGTTGCCTGGTACGAGGACCGGGCAGGGCCGGTCGAGTTGCTGGCTCGCTTCCGCGGCAAGCTGTGGGCCGGTCGGCTCAGCCGGTCGCCGCTCGATGTGGTTGCCTGGCACGGCAACTACGCGCCCTACAAATATGACCTGCGCCGTTTCAATACGATCGGATCGATCAGTTTCGATCATCCGGATCCATCCATCTTTGTCGTGTTGCTGTCGCCGAGCGACACACCCGGTGCCAGCGCCGTGGAGTTCGTGATTTTCCCGCCGCGCATTTTGGTGATGGAGCACACGTTCCGCCCGCCCTGGTATCACCGCAACGTCGCCTCCGAGTTCATGGGGCTGATCAGCGGCGTCTACGATGCCAAGGAGCGCGGGTTCGTTCCAGGCGGCGCAAGCCTGCACAATTGCATGTCGGGTCACGGACCCGATGCGGCCGCATTCGAGCGAGCCAGCCAGGCGGACACGTCGAAACCCGAATCGATCCGGAACACGATGGCGCTGATGTTCGAAACGCGGCACCCGTTGCAAGCGACCGCCTACGCGCTGAACGCCCCGCACCGACAAACCGACTACGCGGATTGCTGGAAGGGATTGCAATCGCATTTCACCCCGGATCGCCCGTGATGATCGACCATCCCTCGATGACCCGCGCATGTCAGGATCGCCGCGCCGCCCTGCGCGCCGGAGGCGGTCTTGGCCTGCTCGGTGCACTGGCGGCGATCGGGCTGCTGCAGCCGTCGGCGGTGCGCGCCGAATGGACCCGAGCCGGCTTCGACGCCAAAAGCGTCGCGCAGGCGCTGAGCGACGCGGGCCTGGGCGGGGCTGCCGAGTCGGAACAGGTCCAGCTGGAAGCGCCCGAGATCGCCGAGAACGGAGCCGTGGTGCCGGTCAGGGTGTCCTGCAGCCTGGCCCGTGTCGATCGGATCGCGATTCTGGTGGAGAAGAATCCGACCATCCTGTCTTCGGTGTTCGAGCTGCCTGAGGGCACTGAACCGTCGCTCGTCACCCGCGTGAAGATGGCCGAGACGTGCCGGATTATTGCGGCGGTGCGTTCGGAGTCGAAGGTCTTCCTGGCATCGAAGGAAGTCAAGGTGACCTTGGGTGGCTGTGGCGGCTGACCGCCTGACCTGACTGTGACGGAACGCGCAATGGGCGACCCGATGAAGATCAAGGCTGCGCTGGCGGACGGCGTGACCGAAGTCAAGGTCTTGATGCGGCACCCGATGGAAACCGGCCTGCGCAAGGATGAGTCCGGTGCGCCGGTGCCCGCGTGGTTCATCACGGAGGTCACGGCGACGCACGGCGATCGGGTCGTGCTGCGTGCGCAGTTCGGTACGTCGGTCTCGAGGAATCCATATCTGGCGTTCCGCTTCAAGGGCGGCCAGGTGGGCGACCGCGTCACGGTCAGCTGGGTCGACAGCAAAGGCGACCGGCGCTCCGACGAGGCCACGATTGGCTGACGCGACGGCGCCCGAACCCAGGGCGGCCGCGCCGGGTGCCGCCGACTTGCGCATTGCGCCTGTCGTGAAAGCGATCGTGGTGGCGTGGGCCGGCGCTGCAGTGGTCCTGTTGTGGTCGGGGCTGGATCTGGCCGAAGCCGCCGGCGGTGCCGCAGCGCCGGATGCGGTCGACGCCGCGATCACCCGATACCACGAGATGCTGGACGAAGGCAATCCGGCCGAGCTGGACGAGATGCGCGGCGAGCAAGTGTGGAAGACCGCGGCGGGCCCGGCGCGCTCGAACCTCGAACGGTGCGACCTGGGGCGGGGACCGGGAGTCGTGAAGGGCGCTTATGCCGAGTTGCCGCGGCTGTTCGCGGACACCGGGCGCGTGCAGGACCTGGAGTCACGGCTGATCACCTGCATGACGGCGCTGCAGGCAATACCGGAAGCGGAGATCGTCGCCAAGCCGTTCTCGACCGACGCCACCCATTCGGACATCGAGGCGCTGGTGGCGTACGCGGCGGGCCAGTCGCGCGGCGCCACGATGCATGTGCCGCAGCTCGAGGCCAAGGAAAAGGAAGCGTATGCGTTGGGCGAGCGATTGTTTTTCTATCGTGCCGGGCCCTACGATTTTTCGTGTGTCAGCTGCCATTCGTCCAACGCCAGCCGCATCCGGCTGCAAGAGCTGCCGAACCTGGCTACGACCGCGGGCGCTCAACGCGCCTACACCCGCTGGCCGGCGTACCGTGTGTCGCAGGGTCTGTTCCGCTCGTTTCAATGGCGCTTGAACGACTGCTTCCGCCAGCAACGCTTTCCAGAGCCGGTGTACGCATCGGATGCCACCATTGCCCTGACGATGTTCATCGCCGCCAACGCCAACGGCGCCGTCTACAGCGGTCCCGGCATCAAGCGATGAGACGCGATCGGCGCGAAGCGGCACGCGCAGCGGCGCTGGCGTTGATGGTCGGTGGCAGTGGGCTTGCACCGGCCGCGCTGAATGCTGCTGATACGGCGCTCGACGCTCG
>DATBCI010000066.1:0-8401 GCA_036270555.1 Burkholderiaceae bacterium
CTCAAACGCCCGTGCGCTCGCCAGGCGCAACCCCGAGCGCGTGATCGACGTCACCTGGGGTGGTGGTGGCGAAGGCTATCCGACCGAAGTGTTCGTACTGGCGCAGGACCGCCCCGGCTTGCTGCGCGACATATCCGAGGTGTTCGCGCGCGAGAAGCTCAACGTGCTGGGCGTCAACACGCTGTCGCAGCAGGGCGAGGCGCGCATGCAGTTCACGGTCCAGGTCCCCGACCTTGCCGTCACCCGCCGCACCCTGGCGCAGATCGGCGAAGTCAAGGGCGTGCTCGTAGCACGGCGGCGCTGACGCCGCCCAGGCTGCGCAATGCCCGTCGCTGTCGGCGCCAGGCCCGGCCGGCCGACGGCCACGATACGGCGCGGGGCAGGCCTGCTAGAAGGGCGACAGGTAGATGCGGCGCAGCGGGTCGAGGCGCTGCGGCTTGCGGCGCGGACGCCCGAGACGGCTGATCAGCGATAAGGCTCGTTGCAGCGCCCGGGGCAGTTGCATCGGTTCAGGTGCCGCTCGAGGCCATCTGCGCCGCCAGCAGATCGAAATGACGCGCGTAGCGCAGGTTGATGCCGTCCATCGACAGCCAGACCAGGAAGTCGGCGGTGTTGAAGTCGGGATCCCACGCCGGCTCGCCGCAGACTTTGGCGCCCAGCCGCACGTATCCCTTGATCAGCGGCGGAATCTCGAAACTGGCAGCGCGCGGAATGCGCTCGTGCGGGAACGGCAGCTTCGGGAACACCCGGTATTCGGGGCTGGCCAGGTAGCCTTGCAGTTCGTCGCGCAGGCGAGCCGCCTGCGCACCGCCGTCGGCCAGATGGGCACTCGCGCAGCCGATCAGGTGGCGATAGCCGTGCGACTTCATGTATTGGGCCATGCCCGCCCACAGCAGCAAAATGGCGCTGCCGGTGCGATAGTCGGCGTGCACGCAGGAGCGGCCGACCTCGATCATCGAGGCCCGCAGGTGGGTCAGGCGCGACAGGTCGAACTCGTTCTCCGAGTACAGCTTGCCGAGCTTGCGGGCCTTGTGCGGGGGCAGGATCCGATAGGTGCCGACCACTCGGGTCGTATCGTCATCGCGGACGATCAGGTGGTCGCAAAATGGGTCGAACTCGTCCTGGTCGAGCCCGTCGTCGTTGGGCTCGAGCTGAGCGCCCATTTCCTGCGCGAAAACCTCGTACCTCAGCCGCTGGGCGTCTTCGATGTCGGCCGGACCGCGTGCCAAGCCGACCGACAGCCGTGGCTCACGTTGCGGCTTCTCAAGACTCGCTTCGAGCAGCGGGGCGCGATCGCGTGTTGACATCGGCGTTTCCCGTGATTAATCAACCAAGTCTAGTCGAGCACGTTTTCGGGTTTGTTAAAGACAGATGGCACCCGTGTGACATGCTGATCGTTGATTGTAATGCCTCGTGTATTATCAAACTGCCCCGCAGGCGCGTAGCTCAGCTGGTTAGAGCACCACCTTGACATGGTGGGGGTCGTTGGTTCGAGTCCAATCGCGCCTACCACGTTCTCAATCCCATGCCCCTAATAACACTACCGGATGGTTCGCAGCGCCCGTTTGACCGCCCGGTCACGGTCGCCGAGATCGCCGCTTCCATCGGTCCGGGCCTGAGCAAGGCCGCGCTCGCGGGCCGCGTCGACGGTCGCCTGGTCGACACGTCGTTTCCGGTTGACCACGACGCGAGCGTCGCGATCGTCACCGACCGCGATGCTGAGGGAGTCGAGGTGATCCGCCACTCAACCGCGCACCTGCTGGCGTACGCGGTCAAGGAGCTGTTCCCGGACGCGCAGGTGACGATCGGCCCGGTCATCGAGAACGGGTTCTACTATGACATTTCCTACCAGCGCGCTTTCACGCCCGAGGATCTGCGGGCGATCGAACACAAGATGACCGAGCTGGCGGCGCTCGACGAGCCGGTGCAGCGGGAAGTGTGGCAGCGCGACGACGCGGTCCGGTTTTTCGAATCGATCGGGGAACACTACAAGGCGCAGATCATCGCCTCGATTCCCGCTGCGGAGCCGATCTCGCTCTATCGAGAGGGGCGCTTTATCGACTTGTGCCGCGGACCCCACGTGCCGTCAACCGGACGGCTCAAGGTATTCAAGCTGACCAAGGTCGCGGGGGCGTACTGGCGCGGCGACAGTCGCAACGAGATGCTGCAGCGGATCTATGGAACCGCGTGGGCACGCAAAGAGGAGCTTGACGCCTACCTCCACATGCTGGAAGAGGCCGAGAAACGCGATCACCGCCGGCTGGGGCGCGAGCTGGACCTGTTCCACCAGCAGGACGAAGCCCCGGGCATGGTGTTCTGGCATCCCAAAGGCTGGACCATCTGGCAGCAGGTCGAGCAGTACATGCGCAAGGTGTACCGGGACAACGGCTACCAGGAGGTCAAGGGCCCGCAGCTACTCGACCGCAGCCTGTGGGAGAAGACCGGTCACTGGGACAACTACCGGGAGCACATGTTCACGACCGAGTCAGAGAACCGGCACTACGCGCTCAAGCCGATGAATTGTCCGGGGCACGTGCAGATCTATAAATCGGACCTGCGCTCCTACCGGGACCTGCCGCTGCGCTACGGGGAGTTCGGGCAATGCCATCGCAACGAGCCCTCGGGCTCGCTGCACGGAATCATGCGGGTGCGCGGCTTCACCCAGGACGACGGGCACATTTTCTGCACCGAGGATCAGATCCTGCCCGAATGCGCCGACTACACGACGCTTTTGCAACGGGTGTACCGCGATTTCGGATTCGAAAACATCGCCTACAAGGTTGCGACCCGTCCCGAACGCCGGATCGGCTCCGACGAACTGTGGGACAAGGCCGAGCACGCGCTGATGGAGTCTTTGCGACGATCCGGGTGCGAGTTTCAGATCGCAGCGGGGGACGGTGTTTTTTACGGGCCGAAGATCGAATACCACCTGAAGGACTCGATCGGACGGTCCTGGCAGTGCGGCACGATGCAAGTGGACTTTTTGTTGCCGGGCCGGCTGGGCGCCGAGTACGTGGCCGAAGACAACACGCGGCGTACCCCCGTCATGCTGCACCGTGCGATCGTCGGGTCGCTCGAGCGCTTTATCGGAATCCTGATCGAGCATTACGCCGGAGCGCTGCCCGCCTGGCTGGCGCCGATCCAGGTGGCAGTGGCCAGCATCAGCGAGCACCAGCGCGCTTATGCGTTACAAATAGGCGAAGAGCTGAAAAAACAAGGGTTTAGGGCCGAAACAGATTTGCGGGACGATAAGATTGGATATAAAATTCGAAGTCTTGCCTTGCAAAAGCTCCCCTACATCTGCGTCGTCGGAGACAAGGAGCTGCAGGCGGGAACGGTGGCCGTGAGGGCTCGCGGCGGGGTCGATCTGGGCGTGATGTCCGTGGCGGCCTTCTCCGAGCGACTGCGGCTGGAGGTCGAGCAGCGAAGCAATCGCGATATCAACAGCGAGGTTGGGCAGGCGGCGCAAGCCGCTAAGGCGACCAAGGCGCAGCCGAAGGCGGCGGGCGCCAGGCCTTAGCGCAGAGTCGAATTGCTGGCTGTGGCACGCGGCTCGATATCTTTTCCAAGGAGGTTGTAACCATCGCTCAAGAACGTGCGCATCGACTCAATGGCGAGATTACGGTTCCGGAAGTTCGATTGATCGGAATCGAGAACGAGCAGCTCGGGGTCGTTCGTACGACCGACGCGCTGCGTATGGCCGAAGAGGCCGATGTGGATCTGGTCGAGATTGCTCCGACCGCAGTGCCGCCGGTGTGCCGGCTGATGGATTACGGCAAGTTCCGGTACGAGGAGCAGAAAAAGGCCCACGAGGCCAAGCTGAAACAGAAGCAGATCCAGATCAAGGAAATCAAGTTCCGTCCGGCGACCGATGAGAACGACTACCTGACCAAGGTCAGGAAGCTCACCGAGGTTCTGGAAGAAGGCGATAAGGCGAAGGTGACCATGCGCTTCCGCGGGCGCGAAATGGCCCACCAGGAGTTGGGGCTCAAGGTGCTTGAACGGGTCAAGGCCGACCTGGAACCGATCAGCCAGGTCGAGGCGATGCCCCGCCTCGAAGGGCGCCAGATGGTGATGGTGCTGTCGCCGAGGCGCAAGAAGTAACAGGGCGGCGTGGCCATCGTGCCGCGCCCTGTGGACGGTCCGGGTCAGCGGCCCGGACCAGCGAGCAACCGGATCCACTCGAGCCGGGTGCCGCCAAAAAGAAGTGTCGCAGGCAGGTGAAGTCCCAGCCGATGCGCTGGGCGCCCGGCGGCATCGAAGATGGAGTACGTGTCATGCCGAAGATGAAGACCAAGAGGAGCGCCGCCAAGCGCTTCACGGTCCGCTCGGGCGGATCGATCAAACGTGGCCAGGCGTTCAAGCGACACCTGCTGACCAAGAAAAAGACCAAGAACAAACGCCATCTGCGTGGCCTGGTCGAGATCCATGCCTCCGACGAAAAATCAGTGCGGCGCATGCTGCCGTACGCCTAAGGAGGACTCGGGATGCCACGCGTAAAACGAGGTGTCACGAGCCGCGCCCGCCACAAGAAGGTGCTGGCGCAGGCCAAGGGCTATACGCAGCGCCGCAGCAGCGTGTTCCGCGTTGCCAAGCAGGCGGTGATGAAGGCCGGTCAGTACGCGTATCGCGACCGGCGGCAGCGCAAGCGCGTGTTCCGCTCGCTTTGGATCGCCCGCATCAACGCAGCGGTGCGCGAGCACGATCTGTCGTACAGCGCGTTTATCAACGGCTTGCGCCGGGCCGCGATCGACCTGGACCGCAAGGTGCTGGCCGACATGGCGGTGCTGGACAAGCCGGCGTTCGCGGCCATCGTCGACCGCGTCAAATCGGTGCGCAGCGCCTAGAGTCCCGCCTTCGCGCTGCGCGCTGCGGCGGGCAAGCCCGCCGCAGCCGGTTGGGCGAAGGCCGGCGGGCCTGCCCGCCGCAGCGCGCAGCGTGAAAGCGGGTCGCGTCAGCGAGAGGCCAGCATGCAATCGATCGACGAGCTGATCGCCGAGGCACGCGACGCGTTCAGCGCGGCCGCCCGGCCTGCTGACCTGGAAAACCAGAAGGCGCGCTTTCTGGGCAAGGCAGGCACAGTGACCGAGCGCCTCAAATCCCTGGCACGGCTGGAGCCGGAGCAGCGCCGGGAGGAGGGGGCCCGGCTGAACGCTGCCAAGCAGGCGATCGAGCAGTTGCTGCTCGAACGGCGTGCGCAGCTGGGCGATGCTGCCGTGCAGGCGCAGCTCGCGACGGAGGCGATCGATGTCTCGCTTCCCGGGCGCGCCCGCAGCCGCGGCGCAATCCATCCGGTGATTCGCACCTGGATTCGGGTCGAGCAGATCTTCCGTTCGATCGGCTTCGACGTGGCCGACGGGCCCGAAATCGAAACGGATTGGTACAACTTCACCGCGTTGAACAATCCGGAAAACCATCCGGCCCGCTCGATGCAGGACACGTTCTACGTCGACGCCAGCGACCCCGAGGGACGGCCCCTGCTGTTACGCACCCACACGTCGCCGATGCAGGTGCGCTACGCGCGCCAGCACCAGGCGCCGGTGCGCGTGATCGCGCCGGGACGCACCTACCGGGTCGACAGCGATGCCACCCATTCGCCGATGTTTCATCAGGTCGAAGGGTTGTGGCTCGACGACGACATCAGCTTTGCCGACCTCAAGGGCGTGTACAGCGATTTCGTGCGCCGCTTCTTCGAAAGCGACGATCTGCAGGTGCGGTTTCGTCCATCCTATTTCCCGTTCACCGAGCCGTCGGTCGAGATCGACATGATGTTCGCCAGCGGAGCGCGCAAGGGCCAGTGGCTCGAGATTTCCGGCGCCGGCCAGGTGCACCCGGCCGTGATACGGAACTTCGGCTTCGATCCGGAACGCACGATCGGGTTCGCGTTCGGCTCCGGGCTGGAGCGGCTGACCATGCTGCGCTACGGAGTCGACGACCTGAGGCAGTTCTTCGCCGGTGACCTACGCTTCCTGAGACAGTTCAGCGAATGAAGATTCCCGAGGGATGGCTGCGCGAGTTCTGCGATCCACCGATCGACACGCGCGCGCTCGCCGACCGCTTGACGATGGGGGGCTTGGAGGTCGAAGCGGTCGAAGCCGTCGCCGCGCCCTTCTCGGACGTGGTGGTCGCGCAGGTACTGCAGGTCGGCCCGCATCCGAACTCCGATCACCTGACCGTGTGCCGCGTCGATGTCGGCAGCTCGGAGCCGGTGCAGATCGTGTGCGGCGCGCCGAACGTGGCTGCCGGCCAGCGCGTACCGTGCGCGCTCCCCGGCGCCGTCCTGCCGGGCGACAGGAAGATCGGCACCGCCACGCTGCGGGGCGTGGCGTCGGCCGGAATGTTGTGTTCGGCTCGCGAGCTTGGCCTTTCCGACGACCACGCCGGGTTGCTGGTCCTTGCGCCGGACGCACCGATCGGACGGCCGGTGCGCCAGGTGTTGAACCTGGACGAGCAGTGCCTGGAGATCAAGCTCACGCCCAACCGGGGCGATTGCCTCAGCGTGCTGGGCGTGGCTCGCGAGTTGGCCGCGCTGACGGACAGTGCGCTGCGCGATCCGGTCTTTGCGCCAGTGCCTGCGACCTGCGACGAGCGGCTGCCGGTGCGCATCGAGGCGCCGGACCTGTGCGGGCGCTTCTCCGGACGGGTGCTGCGCGGCCTGAATGCGCGCGCCGAAACACCCCCGTGGATGCGCGCGCGCCTGGAGCGCAGCGGTCTGCGCTCGGTGTCCGCGCTGGTCGATATCTCCAACTACGTGATGCTGGAGGTCGGCCGCCCGAGCCACGTATTCGATCTGGCAGCCCTGCACGGCGGCCTGGTGGTTCGATGGGGACGCCCCGGCGAACGGCTGCGATTGCTGACCGGCCGCGAGGTCGAGCTGGATCCGGGAATCGGCGTGATCGCCGATCAACAGGGCGTGCAGTCGCTGGCCGGCGTCATGGGCGGGCACTCGACGGCCGTGACCTTGGACACCACGGACATCTACCTGGAAGCGGCCTTCTGGTGGCCGCAATCGATCCAGGGCAGAACGCGGCGGCTGAATCTGATCACCGATGCGGCGCACCGCTTCGAGCGTGGGGTGGACTACGCGACCACGGTCGAGCACATCGAAGCGATCACGCGAATGGTGGTCCAGATCTGCGGCACGGCACGCACTCGCATAGGCCCGGTCGACGATCAGATCGCGAACCTGCCGACGCGCGAGCGCGTCCGGGTCAGAAGCGACCGTTGCCGCAAGGTGCTCGGAATGCCGGTGAGCGACGAACAGATGGCGCAGGCCTTTACCAGGCTGAAGTTCACCTTTGCCCGCGCCGACCGCGGTTTCGTGGTCGAGCCGCCTTCGTATCGCTTCGACCTGCAGATCGAGGAGGACCTGATCGAGGAAGTGGCGCGCGTGGTCGGATACGAGCACATACCGGCTCATCCACCCTTGGAGGCGGCCCGCATGGTCGCGGCGCCCGAGACCGTGCGCGGACCGCACGAGCTGCGGCGCCGGATGGCCGATTGCGGGTACCAGGAGCTGATCAACTACTCGTTCGTCGATCCGGCCTCGGAGAGCGATTTCGGCTTGCCTGGCCGCCCGATCTCGGTTGTCAACCCGATCGCCTCGCAGCATGCCGTGATGCGCACCACGCTGTTCGGAGGCCTCGTGTCGATTTTGCGATACAACCTGAACCAACAGGCGAGCCGCGTGCGGATCTTCGAGGTCGGCCGGGTTTTCCGGCGGCAGCCGGGCGAGCCGGAGGGCCCACTGCAGGTGGCCGGAGTGGCGCAGCCCACGCTGCTTGGAGCGCTGACCTTCGGCGATGTGGACGACGAGCAGTGGGGCGTGGCGCCGCGCAAGGCGGATTTTTTCGACATCAAAGGCGATCTGGAGCGGCTGATCAGCCCGCTGTGCGCCCGCTATGTGGCCGCAACTCATCCCGCTCTGCACCCTGGGCGCTGTGCGCGCATCGAGATCGCCGGCCAGGTAGCGGGCTGGATAGGCCAACTGCACCCGCGCCTCGCCCGAAAGTACGAACTGACGGGCGACGCGATGCTGTTCGAGGTGCAGATCGATCGGGTGCAGGAGGTGCCCCTGCCGCGCGTGATGCCGGTGGCCGAGGTTCCGACGGTGATGCGGGATATCGCGATGTGGGTACCTGAAGAGTTGCCGGCGGCGCGCATATTCGAGGAAATTGAGCGCTTGTCGGCTCGCGACGACCGTCTGGCGGTCCTGCGCGAGGTCAGGCTGTTCGACGTGTTCCGTCCGGCCCCCGGCCACACCGCAGATGCGTCGAAAGCGGCCGCTAACGTGTTGTTAAATAAGGAGAAAAGTCTTGCCTTCCGGGTGGTTCTGCAAGATACTCGTCGCTCGCTTTCGGACTCCGACGCCGATGCCGCCTGCGACGCGATCGTTGAGCAT